>JAUREO010000024.1 GCA_030827365.1 Candidatus Poseidonia sp. | reverse complement strand
AATTCCTTTAAGTTTCAGCCTTGCGACCGTACTCCCCAGGCAGTGAACTTAACATCTTCACTCCGGCACCGGGAACCCCTTACGGATCCCCGACACCAAGTTCACAGCGTTTACACCTAGGACTACCCGGGTATCTAATCCGGTTCGTGCCCCTAGGCTTCGTCCCTGACCGTCGAATCCGTTCCAGTGTGACGCCTTCGCAACTGGTGGTCCTCGAAGGATGACAACATTTTACCGCTACCCCTCGAGTACCTCACACCTCTCCCGGTTCCTAGTGAGGCAGTCTCTGCAGAATTCAACCAGTTGAGCTGGTTGATTTACCCACAGATTTACCAAACAGGCTACGGACGTTTTAGGCCCAATAAAAGCGACGACCACTTGAGCTGCCGGTATTACCGCGGCGGCTGGCACCGGTCTTTCCCAGCCCTTATTCATTGACCGATTAAAAGTCAATAAAAGCATACACAATGTGCATGCACTAGGAGTTCCCTCATCACAGTTTCCTGCAGTGTGAAGTTTTCGCGCCTGCTGCACCCCGTAGGGTCTGGATTCGTGTCTCAGAATCCATCTCCGGGCTATGTCTCCCAACACCCGTACGCGTCGATGGCTAGGAGGTCCTTTACACCCCCTACAACCTGATACGCCGCAGACCCATCCTACCTTCATCCACAAACCGTTCCAGGCATAGTGGACTATCCGGCCTTGTTCTCAGTTTCCCGAGGTTATTCCAGATGATAGGGCAGGTTATCCACGTGTTACTGAGCAGTATGCCGAGCTCCGAAAGCTCTCGACTCGCATGGCTTAATCGAACTCCCAAAGCGGTCGCCTCTGGCAGGATCAACCAGATTTCTCTTGTTTCGATCCTTTGGTTACCTGTCGCTTGTTTCTTTTGAATTTGCTGACCTAAGTTATTTGGCGAGAGAATGAACGCACTTGCTTCTTGCACAAGATTGTCATAATCTCGATCACCTACCTGACCCCGAGCTTGCTCCCGTGGGAGGTTTCTCGGAATCGCATATGTTCCGGCATTGCGTTTAAGAAGATGACAAACTTCACTGTCCGAGGACTCTGTTGTCAACGCCGTATCTTATGACGCAAGCATCTAGTCCACAAACCTCCCCTATATCAAGATACCCGCCGACAAATGCACTAAATAAGAGCGCTGCTCGACACCTTTGATGATTCTTGTTCAAAAAAAATCTTCCAAATCCAAGGAAATTTAATTCCTTAGCAATCATTTTGATCTTATTCGTTCTGAGGGTGCGAACGGCGTAGAATTCTGCTTATTCAGCACCGAAGAATTGTCTTAACATTGGGTGCATCTCCATAGCCTGTTCCTTCTGAATTTGCTCATATGTACGCAAAATAATACCGACAGCAAGCAACAGACCAGTACCCGAAGCGTTACCTACCGTGCCGAGTAAATCTGCTCCAGCAGCGAGTAAGCCGACGAAAGCACCAGAAAAGTAAGTGACGGGTGGGATGTAATTTTCGAGAATCTTTTCAAGAATACGTGGGTTGTTTCTAAATCCTGGTATCTTCATGCCAGTTCGCTCGATTTGTTTTGCAACATCCTTTGTACCCATGTTTGTAGTATCAATCCAAAACTTAGCAAAGACCATCGAACCTACGGTCATCAAGGTCACATAGAAGAGCACGTGAACCATCATTTGAGTGAGGGAGTGGCCATAAATATCACCTTGTTGATTTAAAATCGGGAGGAGCCAATCGTTTACGCCGTTGACCATACTCGCGTACCATGCAAACCCTCCGGATGCGGATGTTTGCCCAGGCTCGTACGAACCGATATATTCGGACATGGATTGCCAGCCATTACGACCGAGTATAGGTGTCTGGCTCATAGTGGGGTGACTCCAAAACAAGAGCGAAAACATGTTGATATTTGCTAGAAGAGCAGCCATCAAAATCACAGGGATGTTCGAAGCATAGACAAGTCGAATTGGATATTTTCCTTTGTGTCCTCGAACTCCACTATGTGTCAACGGTAGTTCGAGTTTACTTGATTCAGCATAAGCAACAACAAGGAACACCACGATAGTTGAAAATAATGCGGCAACTGGATTTACATGCGTCAAAAGAATAGTCTCGAACCCATTGGCTTGAATCATTTCGTAATTCGTTGCTTCCCTAAACATGTAGAAAATCATTGGTAGTGTACCTGATGGAGGATTTTGTAGCGAGTAAGGTACGCCTGCTGTTGTTGGAAGTGGTGAAAGCGTACCAACGAAAGTTGATTGTGCAACACCTGCAGCGATGAAGAGGGAGATACCTGAGCCAATACCCCATTTACTCACGAGTTCATCGAGCAGGAACACGAGGTATGAGCCCGCAAACAATTGTGCAACGATGACAAAGTTCGCCCAGCCAAGGCCATAGGCGTCGATGAGCCATTCACTAGGGTCAAGGAATCCGTATGTTTGAGGAATTGCTTCGATTGGTATCATGATGAGAACGAGAAGTTTCTGAACACCCTGATACATCGCTTTGTCTTCACTGTTCGACAAATCCAATCGGATGATTTTTGCACCAGCGAACAATTGCATAATAATGGAACCTGTAACAATCGGCCCAATTCCAAGATGCATGATTGTACCGGATGCACCTGCCATGATAGATCTAAATCCACTGAACAAATCAAGAGCTTGACCGGATAGGCCAAAGAGCATGACATTGGTCATAGCAAAGTAAATGATGAGAACGAATGTCGTCGTCCACATTTTTTCATTGAAGCGAACGTGCCTGTCTGGTTTGGTGATGGATGGATACACATCAACGAATCTTCGAAGAGCGTATAAACGACTACTCGCCTCTCCTTCCCACATGAATGAAGTAAGGATTGCTGCTGTACCGAATCCAAGTAAGAGAATACCTACGAGGAAAAATCCAACGCCATCATCATATCCACCCCAAGCACTTGGTCGGACATACCATACTGCAATGGCTGCAAAGATAAGCCAACCCAGAAGTTTTCCAAACCGACCAATCACGGGCATTTCTTTCATCGATTCAGGTACATCACGTTGGAAACATAGTAACAAATATCCGAGATAGAAGACGGAGAAAATCAGCCCAAATACTGCAGCCTCGTATGGTTGTCCTGAGCCTGCCAATTCTTCTGATTGCCAATAGATAAGCATGCCATAATACAATGCACCGGTTAACGCAACTGCCCATCCGATTTTCTTGTGCTTTGTCATTGTCTCACCTTATCCATTTGATATTGATGTGCTTTTCATAGTTGAGGTTCATTCCTCTTCCCATTCGCCGTCTTGTTCGATGGTTCCACCTGCGGCTTCAATCTTTTCGACGGCTCGTTGGCTTGCTTCTGAAACAGTGACAGTTAGGGCTTTGGATATACGTCCACTTCCAAGGAGTTTGTCGATTCCCATTTCAGAAAGGTTGATCGAATCTTTTCCATTCGCCATTTCTTCAAGTTGTCCGACATTTGCAGTTACTGAGACATTTCGGAGTGATGGATGTCGGTTGAATCCGTGCATGCCCCAGTGTTGAGGCATATACTTGATTCGAGTCATGACTCGGTGCTTGTTCATACCAGCGTTTCCACGTCCACCGCGCTTTCCAGCACCTCGACCAGCTTTGTGACCTCGGCCGTGCGTACGGCATCGTCCTCTGTGTTTGTTTGCTTTAATTCCCATAATATCACCTTCAAATCATTCTTTCAACGAGGGAACCAATGTGCTCTCCTCGAGAACCGAGGGCTCCACCAACGACGAATGAACGCTTGATACCACCCCAACCCTTTGAACCACGAGGAGGATGTAACCTGAAGACTCTTTTCAGTTCAGGGATATCCTTGACTTGTGCTTCGTTATTTGCAATTGCTTTTGCAAATTCCTGGATTGTTGAATATGGTGTGTGTTCTTTGACAACAGCATCTGTCAATGGTGCATCGCCTGACATTCTTCCACGCTCTGAAAGCATACGTGCAATCAGGTCTTCGCTTGCTTCTCCCCAGGTGATGTAGTCTTTGGCCTTTTGAAGCATGCCCAGATATTGAGGGTTGTCTGGAATAATCACTGCGTGGTTAACTTTGGTGAGGTTAAGATGATGCATCGTTTCTTTGATGCTTCGCTCGACCTTGACATCACTTCGTGCTCGTACGACAATAATACTCATTCAAACTTCCTCCCTTTATGGATATAGAGACGTTCACGTTGTTCGGGTGTGACACGAGTGAGGTTGATGTTTTGCAATGAATTGAATACTGCGGCTGCGAAATTGATACTCGTTCTGGTTTGACCTTTTGTTCGAGAGAGAACATCGGTTACGCCTGCAAGTGTCAAGACTTTCTTACCTGTTTCTCCAACGACAAGACCCTTACCTTTCGCAGCAGGCATCAGCGTTACTCGAGTTGAAGCAGCTCTACCTTCAATCTTGAATGGTACTGATGTACCAGGTCCAGTCGAGGATTCCCATGAACCGTTTCCTCGTTGGACCGAAATAATGTTGAGTTTTGCTGCACGAATCGCTTTTCGAATTGCATTTGGTACATCCTTCGCCTTCGCCATGCCAAGTCCAACATATCCGTCTTTGTTGCCAACGCATGCCATCACATTGAATCGCATTCTTCGGCCACTATCAGTCATACGCTGAATGTTGTTGACTGCAATAACTTCATCAACGAGATTTGGGATGAGAGCATCGATAATTTCGACTTCTCGAATAGGTAGTCCAGTTGCTTTTGCTTGTTCAAAGGTCACAACCTTTCCTGCCATGACAGCGTGACCAAGCCTTGTCTTTGGTTGCCAGCTTCGAAGGTTCATGATAGGATCCATTTGACCACGGCCAGCTCGGCGTCGCTCACCGAGTTCTTCTCCTGCATCTTCCGGAGCGAATGCTTGAACAAGTCCAGGTGCTAAGTTCATTGTTTCTTCGTCAGTCATCAAAATGCCTCCTCAATTTTCTTTTGCGTAGCTTCAACGGCTTTAGCGACTTTGTCGCTAATGTGTTCGCCGTTAATTCTCTCTTCGGATGGAAGAATGTCTTCATCATGTGGTACTTCAAGACCAGCATCAATCATGCCTTTGAGTGCAGCATAGACTCTGGAGCCAGTTGAATTAGCTGCGAGCCCCATGTCAAGAATTGCTTCGGATTCTCCTGATTTCAATGCAGACTTTCCGAGTGCATATCCAACAAGATATGATGCAGGAACTGATTTTCTTGAGAAATCCGAAGGCCATCCGTATCTCTTGACAAGGTCTGTACCTGTCATCGTGACAACAACTTCATCCCCGTCGGCATTGTATCGTGTAAGTTGGCATGTGGTTCTTGTGTTTGAGACTCGTACGACAGCTCTTGAGGTTTGACTTCGAAGGAGTTTGAGTCTTCGATGGTAGTTTGTCAATCCAGCCTTTCGTCGTCGAGGAATTGAACGTCCTGTTTTACCTGCCATTAGTTTTCACCGCCTTTGAATTTTACACCTTCAATTTCCATTTGAGAACGCATATGAGCGATTGAACGATACGAACCACCTTTTGATTTGAGGTAGTACCTTCGGTATTGATTTGGTGAAATCGTTCCTTCCTCTCTGAAATCTTTCAGGATTCGGCGTTGTGCTCGAATCGTTTTCATCCATCGCTGCTTTCTTGGGTTTCTGGCGTTGGATGAACCAGTTCGAGAACCTTGGCCCTTTTGGCGACCCTTTCTTCGTTGTTCAAGTCGTTGTCGTGCACGGACTCGGGATGTACCTTTGACAGGTTTAGCCTTGATCCATCCTTCTTCGATAAACTCTCGAATATCTTCAGTTTGAACTGCAGATGCAACTTGGTCAGTGAAGTCTGGGTGGACCCAAACTCGATGGACTCCGCATCCTAAGATTCGTGCTGCAAGTCTCTTTTGGTTTGTGAGTTGCATTAGACATCCCTCCTTCTGTTGAGGACGCGAATTCCTAATTCATCAGCCCTCGAATAAATGAGTTCTCTCTTTCGTCCACCAACGGTTTTCCCAACTCGTGCTGCTTCAGTTTCTGGATCAATCATCTCAAGGTCGGCTGTGTTCATGACACGCACTTCTCTAAATCCTGACGGGTGAAGACCTCTTGCATCCTTGACCTTTCTGTGTCCGATACGGACGAGTGAACTTCGGTACTTGTAATTCCTTCGCTGTTTGTTATCCATACCATGTGGCTTTCGCCAGCCGGAACGAGACAATCGCTTGTATCGGAACCATTCGGTTCGCTTGAAGACCGGAGTTTTCTTTTGTTGTTCAGCTCGTAGGGCGAGGGCTTTCTTGATGTCCTCGGACAAAACGGGCTTTTGCTTAACCATATACACTTCTTCATCGTCATCATCGTCCCAGTCGTCATCGTCCCAGGAGTCGTTATCAGAATCTTCGGATTCCTCGAGGGATGTATCATCTTGGTCAAGGTCCATATCTTCACCGCCATCTTTTCCATCGGATTCGATGAGTCTTGCGATAAGGTCGTCTTTCTTGCCAGATAACGCAAGTTCTCGCCCTTTGAGCAATTCTTTGAGTTCAGCAACAGTCATTGATTCGTAATCTGCCATCTTTTATCACTCCTTGTTGATGAGGTATATCCCATCTTGAAACACTCTTCTGTCTCGGTTTTTGACCTTAGTGCAACGTTCAATGTTTGCAGCGGTTTGACCAACGCTTTCTTTGTCAATTCCAGAAACAATGATCTCGACCTTGTTGTCGATTTTCACATTCACGCCGTCAAGAATAACTGCCGTTCGAGGAACTTTTTCACCAAAATAATTGTTGACTGTGAACATTGAGTTTTGAATGCTCAAGGTCATAGGGAAGTGGGAATAAAACGCTTTGAGCGTGTAGGTGAAGCCTTCGTTTACACCCTTTACCATATTTTTCAAATGAGCATTCCAAGTACCGATGAGTGCTTTTTGCTTTCGTCGAGGGACATCAATGTTCAGAATGATGCTTTGACCCTCAATGAATACATGAATTTCACTTGAAACAAATGCTCTACTGAGCGAACCCTTAGGTCCGTTGACTGTGATAACGCCATCTTCTCCAAGTTGAGCGCTGACGCCCTCAGGGAGTTCAATGACGTGTTCGATTCTGTCTACCTTCACCATCGTATCACCTCAATACACATAGGCGAGGAGTTTCCCGCCGATTCTAGCATCTTTTGCGTCGTAGTGGTTCATGACACCAGAGTTTGTGGTCAGAATGAGCAAACCGAAGTCCTGAGCAGGAAGGTAACGTGTTTCCCACTTTTCAAATTCTTGACGCTTCACACTGTGACGTGGTTTGACCGTTCCACAACGGTTGATCTTGCCTCGCAATTGGACACTAAAGGTGCCTCCGCGACCGTTATCGTGCTTTTCGAACTCTCCAATGTAACCTGATTTTTGCATGATGAGCAAAACGTTTCCAAGCAGTTTTGATGCAGGATGCAACACAACATCGTATCGTCCTGCTTGCTCAGCGTTGTACATTTTCACAAGGGCATCGTTTAATGGATCTATTTGCATTTTTCTTCCCTCCTCAACTCATCTTTTTGAAGCCAATTTCAGGGGCTGTATCTCTGAAGCATTGTCGGCACAATCGTAGACCATGTCGTCGAATCATGCCTCGCTTTCTACCACACCGGCGGCATCCAACAGTTCGTCCAATTCTAATTCCGTGATCTTTTGCCATTATTACTCCTCCAGAATGGTGATGTTGTAGTTCTCTACAAACCATGCACGAGATTGATCTGCTGTGACCTTATGGTGCGGTCCAACCTTTGATGTTGCCTTACGCCGGCGACTTACACGATGACCAGGTCGTTCAAGGACCACGGTGATGTCCATTCCAAAAATACCGATTTCTGGGTCGTATTTTTGGTCGGGGAAATCTGTGTAATCTCGAATACCAAAGGAAAGGTTTCCTTCTCGGTCAAAGTTCCATGTTGGAATTGTGTTGTCACGAACCCAAAATGCTTCTTTCAAGAAAGATTGAATTTTATCCTTATTGCGAATTGTGACTTTGCATCCAATTGGTGCACCAACACGGACTTTCAAATCGCGGTTTTGAATTCGACCAAGTGTTCGTTGTGGCTTTACGCCTGTGACAAGCTCAAGAACACTCTCGGCGTTGAGGAGTTGTTGACCGCCTTCACCAACACCAATATTGACACAAACCTTCGCAATTCTTGGTTCTGCCATTGGATTTGCCGTTTCACTCATTGTACCACCTCAATGTTTGGCATGGTTGCGTCGCCAATCGCGAACACATTCCGTGCAATTGTACCAAAATCAACAAACAACACTTCGTTGGGCATGCTCGAACGCTTCAGAATGTATTCAGTCACATTTGCAGTCGAACCAACGTGGACACCACCAATCAGATAACATCTTGTTCCTTCACCAAATTTGATGTGTTCCATTATCTTTTGTTCTGGAAGACCCAGTTTGAGAGAGTCTCCAGTTTTGTATTCACTTGCGTTATCCACGATAATATTTCTTCCATCGTGGAGATTGAGTTGAGTCTTGCCTCCTTTAATGGTGGTTTTACCTTCAATTCGGCAAATTTTCCAGCCTGCCTCATCCTTTGAAATCGCAGAATATCGAAGCCTTCCGTTGTGATCAAGTACACATCGGAAGTTGTTTTCTCCGAGAGTGAGAACATCCATGAGACCAACACCACGTCGAGTATCTTTGATGATTTTTCCATCAATCAATACTTTTCCTGCTTGTAGGATGTATCGAACTTCTCTCATCGTGTTTGCAAATTGCAGGATGTCACGAATCACCACACCAACAGGGATACACATTTCAAGTGAATGTGCACCTGGATTTGGTCGACTAACCCAAATATGTGTTTTCCGAGTAATTGGCCAACTTCGTGGCATTGCGAGTCTTTTCATGTGATTACTGCTCATTTGTTCAACTCCTATCTCCTGTTATCTTTTGGATTCTCACTTTGTCAGTCTCGTCCAATTTTGTGATGATGACATTTGAAACATGCACGGGAAAAGCTTCTGCTTTGTTATCTGATTTAGCGGATGTTGCCCCTTCGATGAACAGTCGGCCTTTTTCTGCGTCAATTCGCAAAACATTTCCGACGAGTGGTTCTGCATTTCGCTTTCCACCCACTCTCTTTTCAGAACCGTGAGCATAATCACCTCGAATGACGCGTACGGTGTCGCCAATGCGAACAGTCACCGATCGAACACCTGCGAATCGGGCGTCGGGCTTATCCAATTGAAGGCGAGCAGCAACTCGCTTTCTCTTTACATGGAGCGGGGCATTGTAATGTGCCTTTCGCTGCTTTCCTGGTTTCATACTTCGTACCATGTTTTCAACTCCTTCATACGATTTGTTTTGCAGTTGCTGCAATTCTTGGCCATCGTTCAGCAGCCTCTCTTGCAACTGGTCCTTTGATTTCTGAACCTTGGACATCTCCTTTTTCATTGGTGAGGACGCAAGCATTGTCTTCGAATTGTACCCAAGAGCCATCAACTCTTCGGAATGGACGGCGCTGTCGAATGACGACGGCGGTGTACATTTGTCGTCGGGTTTCTGGTGTTCCTTTCTTGACCGACACCTTAGTCATGTCACCAACACCAGCAGCTGGTAGTCTTCGCATGGTTCCACCAAGTTTGAGCACGTTGATGATTTGGACAACTTTTGCCCCAGTGTTGTCGGCAACGTGGAGACGAGCAGCGGTCGGTAGACCTCTAGTTTGATTACCTGCAAGGCCTTTCATTCTTGGCCACCTCCATTGTTTTCAACCACACAAAATGAGATGGTCTTTGAGAGTGGTCGGCATTCCATAATTCGAACTGAATCTCCTATATTGACATGACCAATACAAGATGGAAGATGAGCCACAAGACGAGATGTTCGCTTTTCAAATCGCTCATATTTCTTCATGTACCGAACATTTCGGCGTTCGATGGTGATTGTTTTCTGCATGCCTACTGAAGAAACAGTGCCTTCGAAAACCTGTCCTCGAAGTCTAAGCGACCCATAAAATGGACAATTATCATCACCATCCCATTCACCTTCGGGATTTTTTACATCAATTCCTATATCTCGCATCGTAATCATGCCTTCCTATATTTTCGGTGAATCCGGTCTTCAGGGCGTTGATTCACCAGAGCCCCTTGAACAACGGTTTGTGAACCGTCGATTGAAAATGAAATACTTGATTTTCCAAGTGTAATGATTTTATCGCCTTCGTTGATTCGAAGGGTCTGCTTTGTTTCGTCTTCGACAACTCCAGTTCGTCCGAGGAGAGTAGGGTCAGTCGAATCGACAATCGAGATGGTTCTCCCGAGCCATGATTCATTGTATGTTGACATGTTTATCGTACCTCCACATTAAACCCGTGATTTCGAAGAACTTCAGCAGCTTTCTTTTTGTGATCTCCTTGAAGTTCGATGAGTCTACCTTTGACTGTTCCACCTGCTGCACACTTGTTTTTAAGTAGCTTAGCGAGTTGGTTGATATCAATCGCAGTATCGTCAATTCCCTCCACCTTTGTTACTATTTTTCCGTATCTTCTTTTGTCGGTTGAAAGAATGGCTTTCTGTTGCTCTTTTGCTATTTCTTGACAAATGCATAACTCATCTGGAAGTCCACAAACATTGCAAGTTGCAGCCATTGTATTTCGTCACCTCTTCATTCAATTGTTTGAGTTCATGTGTGTTTTCAAACGAGCAATGCTTCGTCGTGTTGCTTTGTAGGCACCCATGTTGGCTGGAGTGCCGCCAAGTGCTTTTTCAGCACGAAGTTGGAGCATTTCTTCTTGCAATTCTTTCAATCGATTTTCACGAGCTTCTTTGCTCATTGAAGCGATATCTCGGTTAGAAACATAACTCATGCTTCAGCCTCCTGATTGTCAACGTCTTCAGCAACTTCTTCTTGTGCCTCTTGAGCAGCCATGATAGCAAGTTGCTCGTTTGAATAGATGCTGATTTCGTGAGGGAGTTTGGTGCCTTGTCGCATGATTTCGACGGTGACACCGATGGTGCCGAGTTTCTTTACAGCAACAGCGTGGCCCTTTTCCATGTGCTGAACCGCGGTTTCGCCACAATACTTGACGTGACCACGGATGGTCTTCTCTGTTCGATGTCGAGCACCAGTGAGTTTACCTGCGATGGTGATAATAACGCCTCTTGCACCAGCTTTCATGATGTTTTCGGCACCACTTAGGCTCGCTCTTCGGTGATACCAACCTCGCTCCAAGGATTGAACGATTCGTTCAGCCATGACCTGGGCGTTTAGCGTTGAATTTTCAATTTCCTTGACGCTGAGTTTTGTGTTTGGTAGTCTAAATTCTGAATTCAATCTTCGCTGGAGGTCGTGAATGATCTTTCCTTGTCGTCCAATCACCATGCCCGGGCGTTCTGCGTGAACCGTGACTTCAGTTCCAGCAGGTGTTCTTCGGATGTCAATTCCACCAAATCCGGCTTTCTTTGTGTTGTTCATCAAAAACTCTCGAACGAGGAGTCGCTCAACGTTTCTGTTGATGATGGCTCTTGTTGTGTTTTGTTTTCCACTCATAATATCACCTCAGAATTCATCTCCACCCATTTCATCATCGCTACTAAAGTCTTCAAGGAAGATTTCCAAGTTGACTTGATAATGATTCTTTGGAGTTGCTCGTCCACGGGCCCGTGGGCTCCAACCTTTTCGAATACGGCCTCGATGGGCTGCAATGTGAGTGATCTCCATGTCTTCGGGATTGATATCCTCGTATTGATGAGAAGCATTACTCATCGCACTTTCAATGAGTTTGATGATTTCACGTGACGCCTTTACAGGGTATCTACCCGGCCCGATGCCGCCTTTTCGGTGACCTACCATGGAAGGGCCTGAACGTCGACGTCGCTTGTTCCCACTACCAAGTCGGTAGGGGATGGCACGAGCTTTCTTTCGAATGTCGGCACGGTCAGAGTCGATCTTCAATACTTCATTGAGGTAGGCGATAGCAGCGCCTGCTTGCATACCCTTGACTGCTCGACATACTTCGAAACAATGCTTTGCGTGCATATCAACCCGAACTGCACGTGCTGTTGAAAGTCTCGAACCTTGCAACACTTGTGTGTAACCAGTTTGTGGGGTAGCTTTTCGTCGCTCCCTGCGACTCATGTCTCTCTTTCTCGTTTGCATGTATCTCACCTCACTTCAATGGTACGTGCTTCGATGAACGGGTAGCACCTACACCCGGTCCACTGTGGGCAACACCTCTTCGAGTGACCGCAAATTCACCCAAGTAGTGTCCAATCATTTCAGGTTTGATTTCGACTTCAACGAAATTTTGGCCATTGTGAACTGCTATTCGTCGCCCTACAAATTCAGGAAGGATTGGCATATCTCTTCGGTGTGTTCGAATTGTTTTTCCTTCTGAGCGTCGAACACGGTCGAGGAATTGTTGATTTTCGACTGACCATCCTCGAATGATTTTTCTTCGAATTCGAGAAGAAGTGATGTTGACGAATCCAATTTCATTATCATCTGGCCAAATAGCCATCTTTTGCAATTCTTCTACAGTGTAACCACGGTATGTGAATTCTTCCTTGACACGTGCTGAGGTTGTCGACAGTCGCTTTCTTGCCTTTCTTCGACTTGCCTTTGGTGTCATAAATGAGCGCTTCTTCTTTGCCATACTTCTTCACCTCAAACCTTCTTTCCTCTTCCACGACCTGTTCGTCGAGGTGCGATGTTACCGACCTTAGCACCAGGTGGTGTTCCACGGGCAACGGAGCTTGGACCGTGAACTGCTTGGTGGTTTCCACCACCGTGTGGGTGGGCTACTGGATTCATTGCAACACCAGAAACATGAGGGTACAACTTACCCTTTGCCTTGGCCTTGTAGTGAGCTGCACCAGCTGTTCGCATTGGCATTTCATCTCTTCCATGACCAGCAAGAACACCGATAGTTGCCCTACAGTTGACAGAAATTTCTTTGAGTGCCCCAGAGGGAAGGCGAACTCGAACGTTGTCGCCAACCTTTGATTCGACGAGGCAAGAATTACCACCAGAGCGAGCGATTTTTCCCCCGTCGCCTGGTCTGAGTTCAACGTTGTTAATGGCTGTACCTTCAGGAATATTGCCAAGTTGAGTGACATTACCCGGTCGCAATTCGACATTGTCACCAATGTAAATTTTCGTTCCAATGGATAAACCTTCAGTTGCAACGATGAGTTGTGTCTCGCCGTCAGGGAGTTTGATTCGAGCGAGTGGAGCGGTATGGATTGGACTGTGAACAAGTTCCATCACTTCGACTTCGATGTCGTTTTCCCGTGGAATTCTTGCCTTTCCTGGGAATCGATGGCTTGCCACTCGATATCGAGGACTGGATCCTTTTCTTTGTGCACGTATTCTCTTACCCATTGATTCTCACCTCAAAATGCTCCCATACGCATTGCGGCATCTTCCGCATCGTATCCTTCGGCAAGCTTCACTGACGCATGTTTACCGTGTTTTGAATTTCGAACATTGACTTTTGCAACTTCGACATCGAAAATTGCTTCGACGGCACGGGCGATTTGCTCCTTCGTTGCCGAGCGGTGAACAATAAATTCGAGTCGTTGCTCGGATGCTCGAGCTTCCATCGTTTTTTCAGTTAACCAAGGTTGTAAAATCACATCGTATGGACTCATCATTATCATCACCTCAATTCATACCTTCCAGAGCAGAGCTCGTAAAAACAGTAAGTCGGCCTGGATGGCCACCAGGGGCCAAATCTTCGGCAGAAAGTTCGGACACAGAAACGACGTCCACACCGGGGAGGTTACGAACTGCTTGTGCTAAACCGGCTTTTTGCTTCACAACCAATAATATCGACTTTGGAGTTTTGTGAACTCGGCCCCTCATTGTAGCCTTTCCTGCTCGAATCTTTCGTCCGTCTCTTGCACGTTGGAGGTCGTGACCGAGACCTAGGCTGTTGAAAATTGCCGCAGCTTTTCGAGTTGCGGAACCATGGTTAAAGGTCTCAATGTCATACTCTGTTGATTTGCCATCGACAACTTCTGTGTAGGAACCAAGCACGATTGGTAATTGTTCAATCTCTTCATCAAGTCGATGACCGCGGGATGAAACAAGTTCCATGGACATGGTTGCTCCAAGAGCTGAATCCCTTGCGAGTCGTCGTTCTTTGGTGTTGAGTTTTCGAGACCAATCTTTCTCGACCTTCGGACCGTGTGCTCTTCGGCCACCGAGAGTATGTGGGTTTTGAGCACCCCGACGTTGTCCAGTTCTACGCATGATTCGAGATACACCTCGGCCCTTGCCCCACCATTCAACGGAGTGCTTCATACCCGCCATTGGCTTTCTCTTCCCTTCATGGGCTTTCGAACCGTATGGTTGACGTCGGTTGGCACGGCTTGAAGCGACGGCAAGACGAATGATATCTTCGCGTAGTGGAGTATTGAATGCGTCAGGAAGCGTAACTTTCTTTCCTTCTGCAACTTCGATTTCAAATTGGAGTTGTAACTTTCCAGCGTCAACTTCGTCTTGAGAGACTGTATTTGTGATATCTTTAACAGCGACCTTCATGATTATACCCCCTGCTTAGATGCGGTACTCACAAACGTGATATCCAACTCATGGAGTTGGTTTGTTGAACCACGCGCTGGATCTCTAAATCGAATGAGGCGCTTTGCAGGTCCTGGAACGCTACCCTTGATGAGAATGTATTCTGATTTGACTTCACCATAGTGGAGGAAACCACCTGCTGGTGTGATAGCATGTTCTTCTGGGTTTGAGATTCGAAGGACTCTCTTGTTGAATTCAGTCCTCTGATGGTATCCTGTTTGTCCTCCTTGTCGGATAGTCTTACGGACGTATCCTGTTCCGAAATCACCGAGGTTACCGTGTTGTCGGCGTTTCTTGGAGTTCTTGTGGGATTGAAGTTTACCTCCAAATCTGCGGATAACACCTTGCCATCCATATCCCTTTGTGACGGCCACGATGTCAGTGAGTTTGCCTTCTTCAAATGCATCAGCAAATGAAAATTCTTCGCCAAGTTTTTCCTTAGCAAAGTTCAGTTGTTCTTCGACATTGCCACCAGTAAGGCCCATTTCCATCACTTCTGGTACTTTGGAAGGAACGCTTTGGATTTGGCTTGGTTGAGTTGAAACAATGAGCCTGACTTCATCTAAGTCGGCATTGAGGAGTGTATCGAAATGCTTGTCAGTCTCGTGAGCGTCTGTACGAGTTGAAATTCGTTTGAAGACTTCTGGGAATGCATCAGAAATGGTTTGGGAATTGACCCAAGCTTCACCTGCTGCTTGCTTACCATAAGGTGTCATTTTGTAACCACGAACTGCAAGTACCCTCATTTTAGGACACTCTATCACGGTGACAGGAATTCTAATCTCTTGTCCTGCAGATGTGCTTTTTGGATTCAAATCACGAGCAAAAACGTGTGTCATGCCCGCTTTCCATCCTGCAAATCCTTGTATTCTTACTTCTGTATCATCGGTTTGTGGCCACGCATTGACCGATCCGAAGTGACGGCTTGCTCGCTTGCGCGGGCTGAACGCCATCGAACCTCTGCGTGGGTGACTTCTCTTCGCCATGTCGGATTCCTCCAGTTTTTTTACATCGCATTGGCCCCACCGAGGAGGGGCGTACGAGGGCCCTTAGGACAGGAGAAGCCGTGACACTGCGACCCATTTTCACGAACGGAAAGCGGGTTCTTTGGGTTCCATTGGATTGCCCTTTGTGTCTGGCTACTCACCTTTGAGCGACATTCCGACAAACCTCTTCTATATGAGTGAATCGGTTTTCAGGGGGCGTTGATTTGGCTCCTATGTCCTTTTTTTGACCTCAATTTTGAAATTTCTAACACAAGATGTTTTTTTACTGTTGGCGTAGAATGAAATTCATGGCCAACATCCGCCATCCCTTCCTCATCGACGGGATTGAGGCGAGAGCCTATCAATTGGAATCTCTCAATACCGCTTTGGGCGGTTCAACACTCATGGTCATGCCAACCGGATTCGGAAAGACGGCTGTCCAATGGATGCTCATGGCTGAATACATTCGTAAAGGGTCATCAAAAATTCTTCTCATTGCTCCAACAACCGGCCTTGTCGACCAACAATGGAGAATGGCAACTGAGCGGTTGAACATTGAAAATGATCGACTTATCAAGTACACAGGCGACACCCCCCCTGCGAAACGGGAAGTACTTTGGAAGGATGCAACAATTATTTTTGCTACAGCCCAAGTGATTGACAATGATGTTGTTTCCAACAAAATTTCATTGAAGGATGTCGCTTTGCTTATCGTAGACGAGGCACATCATGCAGTAGGAAACCATGCATTTGCTAAGGTTGGTCGCCATTACAGGCGACAAGCAACCCATCCTCGAATTCTTGCCGCTACCGCGAGCCCAGGCACGAAAGAGGACCAAATCAAGTCTGTTGCCAAAGAACTGAACATTGGGTTTCTTCATTTTACAAAAAAGTCGGATGTGTTGTTGCAACCTTATGCTGTCGACCTTGAGGTGACAACACACTTCCTCGAATTACCAGAAGAACTCCGCATGATCATTCAACCGATTCAACAACAATACAAAGAGGAGGTTGACTCACTTCAGAGGCTTGGATTTTTAGCACCGGTTCAATTTGTGTCATCCAAGCACCTTGACCAAGCCCAACAACGAGCCAGTCGAGCAATAGCACATCGGGATGTGCGTGCTTATGATGCCGCAAGAAAAATAGCTGATTTACGCCGAACACTGATGGTTCTAAATTTGCTACAAACACAAGGGATGGGCTCGACAAAATTGTTTCTTGATAGGGCTGATGAAGAACAAAGTGATGATCGCAAGACTTCTCGTTTCATTCGGCTGCCGTTTATTTCACAACTCCGACAATCACTGGATGATTGTGAAGAATTCCACCCTAAATTTTCAGCCATGAAACAACTCATTCAATCAGCCTTTGAACAGAATCCAGATGGTAAAGTGATTTTGTTCACAGAATTTAGAGATACTGTAGACCTCCTTGCACAAGAGTTTTCGAACGATGAGGTGATTACACCTGGCAGATTTATTGGACAGTCCACCCGAGGTTCATCAAAAGGTATGAGTACAAAAGAACAACTTGAACAAATCCAATCTTTTCGAGAAGGTGACATCAACCTGCTCATCGCAACATCCGTTGGAGAAGAAGGACTCGATGTTCCAGCTGCGGATATGGTTCTTCTTTACGAGCCAGTTCCAAGTGCGATACGTCTCATCCAACGGAGGGGGCGTACGGCAAGACAAAGAGATGGTTCTGTGCATGTTCTTATTGCAAAAGATACCAAAGATGTCTATGTTCAAAATGCCTCTGAGCAACAAGAAGAACGAATGCATGCGATATTGAACAAGATGGTTCTCAATCATACATTGCAGCATTTCCCGGGTTCTACTTCAGATTCGACCTCGTTTGAAATCCATGAAGGCGACAAGACCATGAGTGTTGATGAATTCATTTCAAATGAAAAAATGCGATTAACACCCTCAGAAGAGGAACAGCCAAAGTCGAAGGTCGACTCAGTGCCTGAGAGGATTGTACATTCAGTGGCCGAACCACTCCCTCCAGAATTTTTGCGTTCCAAGAAGCAAAAAGGACTGTTTGATTTTGGCGGTGAAAAAAATGATGAACACCCCGAGATTCACATTTCTCATCGAATTCATCCTCTGCGTCAAACCATCCTTTTCGATGCATCAGAAAACGAACTTGATTCGATTGGGCGAACTGCTATGGAAGAAGTTGACGACCTCAAATCCGTTCAATTTTCGAACCAACTTGTGTATCTTGATTATAGAGAGTCACGTTCTACTTTGCCTGCGTACCTCAAAAGTTTAGGCTGCAAAGTCGAACTGACCTATCTTCCAGCGGGTGACATTCGCCTTTCCGAAAGAGTACTTGTCGAACGAAAAACAAGTGTGGATTTGGGTCAAAGTATCAAGGACGGCCGATTGCTCAACCAATGTAGGAAATTGGTTGCAGGCTCATCAAGGTCACTGCTTGTGGTCGAGGTCGGTTCTGGAACTGAACAACGACTTCATCCAAACGCAATATTAGGGGCGATCGCCTTCATCACAGTGGATTTAGGCATCCCAGTTGTGATGACAAAAAATGCAATGGAAACTGCACAATTCATAGCACTTGCAAAACAAAGAGAGGATGCGTTTCTTCAGGCATTTCATCAGTTGGGTTTGAAAACACCTGAGCATGAGTTGGATGGACCATCGATGGCTGCCTTAATGGAACTTGAAGCCTTAGGCGGTGAAGTGCCTGATTGGGCGAAAGAACGAATGAGTTTGATTTCAACGTTTATCGAAGAATTTCTTGTTGAACATTTTGATTTTGATGTACAAGAAATTCGAGCCTGTCTGCAGGAAAATCCAACTTTTGGTATTCTTAGTGAACTACTTGCAAAGCAGGCATCATGAACCAATTAATTTGGCTCTTGTTCGAAGTTGAGCGAATCGATCTGGAAATACGCCCAGAGCAAAGGCCAAGATTTCGGTGAGGTGAACGACGGGGATAGAGGTGTTTTTTCCAGTGACTTTACCCGCTTTTGTTTGATATGAATCGAGGTTTTGATGAGAAAGGGTACAGGCAGTTACAAGGATATCTGCACCGTTTGACACCGCGTCAGATAAGACATCCGCAGTCATCCGCAGGGCAGATTTTTCCAAAGAAAGGAGAGCTGGCGCACCCACACTTGAACACTTGCTGTCAAATTCAACTGAAGTTCCTCCGAGGGCCTCGATGAGTTGTTCCATGTAACTTGGCATGAAAGGGTCATCACCTGAACAGCAGCCTTCCCTTTGCATGTTTGGACCGTAATAACAAGCGACTTTCATGCCGATTGGGTTTTTGACAAGTTCATTCAATTTATCAAGGCCGATTTCTTCGACGAGATAGTGAAGCAGGTGCCATGATTTTGATTCACCTGCATATTCAATTTTTGAGTGTCTTGCGATTAAATTGTTGAGGGAACTCGCATACACTGGGTCCTTCTTGAATGACATTGCTGTTTCTGCCATAATCGCATGACTCGTAGCACAAGGAGTCATGATATCGAGGCCTTTTTGTTCTGCTAATGCCAAATTTCGAGCAACAAGGGCATCTTGTAATCGTTGTGATGTTTGACGAATGATGTTCGCACCATCACTCGATGCTTTTGGTAATTCAATGAGGTCGATGCCCAAAATTTTGCACAATGGCTGGATGCAATCCTCTACTTCTGAAGCACCAGCACGAGCGACATTGCCAGGGTAATATGCTACCTTTGCCATTTTTTCACCTCAGAGTCGTTGGTCGAGTTCATTGAAAATACTGACCACTTCATGATGGTCATCGACCTTTGTGTTGAACATGTTTGGAATTCTACCTACGCCTGCAGGAGGTAGAAGGAGGGCTTGTAAACTGCGAATTGGTGGTCCACCGTTTCGTGTAAATGCCAACATCATTCTGGCTGAAACGCCACTAAACACATTGCTCACGAGACCGAGTGGACCGAGAACTTGGCGGTAAAGGGTTGTTTCATTGACCTTTCCAGACCATTTTACACTTCGGCCGTACCATTTGACGAGACGCCCATGTTTTCCAGCATATCGATATTCAGCCAGTAACGCTGCACGTGCTCTGTTGAGAGCATCTGCGGTTTTAGATCCATCTTGTCCTTGTCTGGCAATGCTTGCAAGGTCTGCTTCGCTCCAAACACCATCAACATCATTGAGTGATTCGAGAAGGTTTTGTTTTTGTTTTAGGCCGGTTCTTGGGTCACAGCAACGAATCCATTGTTGTAGGTGAATACCTGGTCCTTCGTAGTGTATGTCATGAGGTAGTGTATCTGACATACCCTGTAAATATTGGAACGAATGAACGCTGTTCATTTGATGTAAAGCTACGGCAGTTGAAATTTCCATAGTTCCCATTGCACTTCCATTAGCGACATATTCTCCCACGCGGTCATCGGTCTTCATCCAAGGCTCGGCACGACTTCGGTGACGTTCGTAATGAGACATATCGACGATGAGGTCACGAATAATCGGGTGGCCTGGAAGAGGTTCTACTTTGAGTGAGCCGCCATTTTTGACAAGTGATTCGATTCGAACCATGTCGGATAGTACGATACGCCCGTTGGCTTGAACACCTGTGATTGGACTGCCAGCATGATTTCCTCGTCGGAAAGAGAAAGAACCGTCAATTGAGGATTGTATGTTTGTAAATAAATCTTCGAGAGAAGCATGTGCTGGTACAGCACATTCGATGGTATCCCATCCTTGTTGACCTGTTTCTGGTTGATAACGGAAGAGTTCGAGGGTGATGCTCAATTGTTCACCATTCAGAGGTGTTGGAGAGAAGTCTCCTTCGACGAGGTCATCATCCTCACCACTGCCATACGCAATCATTTCTATGACAAGGTCTTCAAGGAACGTACCTGAGCTATCAACACATGCAATTCTTGGAAGAACTTCGTTGACCCAAATTTTCCACGGCGGTTCGTAATCGACATTGCATTCTTGGATTGGGTGAATTTGTGTTCCTCCGAGGGATTGCATTTTGTTGTTCCAATCGTGACCTGCTTTACAGTATTCATCGTACGATGTGTCCCCCAAAGCACATACGGAGTACGAAACTCCTGACATACTTGGGTTGCCAGAGTTGATGGCTTGCCACATATTTTCTGCGTTATCCGGCATCTCGCCTTCTCCCCATGTCGAGGTGATGATGAGCACTCTCTTCATCGATGATATCTTTGAAGGATCGTAACCATCCATGTCGAGAATGGTTGGTTCCAATCCATAATTTGATGCAAGTTTTGCAGTTTTTTCAGCTAAACCACTTGCGTTGCCTGTTTGGGAACCAAAGAAAATCGAAAGCGACCTATCCCCTGATAGAAGGGATGAGAGCCCTTCTGAAACCCCAGCAACTGCGGCAGCAGGTGCAGTTGTAGCAGCGACTTCTGCTGCAGCCTCGGCGGTCGAGGTTTCTGCCTCAGGAGCAGCACCGTCAGTGGCGAGTTCGAATTTAATTACTTCAACAGGGCAGGCTTCAGCCGCTTCAAGTATGATGTCGCCTAACTCGGCACCGAACGAACCTGATAAGAGTGCACCTTGGGTATTTCTGTCAAATTTACCATCGACTCGAACAGCGGCAAGAATTTGTGATGTTTCTTCAGTTACACTGAAAACTTCAGGACAAATATCTTGACATGCATCGCATGTAATGCAGTCTTCATCAATCCAGACCTTGGCGACTACGACCATGTTTTCACCTTCTTAGCATACGCTAGTCAGTCCTCCCACAGGACAGAAGCCTTTGAAGGTTATCATTTCACCACTTGTGAAAATGGCTTTGAGTGATATGATTTACCGCCTAAAAATCACTTTACATTTGGAAGTCGCCTGTATCATCCATGTTTCCATCCATCATGACGCCCTTTGATGAAATGACATCGTCGATTCGAAGGATCATAATTGCTGTTTCGGTTGCAGATTGAATTGCTTGTTCGACAACTCGTAGAGGTTCGAGGACGTTTGCATCTTTCATATTGGCAACGCCGCCTTCGTAGACATTAATGCCTGCGTATTTTTGGCCATCAGCATGAGCTTTGCGAAGTTCGATGATCGTCGTGACTGGGTCAAGACCTGCATTTTCAGCAAGGGTTCGGGGTATAATTTCAAGTGCCCCTGAGAATGCTTCAATCGCCATTTGTTCTCTGCCGCCTACAGTTTCAGCGTAATTTCGTAGTTCTCGCGAAATCGAGGCAAGAACACTACCTCCTCCAGTGAGGACGGCACCATCCTCCCATGCGACACTGACAACGCCCACTGCATCGTCAAATGCACGTCGAATTTCATCAACCACGTGTTCGGTTCCACCGCGAAGCAGTACAGAGACGCTTTTTGCCTCGGGACAACCGGTGATGAAAGTCATTTCCGATTCGCCAATTTTCTTTTCTTCGATACGGGCAGCATGACCAAGGTCCCCTGGAGAAATATCTTCAATATTGGTAATGATTTGACCTCCAGTAGCCTTGCTCAATGCTTCCATGTCCGATTTCTTTGCACGGCGAATCGCAAATATGCCTTTCTTTGCGAGATAATGTTGAGCTAATTCATCAATTCCTTTTTGGCATATCAGGACATTTGCACCTGAATTTTCGATAGTATCAACAAGATTTCGGATATATTGTTCTTCTTCTTCGAGGAAAAGTGCTAATTGACTTGGGTCTGTAATTTGTATTTTCGCATCAACTTCGGTTTTCTTGACTTCAACCGCTGAATTCACAAGTGCGATTTTTCCATTTTGAATGGTGCGAGGCATGCCAGAGTGTACTCGTTCCTTGTCAAGTATAATGCCATCGATGAGCGATGAGTCTCGAATAGACCCACCTTGCCTCTTTTCGACTTTAATGTCTTTGATATCTACCAAACGTTCGCCGTCTTCAACAACACCAACTGCTTGTACAGCGCGGACGCAAATATCAGCCATGAATGACTTTACCGCACCAGCAGATTTTCCAGTCAGTGCAGTTTTTGCAACTTCGTTAAGAATATCAGTGTCATTTTCTGTAGAAATGCCATGGATTTCAAGCAATTCACAAGCCTTTTCAGCAGCAAGTCGGAATCCTTCACAAATCACAGTCGGATGGACATTTTGTTCGATGAGGTCTTCGCTCTTCTTGAGTAACTCACCCGAAAGAATAACTGCAGTCGTCGTTCCGTCGTAACAATGTTGTTCTTGTGTTTTTGCAACTTCAATAATCATCTTTGCTGCTGGATGTTCGATGTCCATTTCCTTAAGGATGGTTGCGCCATCGTTGGTGATGACCACATCGCCCATGGAATCCACGAGCATTTTGTCCATGCCTTTAGGGCCGAGAGTTGAACGAACAGCATCGGCTACTGCTTTTGCTGCTGCAATGTTGTTTGATTGAGCAGTTTTACCTCGTGTGCGTTGAGTACCCTCTTTGAGAATAAAGATTGGGGCTTGTCCATTACCATACATTCGTATCCCTCTGTAATTGGGGCGGTAGCCTCATCCACTTGAACCCTACGATATGCAATTACACATCAAGCAAGACCATTTTGTTCCAACCATTGTTGCCCATAGTGCTTCCATTGCTCCATGGTCCAACCTGCAGGTAGGCCACCAGGCGGTAATGCGGGTCCATCTTGAACGGGTTGCTCAACAGGTGTAGGTGCATATGTTGGAGCATGTGCTTCTGGTGGCATGGCTGATGGAATCTCAACGAGGGACTTATCGGCGGAGGGTATGACGCCCATTGCACCGATTGTCGGAGCAGCAGCGACGGCACCATATGTAGAGGCAATATTGTCTTCGTACATATCACGGCCCCATCCACCGAATTCATCCTCATCTTCACCAGTATTTTGGACGATTCGGAGTGCGAAGAAGCCACCGCTTGCAAGAACAACCAAAAGTGCGACCCATAGCACGATATTGAATACACCATCGAATCCACCTTCTGTTTCATCTGTGCTTGCAGTATCATCATCTGATTCGAGTTGAATCAAAGTGATTTGAATTGAGGTTCTTGCAGCATCACTAACGGTTTCAGATTGAGCCCAAATTGTAAGATTAACTGTTAACTGCCCTTCTGCATTGAGATAGGTGAGGGTTGTTTCAGTCACAATGATTTCAATCAAAATCACACGTTCTTCTCCAACGCCAAGTACGAAACTGCGATCTGCTGATTCGATTCTCGATTGGAACCAGTTTTTCGTTTCACTATCGTCGAGGTCCATTGTGACCACTTGGGCACTTGTGTATTGGTTTCGAACAGTGACGAGGGCCAAGACTTCATCATCAGCGTTAGCGATGGTCAACGGTGCTGATGGTATGAGTGTGAGCCAGTTTTGTGAACCAACGAGGAAAGTCACTGCACCGCTGTTTGAAATGGAGTCGTCATTGACGCTTGTGGCGATAACATTCATCATAATTTGACCGTCAGCAATTCCACTTAGGAAGGAAAACGAAATCGATACGTTAACACTTGCACCAGGATTGATCTCAATGGTTCTTGTACCCACCATTTCATTGTCATTTTGGTCGACATTTGCTTGCATTTTGTCGGTTGGATAATCCAGTGTGATATCAAAGCGGTCTGGTGAATTTCCATCATTTCGAACCATAAACTGCATGGTTTGTGCTGGTTGGCCAGGTATGAATGATTGGCCGGTTTCTTCATCTGAAACGAAAACCGCAGCAGTGTCGAGAATTTCAACGGACATTGAAATTGAATCTTTGATGGAAGTATCGTTATTGTCACAAAAGACGCAGGAAGAATAGTGTTAGATCCGAACGGCGATGAAGTCACTGGCGCTGAAGCAGCTGCAACGGTGCGAAAGGCCCAAGATTATGGGGTTAATTTGCAAACATTAAGAG
>JAUREO010000023.1 GCA_030827365.1 Candidatus Poseidonia sp. | reverse complement strand
ATCTTCGACTTGATCTTCATTGAGCGGTGCTCCATGGTCGGTGTACAACCACCTACATTGAATGGGAATTGGGGCGGGGTCAACATCTGGGGCAACCATTTGGAATTGTCCGGGACCGAGGGTTGGTAATTGCGATACGAGGTCTTGGTCTCCGCCACTTTCCTTGAGCAGGTGTCGGACTTTTTCGACATCTTGGGGTTGGGTAAATCGTCCGATGAACGTGGTGTTTGCCTGTGCTAAGATTTTGTAGTCGACATCGCTCACATTTTGTGTTGCGAGAATGCAGGCTACACCGTATTTTCTTGCTTGTTTGAAGATGAGTTTGATGAGATCTTTTGCTGGAGGATTTCTTGGATATGGGGGAAGGTAAGGTGCGACTTCGTCCATAAAAAATAGCAGTTTCAACTCGCCGTGGGCTGGTTGCTGAGTAAGCATCCAATCATACAACTCACGACTTAATTCTTGGACGAAATATTGCTTTTGATTTTCGTCTTGTATGGTGTTAAGATAGACAATATTGAGTGGTGTTTTTCCAGGTATAGCTGGTTCAACAAAGGCATCAATGTCAATGGGAACGCCATTGGAGAACAAGAGTTGATTTACTCCAGAGGAGAATGCCGCAAGGCGTCTTGCCAAATCGCTTCGCGTTGATTTGGGCAAACGCTCCTCAAAATCGGGCAGACGATGGTCGAGCATGACCTCGTTCCATGTCGGTGTTTCGGGCTTATCTTCTTCTTCCAATTCGGTAAAACATTGAGGGTAGAGGTGGCGAGTAAAAGCATCATGTGGTTCGCGAACAACTCGAGCTAAGGCTTGAAAATCACCTACATCCAAACCAAGTCTGGTTCCTTCGACCAAAATTTCGTAAAGGTAAGGTTTGACAGTTTTTCCTTGTGGTTTTTCCACATCAAATCCTGCTAAGTTGGTAAATCCTGCTGCAACCATATCCCATGCCGTAATGGCTTCTTCGGGATCAAGGTCGGCCGGTGGAGCTCGAAATGGGTCAATGCACAATGGAAGTCCTTTACTTCGCAGTGGCGTCCAAATACGCACTTCGCAGGTGTCAAGCAATTTTTTCGCCCTGACGGGGTCCCCTCCGTGTTCTTCTAAGGACGATGGGTCAATACCCATAGCAAGCCTTGCTAAATCTCCTTGTGGGTCAATGATGAGTGAAGGGATGCCGGCAAGGGAGGCTTCCTCGATAACGGCCTTAGCCATGACCGTTTTACCAGAACCTGTTGAACCGAGCATCGCTCCGTGTCTCGCTAATACTTCGGCTTTGATGTCGATGATAGCACCGTTGTCTCGGCGGGTTCCAAGATACATCCCCTTGATGCTTTTTGATGTGGGTGGTGGGAAGTTTGGTTCGCTCTGTCCTTCGTTGCTCACTTCGAAAATGTCGCCGAGTAAATCGTCAACCCCCTCTAAACCCGAAATGTCGCCTTCTATTGGAGCCCCCTCGACTTCAGATGATGACTCTTCATCTGAGGGCATGGCAGGCCAAAGTCGGATGAGGTCTTGAAAGATTTGCTACCAAAAGTTGCTAAACACATACTCAAAGGGTGAAAGGATTTCGCCGAAACATGGAGCGGATTGCCATCGCCCAACCTTCATGGGATAATGAGATGCGCGATGCTGCTCTTGCGACACTCGATTCGCTACGATGGGTCAAGGGTGAACAAGGACATTTGTTTGGTAAGGAGTTTGCCCAGATGTGCGGGGCAGTCAATGCCACACCCTGCCAAAGCGGTTCAGTCGCTCTTTGGGCTGCGTTACGTCTGCTCGGTATTGGTCCGGGGGATGAAGTCATTGTCCCTTCACTGACGTACATCGCGACCACGACCTGTGTTTCGCTTGTTGGTGCTACACCAATCTTTGTCGATGTTGAACCTGACTTTTGGTGCATCGACCTTGAACAAGTCAAGAAGGTTTACAATGAACATACAAAAGCGGTCATCGGCGTTCATCTCTTTGGTCAAATGTACGACCCTGAATTGATTGAATGGTGTAAAACACAGGGTGTTGCCCTGATCGAAGATGCTGCTCAAGCCCACGGGGCGAGTCTCGTGGTGGATGGTGTACAACGTGGTGCTGGGGCCTGTGGTGATATTGGGATTTTCTCGTTTTTCCCTTCCAAGAATATGGCTGTTGGTGGCGAAGGGGGCATGCTCACCACAACGCTCGAATCTATTTCGAATCGCATGCAAGCCTTCGTCAATCATGGTAGAGATGTAACGCTTGAATCTTTTGAAGTCGGTTCAAATCTTCGAATGTCCGAAGTTAGTGCAGCCATTGGGCGAATTCAACTAAAGCGATTGGAGCGCTGGGTTGAAAGAAGATGTGAAATTGCTGGTCGATATTCAGCCTCGCTCTGCAACGTGCGTGGTTTTTCCATACCTGCTGTACGGAAACATTCCAATCACGCATGGCACCAATATTGTGTTCTTGCAGAACAACCGCTACAACTCAAACAGCATCTTGACCACAACGGCATCGATGCTCGAATTTATTACTCAACACCGTGCCACAGGCAAAAGGTGTTCGAAGGTCATCCTCAGTACGAATCTTCACTCAAATGGACAGATGAATTGGGACCAAAATTAGTAGCCATACCCGTCCACCATCAACTTCGTGATGAAGAGGTCGAGTACATCATTGAGAAGATCATTGAATTCTCTACGATGGTGGACTGACCATTTGAGCAAGTTCACTGTTTGACCAGCCTTTTAGGTCGGTTAATTCCACGCTACACCACTCTGGGATTTGACCGATGTCTTCGCCTTCAGCAAATTCTATTTCCGCAAGAATAAGTCCTGCGAGTCGACCTTCATACTCATCGATTTCCCAAATTTTTTGTTCGCTGGTTTGAAAGATATATCGAATTTTATGTACTGCTGGATAATCCTTTGACAGAATGCGGATGGCGATTTCCTCTGAAATTGAGCGTTCAAGTTCATACGCAGATTCGGATGAAATTTTTGCTTTGCCCGAGATAATGTAGTTGCTGTTCCAACGTCTGAGGCGAAACACCCACCGGAGTGGGATTTGGAACATTTCCTTCTCTGCTTGAGTTAATTCTGTGAGGCGATGATCGCCGTAACAAAGTGTGTTTTCAACCAAATGAATTTGGCCTGAATCAATGTAATACTGGTGAATTTCGACTTTTTCACTCTGTCTTCGCCATGGTTGGTCATGGCGACCATCGACGAGGAATCGCCTTTCACGCTCAATCCCTGCTGTCATAACATCACGGTTGTTGAGGAGGAACCCATTGTTGCGGCTGATAGACTGGTTGATACACGACTTGAGCGTTTTCCAAAATTTGAGAGCCTTGAGGACCGAGTGTGACGCGCTCAATGGTGTAGCCTTGTTCGTACAGGAGTGTGTTGTCACACTGAACAAGGCGGCGCTCAAGGGTTTTTTCTTTTGAATACGCCCTTTGCAACAACCAGCCTATGATGCCAAGGGGTATTAACGCCAAAGACCATGAAAGAATCGTAACAACAATCACTCAATCACCTTCTCTAGAACGTTCGACAAGCCCTTTCCAAGAATGTTGGGCATATTGTTTTGCAGCCTCGCGTGGTTCGTCAGCTTGATGAATGCCAGACCCGACGATGAGGCAATCTGAACCGGCCATCACCGCATCGTATGGGTGACCGTATCGTTGACCTTGAGCACCATCTCCTGTCGCTATATTAACTCCTGGTGTCCAAATGAGTTTACTCTGCCCGACCATCGTTCTCAACTCTGCTATTTCGTTTGGATTTGAGCCGTTTCCAATAAAGCCGAACACGCCCTCGTGTTCTCGCCCAAGAGCAACTACTTCTGCTGTGTATGAAGGAGTTAATCGGTTACCCCTGCTTGACATTTGAGCAAGGAGGAGCACGCCCCCTTGACGACCAACATCGCCCCATCCGTTTTGTAAGCCGGCGACAATATCCGGTCCGGAGATGAGATGGGCTGTGACGAGGTCAGCCCAAGAGCGGATATCATACAATCCAGCCATCTGTTGCTGAGATATTTTGCCGATATCGGCGAATTTTCGGTCTTCAAAAATGAGGAGATTGTGTTGTTTTGCTAATCGACAAAACCCCACCCATTCTTCGGCGTTCCAATCATCGATGAGGTCAACATGGGTTTTCAGGGCTGCGATATACGGGCCGACTTCATTGACAAGTGCTGTTAAGGATTCAATGGTGGGTAGGTCTGCTGCGAGGCACACAAGCGATTGCTTTTCAAAAGCCACAGACATGTAGTTACGGGCAGTTATTCCAGTGTTTGATGTCCATCTATCGGACCAAACATCTGAAGCCTCCATGGGATGAGGCATGAAGTCAAACCCTTCAATCATTCCTCCAAATGTTATCATCGAAAAATGAATTACACAGGTCGTGAGAACATGATAAGAAGGAGATTCAATACCTAATTGGTGGTGTTACTGACCAATCCGCAGATGGTTTGTGCCAATCTCGTAACTGGTCGGTCTCGAGACGGAATTGCAGGCCTTCTCCGGGATCTAATTGTACATCATCAAAGTCAAAGTCAAACACAAATTCATTGGTTCGGAATGTATCATCAAACAAGACATCTTGGCCTACCACAGAACCTGCTTCGGTTCGCTCAAGGATAATTCGTAGATGACATTCCTGTAGAGGATTTCGCAAGGTGCATGATTCACTACTTCCATCGTGTTCAACTTTAAGAAATCCTTCAAAGGACTGTTGACCTTCTTGGCCAACCAAATCTATGATGGTGTCTTTTGCGGTTGGGGCGCAGACACATTCCATGTTGTCGACCTCAGCGACAGCTTGGAGACCAACTTGAACTTGAATTTGGCTTGTTTCAATGCTTTTTGGCGATATAGATGTTGCTGTAACAGTGTACACGCCAGGTTGCTCAAATCCATGCTCGACTTCTTGGCCAACACCAGTGGTGCCGTCTCCGAAGTCCCAAGAGATTGCATCCGCATCTTGGTTTACACGAAATGTAAATTGATGAGGGATGATGGTGATCGAAGTCTCTTCATTGTTATCGCCTTCATCAATTTCGATTAAGGTGTACACGTTTGTTCCTTCGGCGGCGTCTACGGTTGCGGTGAACTTCAGGGCGTCTGACTTGAGTTGAATTCCAAGAATTTCTGGTCCTGCTGTAACGGTGAAAACCGCCATAAGCAGGATAGTGATTGATATGGTTACGGCCACTCGCATGTGGGAAAATGCATGGCTTTTGCTTTTGAAAGACTGTTTATGGTCCCAAAAAATTTCTATCAGATATAGGCTTCAATTGAATCGACCGCGTCGTTGAGTGTTGTGTGGACTTCAAAATTTGGAAGACGAAGTGCTTCAAAGGTGTCCTTCACATCATAATTTACATGCTTTCCGAGCGACTCTCGAAGACGTTTCAATGTTAACTTTGGATGAATCAAAGCGACAAAATAAGCGAGAGGTTTGGCAAGCTTTCTGGTTGTGTATTTTTTACTCCTCAACGATGTTAATGCATGGCCAATCTCTTTCATCCACATACCTTTCTTGTGCAAAATGTATCGTTGCCGATCATTTCCATGATCCAATGCATTCACATGAGCAACGGCAACATCTCGAACATCAACAAAATTGATGTGAATATCAAAGACAAATGGTGGACCTTTGACGAAGTGCTTGAGGTACGACATCGAGCCTTCAATGTGCCTTTTGTGAAGTACGGGGCCAAAGACGACTGAAGGATGAATGGTGACCAAGCGAATGTCCTTTCCTTCGGCCCAGACTCTGATTCGTTTTTCTGCTTCTGATTTTGCTAGTCCGTAGCCGTTGGAGGTTACTGTTGCGTCATCACACCAGTCTTCGTTTGATAGAACCTGCCCGTTTTGGTACTTTGTTGGGCGAATTGCCGCAACCGAAGAAGTATGGATGATGCGTTTCACATCATGCATAACCGCACACAGATTCTCAACCCCTATGATTGAGGGGTCAATCACATCCTTCTGCACATCCTTTGCACGAACATAAAGAGCGGCGGCACAATGGATGACGTCTTCACAACCGTGCACGGCTGCTCGCAAAGAGTCAATGTCAAACAAATCTGCTTTTACTACCTCAAGCAGGTCATTTTTTGGAAACATATTGGAAAGTTTCTCATCCCGAACCATTGCACGAACCGGGATATGACGTGAAAGCAACTCAAGCACAATATGTGCTCCGATGAATCCTGTAGCTCCAGTCACAAGGACGGTCATGCCTCATCGAAACAGTTCTCAGTCATTTTATTGTCCCACGGATGCATCCAATGTTGCTCCTCTTGGAGTTATGTCACGGCCTGTTTGATCGATGAAGATGCTTCTCCAAAACTTCTCATAGAGAATCATAAGTACACAAATTCATTAGGGAAATGATCAAACCGGAGTTCATGAAATACATTCTGTTTGTCATTGATACCGTTGCGCGCTCCCCTCATTCCGTTGAGGAGATGGAGGCAATCGATGCATTAAACGATGAAATGGAACAAGCCGGACACCGCTTATTTGCTTGTGGGCTTGAACACCCATCCCTATCCACTTTGTGGGATATTCGAAGTGGAAAGCAAAATACAGAAACTGCATCTCTTTTAAGCACGCAAGAATTTTACAGCGGGTTTTGGATTGTTGATGTTCCAAACGAAGATACCGCTCATTATTATGCGAAAAAGGGTTCAGAGGCTTGCCAGAGACGAGTTGAATTGAGGCAAATGATAGGATAACGAGGACTTTTTCTTTGTTCAAATCGTACGAATACATAATGTCCCTCCCGTCGAGGCTTCGGTATGGAGCAACGTAACATAGGCTATGTTGCCCTGCTTCGACGAAACAAACCCTTCAGGCGTTTGTTTACTGCCGTAGAAATTTCGTACATTGGCGATTGGTTCACGGTTATTGCCTTGTTTTTACTCTCAGCACAAGAGTCGAACAATTCACCTCTTGCTATTGCCGGAGTGCTTGCAGCACGCTCTTTTTCAATGGCTTTTCTTGAGCCGATTACGGGCATGTTTGCTGACCGATATTCGAGAAAAAAATTGATGATTCTGTCATGTTTGTCGCCATTTCTTATCCTTACAGCCGTCATCATGACCGGTTTCATCTCTTCACTCGTCTCAATTTACATTGTGACCGTCGCCATCACCGCTTCCCGTGCGTTGTTTGACCCTGCTGAGTACGCCTATGTTCCGAACATTTGCACAAAAGAAGAGTTACTCACCGCCAACGCCATCACGAGCGGGGGGTGGTCTGTAGCCCTTGGGATTGGGGCATCGATTGGCGGATACACCATCGCAACATATGGAACAGATGTCGCACTTCTCGTTGATGTGTGTACGTATTTCCTTGCAATGGTGCTTCTGATGACCCTACCGGAAGGGGGACCAACAACAAGAGAAACAGAAGAGAATTCCAAGCGAAGTGGGTTTTCAGACATCGCCGCTGGTTGGACCTACGTTCGAAACACTCCTGAAATACGCCGCATTATTGGCCTTAAGGGTGCTTGGGCCCTTGGAGGGGGGGCTCAAGTGTTTCTCCTTGTCCTCATTGGAGATGCGGTTCAATTTGGAGAGGTTGCGACGGGTATTGGATTGTTGTACATGGCCAGAGGACTTGGTTCAGGTTTTGGTCCTGTAGCATTTCGAAATGTGATGAACAAAACAGAGTACGGAGCAAAAACTATTCTCATTGCATTGTGTTTGTGTGGTGGGTTTTACATCGTTGTAGCCGGTCTTCCCTGGGCTTGGTATATCCTCATTTTCGTGTTCTTATCCCATGCGGCAAGCGGGATCAATTGGGTTCTATCGACCACGATGCTTCAGAAACGAAGCCAAGATGAATGGCGTGGGCGTGTTGCTGGAACTGACTTTTTCCTCATCACGCTCATCATGGGAATTTCAGCACTTATCGCTGGGGGGGTGCTCGAATACACCTCGTTTTCGGTTCGCTCAATCCTTGCCGTCACAGCCTTACTTCAGATAGCGGCTGGAGTACTATGGTTTGGGCTCTATTCCACATCAGAGCAGAAGTATCATCAAAAAACATCCGAGTAAAAATTCCAATCGGTGGGTAGCGTCTGACAAGACGCCTGAGCAGAGGGGTCCCCTCTGAGAAGATCAATCTAAATCGGCAATAAACAAAGCAATTTGATTCGACAAAATCGTATTTTTTAAGTGTTATAAGATTGGGTGTTATCGGGGATTCATGAATCACTTGCAGTTTTATCTCATGGGAATACACTCTTATCAAAAACTGAAGAAAAAAATCATTCAAGCACACAAATTCTATTCTTCTGGGGAATGTTCAGAAGAGGATTTCAAAGAAATGGTTGCTAAACTTTGGAAAACATACGAATTTACACCTAACGATGCGTACAATTATCGTCAAGATGTAAAAATAATGGGACGTAAATTCGTTTTACTCCTAGAAGCGCTGATCAGTGCAGAAGTACTAAAGGAACCCGAGGATGGGCCACAAGTATGACGTTTTTTTGAAGGAAAAGAAATCAAAGGGTCAATGCACAAACCCACTGATTCGTTTTGACCTCATCAAAGGGCTTGCAGTGGGCTTTGTCATAGCCTACCCTTTGATTCATTGGTGAAGATATGAATTGAAAAATTTTGATAGTTTTCAAATACTGACGGCATTAGGACAATGTGTGTCTGACGAGAAAACGATTCGAAAGTTGAAGAAACTCGTTAAGCGAATTCACACTCAAATAGAGAGTGTAAAAGACACTATGGAAGACCTTGAAATTGAATTCGAGGTGCTCAAGCAACTCATCAACAGACTCGAAGGAAAGGCTGCTCAAACACCATCGACTGAAGTTGAAGAAGGAGATGACGAATTCGAGGATTTGGATTTGGAAAACAGTTCAACCACGAGCACTGTCAATCCAAAGAAGCCTAAGAAATTCTAATCATCGGGTGCGTTTCCTGTAGTACATACCATGTTGGTTGAGTGATTTTGGTGTTGAAAAGTCAATTGAACAAGTCCAACATTTGAAGTGTTGTTGCTCGCTTTGGTGTGTGTTCAATTGGTTTTTTTCTGTCAAACGATTCTTGACAAACTAAAAAATCGCATGGTATGATTTTGAATAAATGTTCACAAGGTTCGTTCTTTTGATTTCTAAAAAAAATTTGGTTCGTTTTCTCTTCATTGCTTTTCAGTCACCTTTTTTTATTCATAGTTCTGACCATAGCAAAAAAACCGTGATTTAAGTACTCCCGAATAGTCAACCGCTTGAGAAACATGTTAAATCAAAGATTTTCAAAGACAACTAGCCTGCTATTGATTGCTACCATGACACTTGCCTTTGCGGGCACGGTGTCTGCAGTCACACCGAACGAAAAAGGAGAGAACGGCCTCCCTCTTTTCCTGAATGATGGAATGGGTAACGATACCCTCGAGCTTATCACTTTCTTCCTCTTCTTCGTTGGCTACATCGCCATGGGTGCCGCCTTCATCTTTTTCATGTCGGAGCGAAACAGTGTAGCACCACAGTATCGGACGACAATGACCATTTCGGCACTAATTGTTGGTATTGCTGCCTTCCATTACTACTACATGCGGGGCGTATACGCCGATTATGGTAATGTTTCAATTGAATACCGATACATGGACTGGATCATTACTGTTCCCTTGATGGCCCTCAAATTCCCATCCTTGGTCGGTAAAGATGCCATCACTGAAAATAAATTCCTCGGCATGGGTTTCACTGGAATTTGTTTCACTGGTGCCCTCATCATGATTGGTTTTGGCTACTTGGGTGAATCTGGAGCCCTTGGCGAAGTCATGGGTGCTTCCGCTGGTGGATGGGCTGGCCTCATCCTTGGTGGAGTGGGTTGGGCCATGATCATCGTAGCAACCGGCACACCATGGACCTCAGGCAAAGGTGTTGACAACAGCAAAATCGCCCCTGAACTCTTGTGGAGCGCCAACGCCCTTCGCTGGTTCATTGTCGTCGGCTGGATCATCTACCCTATCGGCTATCTTTGGAGTCCAGGTGCTGAGCTCGGGCTTGGTGCTGGAAACCAAGAACTCCTCGCTGTGTTCTACAACATTGCTGATATCATCAACAAGATTGGATTTGGTATTGTTGCATGGATGGGTGCGAAGAAGGCTACTGAAGCTCTCGCTTCAAAGTGAAATCGAACCTGCGCGTTCGCCTCAACTCACGATGAGATGCGTTTGCGCATGATGGTTTCAAGAGTCCATGATTGTGCGTACCTTTGCCACCAATAGGCAACGGGTATCCAAACAAATGTGTAGATAAGAATTAGTCCGTAATGAATGGGGTCACTTGCGTCCACCCAATCGTGAAAAAGACCGATAGGGATGAAATGTCCTACGTACACTGTAAGACTCATGTTACCCAAAGGCACCATGTGTCTGGTCTTGATTCGTTCATAGATGGCCATCCACAAGATCAGTGTGCCCGTAGATGCTGCGAGTAAGAATGTGCTCGAAGCCGGAAAGAAGGTGAGAATCGCATTACCCGTTGGGTCGGTTGCTAATGCCCATGGTCGAGTTGATACGATTGAGTATACCAATGTAGCAACACAACAAAGCAAACCTCCCACCACAATCATCCTGTATGAGGAGGATGTTGGGTGATGATACAGATGTGCGCCCAGGAGTGCAAAAAGTATCCACGGTAGTATTGGGTACTGTCCAGTAAGCAGCAAATGCTGGACAAACATGCTCAGTGAGGTCGTTTCTATTCTTGCATTCCATGAAGAAGGTCCCATGAAATCGTACATCACAAAAGGGAGAAGAATCAAGGATGCAATTGCGAGTTTCTCAGCCCGTGGATAATGTGCCGTTTGTGTCCACCATGGGCTTGTAAGATACAGCAAAGAAAAGAGTGTCAAAACGCCCGGTGTCCACATATCAAACAGATGGGGGGCAGAAATGTTGACAAGAATTTGGCATACGGCAAGAAGACCTGCACGGTAGATGATTTTCTTGGCATTCAAACCCTTCGATGCTGCAATTCCCCATCCAAACAACACCACAAACATTGGGGCGGCAAGTCCACCAATGCCTGCAACGAAATAGGCAAGTGGTGAGGTTCGTGAGGCGTTGTCGGGCATCCATGTTGCTGCTGCGTGAACCAGAACCATGAATAAAATTGCAACTGCTCGAAGAACATCGATTGAGGCATTTCGCCCTTGTTGTTCGTGCTCGGTGGTGCCTTGCATCAACCGTGACGAGTGCGTACATACTCTATGGCGTTTCGGAAGATTTGCAATCCTTCACCTTCCCATCCTTCGATGGTTTCACTCGCCACCTTTGGTGCCGTTCCTCTGGCATGATCCGGATGCAACCACCTTGCATACACGGCCTCGGGGTGCGGCATCAAACCAAAAATAAGTCCTGTGCTATCACAAATTCCTGCAACATTTCTCATGCTCCCATTAGGTGAAATGGGGTATGGGAGTGGGCTATCTGTTCGTCCTTGACCTACTGTACTGGTGGGGTCAACATATCGAACTACGAGTTGGTGGTTTGTTTCGAGTCGGTCGAAATCTTCGGGGCTTGGCAGAACAAATTTTCCTTCTCCGTGTCGAACAGGACACGCCATTCTTGTGATGCCTTTGGTCCAAATGCAGGGGCTATTTGGGTCAAATTCAAGCGTTACCCAACGGTCTTCATACTTCCCGCTATTGTTGAGGGTCAAGCTTCCTCGTTGGATGAAATCGGGGGTTGTTGTGGATTCTGGTCCGGGGAGTAAACCTGTTTTGACAAGTGCTTGAAAACCATTGCAGATACCGATAATCGGCTTTCCAGCATCAACAAATCGTTCCAATTGTTGTCGCAGTGCAAATCTCATCCGATTACCGAGAAGGCGCCCACTGCCGAGGTGGTCACCAAACGAAAACCCGCCTGGAACGGCGAGAATGTCAAAGTCGTCGAGATTTTGTTCGTCGAGGACAAATCGGTTAAGGTGAATACGAGTCGCTTCCCCACCAACGAGGTCGAAAACGGCCTTCGTTTCGTAATCACAATTGATGCCAAATCCGAACAATACGGCGACTTTTGGTTTCATGCCCCCGCCTCCTTTGAAAGGTCGAGTGTGGATTGCCAGCATGTCGTCATGCTCTCCACGTTAGATGAAAGCACAATGTCGTCGCCGTCAACAATATGAAGATAGTTGCCTGAAGTCACCTTACCGAGGATGGTTTTGGAAACGCCCTTCATGTGTTCAAGGAAAGCAGAGTTGTTGTGTGGGGCGACAGCAACCACAATTCGTCCGAGCGATTCGCCCCAAAGTCGTGCCCAAAGTGATGCATCTCCGGTTCCATCGATGTCAATTTCTGCTCCGCATCTGCCCCCAATACACATCTCCGCGAGCGCAACCCCGAGCCCCCCCTCACTACAATCGTGGGCGGTTCGAACAAGTCCGGATTGGATAGCTGTACTGAGGGTTTTGTAATGGCTGATTTGTTGATCAGGGTGTTCAACATATGGTGCTTTTCCACCAATGCCTTGGCTACGACCTTGTTCTCGCAACATAAACGCAAGTTCGCTCGCACCCAATTCTTCTTTCGAAGAACCTACCAAGTAAATGATGTCGCCTGGTTGCTTGAAATCACTGGTCGCTGTTTGTCGGACATCGGGATGATTTCCAAACAAGGAAAACAGGAGGGTGGGTGGGATCGAAATCTTGTTTTCCCCACTCCCGTAGTCGTTTTTCATCGAGTCTTTTCCACTGACACAAGGCACAAAGTACGCCCTGCACATTCGCTCAAGTTCTCTATTCGCACGAACGAGTTGGGCTAATTTGAACTGTCCGTCAGGCGTTTTCTTGGATTCGATGGGGTCGGGCCAACAAAAGTTGTCAAGGCCAGCGATTTTTGATAGGTCCACACCGACACACACGGCATTTCTCACCGCTTCATCAACTGCCGAGGCAACCATTGAGGTCGCATCGATGTCGGAATATCGTGGGTTAATTCCGCACGAAACGACAAGCCCTTGGGTTTGACCGTGGATGGGTGCGATCACAGCCGCATCACCAGGACCATCACGATTGATGCCTGTAAACGGTTTTCCAACCGTTTGTGCTATGACTTCGTGGTCGTATTGGCGTACCCATTGTTCTTTGCTGGCAATGTTGGGTCGGCCAAGGAGGTCGAGAAGTATCTGCCCGTGATCTGCTTGCTTGGGTGGAGTGAAATCGGTGTGTTCTGGGGCTGTCCACGTCGCTTTAAGTTGCAATTGAGGAACGCCGTCGTGCAAAAACGAAAGGGGCAGATAAGCTACCGTTATCTCATCATAAGACACATGGAAATAACCGGAGTTGGTAAAAGTCGCAACCGCAGTTGCCTCAACCTCATGGAGTCGAGCAAGGGCAAGAAAGTCGGCAACGTCTTCTTGTTTGACTGCAACTGTCATCCTCTCTTGGCTTTCGGAAACAAGAATTTCCCAAGGTGATAAACCGGGTTGCTTGAGGGGGACTTTCGCAAGGTCAATGTGGCAACCACCAGTGTATTCTGCCATTTCACCAATCGATGATGATAACCCTCCAGCACCATTGTCGGTAATACAAGTAATATAGCCAAGATCTCTTGCTTCAATGAGCATATCAAGCATTTTTTTCTGGGTAATAGGGTCTCCAATTTGAACTGCGCTTGATGGTGATTCTTCGGTTAATTCGAGTGATGAAAAAGTCGCCCCATGGATGCCATCGTAGCCAACCCTGCCGCCAACCATGAAGACGATATCATCGGGCGAGGGGGTTTTGATGTGGGAGGGGCGGCCGTCTGGAAGTGTTCTTGGCATCAAGCCGACCGTACCGCAGTACACGAGTGGTTTTCCGATATAGCGGTCGTCGAAGACGATGGCCCCATTGACCGTTGGAATGCCAGATTCGTTGCCTCCAACCCGCACACCTGCGTGAACACCGCGCAGCACCCTCGAGGGATGGAAGAGATTCTCGGGCAAATCACCTTGCCATTGGGGTGGGCCGAAACAAAAGACGTCGGTATTGGCAATGGGTCGAGCCCCGAGGCCTGTGCCGAGAATATCTCGATTGACACCAACAATACCCGTCATCGCTCCGCCGTACGGGTCGAGAGCTGATGGTGAGTTGTGAGTTTCAGCCTTCATGCACACGCTCCACTCTTCATTCCACGCAATGACGCCCGAGTTATCATGGAAAATTGAAAGCAACCAATCGACCTCGCCTTGCATGTCATGGGTTGGCTTCATGATGTGAGTTTTAAACAACGAATCGATGGTGCTCTGTTCATTGGTTTCAGTATCGGTGTACTCGATATTTGCTGCGAATATTTTGTGTTTGCAGTGCTCACTCCAAGTTTGTGCTAAGCACTCTAATTCGACATCTGTGGGGGCAATTGGGTCAATGCCAACAGCAGTTCGCAAAGCCCGATTCGATTCATCACGATAATGGCCTTGAATGGTCTGCATTTCTTCTAAGTTCAGTGCAAGAAGACCTTTTTCGGAGATGTTGAGGAGTTCCTCATCTGTTGTTTCAAGGTTGATGGAGGCTGGCGTTTTGAACTGTTGGTCTGGGGGCATTGGATATTCGAGTAAATTCCATGCACGGGTTGAACAAGCGTTGGTGTCGGTGATGACTGCCTTTTCAATCAAACCATTGTGCATGCTAGCAGCAATTTGTTCGGGGTTTGCAGACGAGGGAAGGCCGTAAAACGCATAGGAAATGTAGGTTGAAATTGAGGTGCTTGTCGCCTCAGGAAAAAGAGTTTGAAAGCCGTCTTGTGCTGCTTTTCCGGGGTTGTCGGTGACACCCGGTTTGAATCCGACCGTGATGACAAGTTCGGGGGTCTGTGAAAACAAGAGTTCGTCAGAAAATGCTGGTTGGTTGCAGTACCCTTGTTCGATAATTGGGTCTGTAAAAATATCATCAATTCGCTGGGCTATTTGTTCGGATGAAATAGAAGACTGAATCAAATATCCAACCGCTGATCTCACTTGAGCAACGATGAGATTGTGGTCTGATGCGAGTTGGCGTTGAACGACATCGCCTCGGACATCGCGCATTCCTTCGCCCTGTTTTGGGCTCACTTCGACTCGGGTAATGGTCATGGTGTGCACCGCTTTAGAGGCACGGTATTGCGGTCGCCCTTTGTAATATGCGCTTGGAACGCTTGGCTTAGCGATTCATCATCAATTGAAGGAATTGTCCGGTAAAGCTGTCCTCGTTCTTACTGATATCTTCAGGTGTACCACTTGCGATGATTTGCCCCCCTCTATCGCCACCTTCAGGGCCCAAATCAAGAATCCAGTCTGAAGATTTGATGACATCCAAGTGGTGTTCAATCACGACGATGGAGTGCCCTTTATCTCGAAGGCTGTGAAGTACTGTAATGAGTTTTTCAACATCACTCAACGCTAAACCAGTCGTTGGTTCATCGAGTATATACAAGGTATGCAACTTTGGTGTCCGACGAAGTTCGCTTGCGAGTTTGACACGTTGGGCCTCGCCACCAGAGAGGGTTGTTGCAGGTTGACCCAAACGAATGTACCCCAAACCAACGTCGTTAAGCGTCGTAAGAGTTTGGTGAATTTTCTTATGGTTCTTGAAAAATTCAGTTGCATCGACCACAGGCATTTCAAGAATATCGTGAATGTTCTTCCCCTTCCATAGAACTTCAAGGCATTCTCTTGTGTATCGTTTGCCCGAACAAATGTCACATGTAATCCAAACATCGGGCAAGAAATTCATTTCGAGTTTGATTGAGCCCCCGCCTGCACAGGCTTCGCATCGGCCACCCTTGACGTTGAAACTGAAATGCCCTTTCGAATATCCGCGCTCTTTGGCAAGTTTTGTTTCTGAGAACAACGAACGAATATCATCGAATAATTTGGTGTATGTTGCTGGATTGGAACGTGGTGTTCGACCAATCGGGGACTGGTCGATGATGATGGTTTTGTCAACATAGTCCATACCTTCAATGCTATCGTGCCTGCCTGGAACTGTCTCCGCACCATTTGAATGGCGAAGGAGTGCGGGTGCTAAAATTCCAGAAATGAGTGATGATTTACCTGAGCCAGATACTCCTGTGACGGACGTCATGCACCCGAGTGGAATTTCAACATTAATGTCCTGAAGATTATTGTGTCGTGCACCTTTGATAACGATGTGTTTGTTTTTCGGTTTCTTTCGTTTGACTGGCCATGGAATGCTCCGTTTTCCACTGAGGAAAGCCGCAGTAATTGAGTCGGGTGCATCCATGATTTCCGAAGGTGGACCATTTGCTACAATGGTCCCGCCCTCAAGACCTGCCCCCGGTCCAAGGTCGCACAACCAATCGGCTTGGCGAATCGTGTCTTCATCGTGTTCAACCACGAGAAGGGTGTTTCCAAGGTCGCTCAACTCACGCAGGGTCTTGAGAAGACGAGTATTATCTCGTTGATGCAGACCTATTGAAGGTTCATCGAGAACGTACATAACACCAGTAAGGCGACTTCCGATTTGTGTTGCGAGGCGAATGCGTTGACTTTCTCCACCCGACAGAGTGTTTGCTTTCCTATCAAGAGTAAGATAATCCAGTCCAACGCTATCGAGAAATCCGAGTCTATTTTCAATTTCATTGATGATATCATGACCAATAAACATGCTTCGCTCATCGAGTGGTTCAAGGATGTCGATGTAGGTGTCGGGTGGACTTTCTCCATCGGGTCTCCATGCACGAGTGAGGAGGAGTGCTTCGTGAACGGAGGCTTGGCTCACTTCAGGTAATCGAATACCACCAACTGTCACAAATCGTGCTGCATCGTTGAGTTTCTCACCACTGCAAGATGTGCATGGCAGGTCGGTCATACAGGCAATGAGGCGGTTTCTGGTTCGGTCAGAAGTGGTTTCTGTGTAGGTCTTTTGAAGACGGGGAATAATGCCTTCCCACGGTTTGCTATACTTGTATTCAGAACCCGAATCGGAACGAAATTCGTAGTGGATAATCGTTGAGCCGGAGCCGTACATCAGGATGTCTTGTTCATCCTCGTCGAGAAGACCAAACGGCATTCGTGTCGAGATGCCATAATGGTCGCAAGTGATTTCAAGTAATTTTCGATACCATGACGGCGACATCGACTGACGCCATGGATTAACGCACCCTTGGCTGATGGACAAATTGTGGTCGATGATCAGTTCGTTGTTGAATTGCCGCTGCACACCAAGTCCTTGGCATGCGGGGCATGCTCCAAGGGGTGAATTGAATGAAAAGACGCGGGGGGATAGTTCGGGCATGAATGAACCGTGAAGTGGGCAAGCAAAGTCTTCTGACCAGGCTTTGGTTTCACCGACTTCAATATTGGGGGCATTATGCTGCTTTTCCTTTGGTGCTTTGATACTTTCAACCGCAACCGTGCCGCCACCAAATCTGATTGCATTTTCAACCGCTTCGGTGAGTCGTTGGCGTTTGTCCTTCGTGCATTCAAATCGGTCAATACGAACATCGATATCGTGCCTAAAATTCTTATCGAGGGTTGGTGGGTTTTCGAAATCTGCATCGTGGCCATTGACTCGCCCATAGAGAAGGCCTTGCTCAACAAATTGACGAAAGAGGTCGAGATGTGTTCCTTTTCTTGCTCGAATAACTGGGCTCCAAATAGCCACAGCGTGTCCGCCGTAGTGCCAAAGAATGTCGTCAACGATTTCTTGAACCGTCAGGCGAGCAACTTCATCACCACATGTTGGGCAGTGGGGCTTACCAATTCTTGCCCAGAGTAAACGAAGGTAATCTTGGATTTCAGTCACGGTGGCAACGGTGGACCGGGGGTTATGGCTACCCTGTTTTTGGTCGATGGAAATGGCGGGCGACAATCCTTCGATGCCGTCGCAATCGGCTTTTTTCATCTGTCCAATAAATTGGCGCGCATACGAAGATAGGCTTTCGACATAGCGTCGCTGTCCTTCAGCGTAAAGCGTATCAAACGCAAGGCTGGATTTTCCAGAACCCGATACTCCAGAGATGACCACGAATTGGCCCCTTGGTAGTTCAACATCGATATTTTTCAAATTATGAGTTCGGGCACCGCGAATTGAAATCCACCCCTGCTCACCCGCTTTCATGCTATCGCCAATCCTTCGCTAATGTCAAGGGTTCTTGAATACCTGCTTTTCACAACAAGGACCATTCTTTAGGATGTGGACTTTCAAAACGCATCGGTTCATCTTCTTCGGGATGAATAAATTCGAGTGTGGTGGCGTGCAAACAAATTCTCGAGAAGGGGTCAGTTGTACTTCCGTGTTTTTTGTCCCCACACACCGGCGTCCCAATGTATTGCATTGCCATGCGAATTTGGTGACGGCGTCCCGTCTCGATCATGACTTCAATCAGAGCGTTTTCAGCGTTCGATTGAATGACAGTATAATGTGTAATGGCGTCTTTTCCTCGCGGGTCGTTGGCATTGGTTGCCCTCATGTTAAGGTGTTTATCTTCGATTAAGTACGTGTGAATAGTATCTCTAGCCTTTTCGGGAACGCCTTCAACAAGAGCTGTATACATTCGATGGACTTCGCGCTGTGCAAATTGTTCTTGGAGGTCTTGTTGGATTGCTTCGCTTTTTGCAAACACCATGACGCCCGAGGTTTCTTTGTCGAGGCGGTGGACGATGTGGCACCATTTTGTGTTGCTCGTGTGCTGCAAATAATCAACGCACCTTGAATGGAGTGTATCCGATTCCAATTTATTGGTTGCAACGCTCAAGAGGGATGCTGGTTTATCGACGATGAGTAAACTTTCATCCTCGAAAATAATGGTTATGTTAGGTTGATATTGCAATTTTTTCGGAGGTGGAGTCTGTTCGGTAGCAACCTTTCGATTGAGAAGTTCGATCACATCGCCCTGTTGTAGAAGGTGTTTGGCTTTGACAATGACATCATTGTTGACCAGTATTCTCGCTTCGGTCAACATTTTTCGGAGAGTGGTCGTGCTTGAGTCTGGAAATCGTTTTCGCAATTCATCCAAGACGTCACACGATTCTTCAGCCATCCATTCCATGAATACCGCCTCACAAAACGAGGACATCAATCCATTCATCGATGTTGGGGTCGTGGCCCGGTGGAAGCAAGGTGAGGCCGTCTGCGGCAGATAAACTATCGAGGTTTCCACTTCCTTGGTGTTTTGGTTGGAAGGCGTGGTAACCTTCATCGGTGTGCTTGAGAATGACCCGTCGCAATGTCAAACAATCGGCTGTTCCTTTGATGATGTCTCGAACTTTTGCCCTTGCTTTTTGCTCAATGGGTTGGGTTGAACCGAGTGATGAGCGGACATAAGGTGCAACAATCATACGAAACACCACATGACTACTCACTGGGTTGCCAGGAAGGCCAAAGATCGGGGTGCCCTTCCAAAACCCAAAAAGTGGGGGGGAGCCGGGTCGAATTTTCACTCGCCAAAATTTGAGGTCGCCCTGTTCTTCCATGACGTGGCGAACATGGTCAAATTCGCCCATGGAAACGCCCCCGGAAGTCAAAATGAGGTCGCACTCTGCGGCGGCGACATCAAGGGCACCCACCAACGCCTCCTTGCTATCATGAACTGCTGGATAGCGTTTAGATTCGTGCCCGAGCCATTGTACGAGGGAGGCGAGACCAAATGAGTTTGATTCGTAGATTTCGCCATAAGCGAGTGGTTCACCTGGGGGCTTGAGTTCGTCTCCTGTCGACAAAATGCCGATTCGAAAACGCTCGAAGACCGGAACGGTTGCATATCCCATTGTAGCACACATACCCAATTGTGCTGGGCCAAGATAGGTGCCTTTGGTAAGACCTACATCGCCCTGTTTGATGTTCTCACCTTTGTAACGTACGAAATTGGTTTTAGGTGGGTTGAGAAATCGAACTGTCGTTTCATCGATGGTTTCGGTTTGCTCGATGGGGATGATGGCATTGCAACCGTCGGGCAAAGGTGCACCGGTCATAATTCGGACAGCCTCGCCCTGTTTCACATCGAGGGTTTGCTCATCTTTTGCTGCTTGAACTAAACCAATCACATGGTAGGAATCGTGTACGGTTTGACCATCGTAGGAACATGCAAAACCATCCATGGACGAATTATCAAAGGGCGGGTCGTTGACGTTGCTCTTTAATTCCGTTGCAAGCACACGGCCAGAGGCGTGGTCCAAACCAACGTGTTCAATACGAGTTGGGAGGGGAAAGGAATGGACGATGTTGAGTGCCTCATCCACAGGGATGTAGTACGGTAGTTCGGCCATGTGGTAACGAAGTTGTTCGCTCGTTTGAGTATGTGGGTTGATAGGTAATGCTATGATGAGATGGCTTCACCGCTTTTTCATGGATGGTGAAGGGCTTGTTGGAATCATCCTGACCTCATTTATCACCAGTGGTTCTGCCACACTTTTCGCTACGCTGGTCGGCATTCCTCTTGGCTGGTGGTGCAGCAGGCAATCCCACCCAAGCCTTCACCATGTGCGAAGGGTGGTTCATGCCCTCTATGGGCTTCCCCCGGTCGTCGTGGGTGTTTTTGTGTACTCGCTACTTTCAAAACGAGGTCTGCTTGGCCAACTTGAATTGTTGTTCACCGTTGAGGCGATGATCTTTGCACAATTTATCATCATTCTACCACTCATATGGGGGGGGGCTTGGCATGCATTTGAATCAACACAAAAAAAATACAACGATGCTTTGTATTCCGTCGGATTAACCGGTAAAGATCGCTTTTTTAATGAGATTAAACTCTCAAGCCAAGGCATTTCTCATGCCGTGATTCTTGGTTTTGGAAGAGCTATTGCTGAAGTTGGTGCTGTCATTATCGTTGGTGGAAACATTTCAGGTAAGACGCGGGTGATGACCACGAGTATTGTTCTCGAAACCTCCCAAGGAAACATGGATGTTGCCTTGAATTTGGGATTGGTTCTGTTGTTCTGCACATTCACGGTCTTGTTTCTTGCTTCACTCTCCAAGAAAAAAGTCTTCAGAAAAAGTTTGGTACTCGCCGAAGATACTGGAATGCCTGCAACCACAGCCTTTGACCAAAACAAAACGTATACCATCAATGTCACAAAAGGAGGAAGGAGGATTGTTGAGGATGTCGACATTGAATTGAGGGCGGGCCGAATTGTTGTTCTCGTTGGGCCGTCCGGTTCTGGAAAAACAACGATACTACGCTATTTGGCTGGCCTTGAGGATATGAAATGTGATTACGGGCCTGGTTCCATTGTTTGGATGCCGCAACAACCTGTTGCTTTACGAACCACGGTCATTGAAGAATTGTCCTTCGTTCATCAATTATATCCAAGTCTTCAGAAATGTACAACGTACTTGATGGAAACAATGTGCCTTAATCTCGAGGGTGATCGATTCGTTTCGGATTTATCAGGTGGTGAATTACAGCGGCTTGTGTTGCTTAGGCAATTTTCACTTCACCCTTCACTTTTGTTGCTCGATGAATGCACCGCTTCGCTCGATGGTGCGGCTGTTCGAAATATTGAGAAGGAAATTCTGCGCATGAAAAATGAGGGGTGTAGTATCGTCCTTGCAACGCATAATATCCATCAAGCAAAGCGACTTGGGGATGAAATCATTGTCTTAAACAAAGGTAAGATGTTAAATCATGATGACCCTGTCTCACGTTCGATTCTATCGGGTGAGTTCTTCGGTTAATTGACTGATGGGGAAAAATGCCGATTGGTTTCCAATAGTATAATTGGCGATGATGTCTTGACCTTCGGTCAACAAGAAGGAGCCGAAAAGATCGGTCCACTCGTTTTGTTTTTCATCTATTGGGATGAAAGAATAGGGGTTGTTGAGAATCGTGTCATTGAATTCGTACACCATAAGGTCGATGGTGTCAACAAAATTGAGTGCCGTACCGCGGTCGGATAAGGTTGTGCATCCTTTTTCAAACGCCATATTAATCGTAGCCCCCATGCCTTGTCCAATTGAATTGTACCATTCACCTTCTGGATGTATTCCATTTTCATCCTCGATGATTGGAACGTGATGGGATGCGTTAAGTGCTTGCCATATCGCTTGTTCTTTGTGGTGTGTACCTGAAAAATCGCCTCTCGATATGAAACAAGATTGGTTCGAATATATCTGATAAAAAGCATCATACACGGAGCCTTCTAATTCATCATACGAGAGCAGAATAAATCGATTCCAGGCAAAGGTGAGGCGTTCAGAACCGTAGCCTTGTGCCAAGAATTCCTGCTCTAAATCGGGTGCGTGCACGATGATTGCGTCAACATCTTTGTTCTTACCAAGTTCAAGCGCTGCTCCTGTTCCAACGGCAACATACTCGATGTCCACATCGTGCTTGGAGGAAAAATCATTGATGAGTTCTTCGAGCAATCCAGAATCACGCATCGAAGTGGTTGTTCCCCACCGAAACACGGTTTGTTCTTCTTCGATTTTTGAAAGACAACCGCTAAGCAATGGAATGACGACGAGAACTGAAAGAAGAAGTGAAAGATGGCGTTCAATCAAACTTCATCACGTGACCACATTCAGCATATGCACATGCAATAGTATACTTCGAACGTTTTGGTTTTGGAATTTTCATCATTGAACCGCACATGGTACATTGAACTCGTAGCGTTTCTGGCTCCAATGAACTGGTTGGTTGATCCTCAAGCGTTCGACCTACATCTTTTGACCAACCGACTGAATCAGTGTATGCATCGCCTGTTGTCTTGAGTTTGGATTGCTTCAATGTCAATTTCATGCGTCGCTTTTTCTTGTTTTGCCCACCCTTCACAGGTCTCTTCGCTGCCATCGCTATCACAAGTCCTATCAAGTTTCTATATTCAATGACTTCGGCTTCTTACTTCAAGGTGGAAGGAGGATTTCGGAGATGCCGTTCTTCGGTTGATGGACGGTGTGTCCTGCAGCCTCAAGGTCTTCAACCAAATGTGGGCGTGCATTTTCAGCATCAGTATGATACACGACGACCGTTTTTGCTTTGCATGCTTTTGCGAAATCAAGAATTTCTTGATGGCCTGCGTGGGTTGAAAAATTAAATCGATCGGATTCAAGACGAATTTTGTGGTCTTGGCCATAAATATTGACAAAGCCTGTTTCAAGAAATCGCCGACCTCCAGTATCTTTTGCTTGATAGCCTGTGAAAAACAATGCGTTTCTCGTATCATCTTTGAGACGATTCAAGTACCATAAAATTGGACCGCCGTCGAGCATTCCAGAGGTTGATACGATCACATCGGCTGACAACGCCTTCTTTTTGTCGGTCTTTGATGAAATTTGTTTCGCCCATCGCCAAGCTGCTTCGAGTTCGCTTGCATTTCGAAGATAACTGTCGTGTTCGAGATGCACTTTTGCAATTTTTTTCCCCATCCCGTCCACATGAACATCAAGGTGGGGAAGATGTTTGTGAAGATGCATGATGACGTCTTGGGTTCGACCATTTGCGAAGGCTGGGATGAGTACAGTTCCCCCTCTGGCGACTACTTTTTCCACTGAAGCAATGAATCGTTGGATTTCTTCTTCCATAGATTCATGTGACCTACCTCCATATGTGCCTTCAACGAATAAAGTATCAACCTCAATGGGTTGAGCCCCAGCAACGAGAGGAGAATCTCGAGTATCAAAATCACCGGTAATGAGTATTGATTGTTCAGGTGTTTGAATATGCAACATGGCAGCACCTGGAATATGGCCTGCAGAATGAAGGGTCAGTGTCCAATCATGGTGGTGCCATGATTCTCCAAAATGGTGGACATACCATGATTCTGTAGCGATTTCAATATCCCGTTTATCCCAAGAGAGGGGATATTTTTCTATTGAACTTACTTTGTAGCAATCGTGCCACATCATATCAGAAAGTGCCGCTGTGACATGAGTTCCATGTAGTCTAGTTTGATAATGTCCACATAACCACGGAACCATTCCAAGATGGTCAATATGAGAATGTGTAATGACTGCATCATGGATAAGTGGAGCTTCATGAGGATATCGTGGTGGTTTTGTTGGAGCTAATCCATAATCAAGAAGTAATCGGGTCCCATTTTGATCTTCAAGAACAATGCCTACGTTTCCCACTTCATCACCACCACCAAGGTAGTGATATCGTATTCCGTGTTCAGGTGATTCATTAGGGTACGAAGATGTACGCCCAGGAGAAAAAACCACCATGTTCATCCGATGTATTGGATGTTGTTGAAGATGTGGGTGTCCCCCCTTTGTTTCCTTTGGAAAGAAAATTCCACTTGACATCTCTAAAAATCAAAATTTCTATCCTAATGTTCATATGATTGTCGCGATAATCTTCACATGAATTTGTTTTGTTTTGTTTCTATCTCTCTGTTTTGTTTTGTTTTCCCCTCCAAAAAAAATCTCCAAAGGAAATAGAGGGGTGGGGGTTTATGATTCAAAATTAATCTTTAAAAAAATGTATTTTAAAATTGATTGAAATGGCATTGAATCGATTATCAAGTCTTTGAATAATGTTACGTACGAAGACCCTATGTAGAGCCAACTTTTGCCAGTATCATGGTTCGAGATGAACGCCAAGAGTTCAACGTTCGAACTGAAGTATGTTATGGATGTGGGGCATGCATGACATTGTGTCCACATGATGTTTTGACATTAGTTGATTATGTTGTGATAGCTGAGGAATCAGAGTGTACTCACTG
>JAUREO010000022.1 GCA_030827365.1 Candidatus Poseidonia sp. | reverse complement strand
GCAAGGTAAAAGACCATAAGGGAGCCCGCAACCATAACTAATCCCAAATACAACATGAGCAGTTTGTCTGCTGCATTCGGTAGTTTTTCATCCACTGGACGAGGAGGCTTATCCATAACTTTCCCATGTTTCGTTTCAACACCTAAGGCGACTGCGGGTGGGCCATCCATGAGTATGTTGATGACGAGAATCTGAGTTGCAGTAAGTGGTAAGTTCCATCCGAAGATAAATGTCGACACTACAATCAAAAGGACTGCCGCAACATTTGTTGAAACTTGATATCTCACAAAGTTACGAATATTTTGGTATATTTTTCTCCCTTCTTCTACGGCATGAACAATATTTGCAAAGTTATCATCTTGCAATACCATGTCAGCCGCATCTTTAGCAACATCTGTTCCTTCGATACCCATGGCAATTCCAATATTTGCTATTGATAGGGCAGGTGCATCGTTCACGCCATCTCCAGTCATAGCAACGACTTCTCCTGTAGATTGTAATGCTGTGACGATACGCATTTTGTCATCGGGGGTTACCCTGCTAAAAATTGAGGTTGATTGGGCGATTTTGACTAAATCTTCATCACTAATTTGAGATAAGTCCCTTCCATTGATGCCCATATAATCTTTCCTACAAATGTTAAGTTCATGACCAATAGCAACAGCCGTTTTTTGTTGGTCTCCCGTAATCATTTTGACTCGAATTCCAGCTTTTTGACAAGTGAGGATGGCATCGAAAACTTCTGGGCGTGGAGGGTCAATAATACCTACACTCCCCAGATAAACTAAGTCTTGTTCCAAAAGGTCCCACTCATCCAAATTTTCCGTACCATGAACCTCTCTGGCTGCTAATGTAATGACTCTGCGTGCTTTTCCAGCAAGTTCATCATGTTTCGACCGAATGACATCAAGATCTTCCGGCGTTAGCTCAATGAGTTCATCACCATCGTATTTGTATTTTAATCGGGATTCTAGAACGAAAAATGCACCCTTTGTGAACAACCATCGCTCATTGTCTCTCGAATGAATGACTGACATTCTCTTTTTGTCACTATTGAACGTCATCTCAGCGAGCCTCGGATGGGCTTTTTTGAATTCTTTGAGGGGACCATTCAATTTCCACCCTAAAACCGCACAGGCTTGGTCAGTAGGATCACCTGTAGCCGACCAATTATTATCATCATCTTGTTTTATGCTTGTATTATGACACAGAGATAAACAATCTGCGAGAACTTTGTATTCGTGTGTTTTCATGAGTGAAGATAATTTCGAAGATTTGATTTGCTCATCGTTGACAAACAAAGTTCCTACTGGTGCAATACCTTCTCCACTTACAGTATATGTTTGTTTCAAGTTAACTAAATCTTTAACCGTCATTTGATTTGTTGTGAGTGTTCCCGTTTTGTCTGAGCAAATAACTGTCGTTGAACCTAATGTCTCCACTGCCTTCATTCGACGAATGATTGCTTTATGCCGGGCCATATTCCTCATTCCTAAGGACAAGGTGATCACGAGAATAATGGGCAGACCTTCGGGGACGATTGCAACGAATATTGCGATTGCGATGATAAATTGATCAATGGCCACCTCTGTCAGTACAGCATCTGGATCGCCTAAGGCAAATATCATCTTTACAACAACAAGAATGACCGCTACGATTAACGCAATAAAACCCAAAAATCGACCAAGTTGTTCAAGTTTTAATTCTAATGGAGTTTTTGGAGTTTCAGCCTCAGCAATATCTGCTGCTATCTTGCCCAATTCAGTATGCATTCCAGTGTGAACAACCAAAGCTTTTGCTCTTCCACTCGACACAGTTGTGCCCATGTAAGCCATATTTTTTCGATCAGCAAGAAGCGTATCTTCTTTGATTGCGTTTATTGTTTTCCGAACGACCAATGCTTCTCCAGTGAGGGCAGATTCGTCGATTTTGCAGTCTAAACTTTCGAAAATACGAACATCAGCAGGAACGTTGAGTCCAGGTACGAGCCAAACGACATCACCTGGAACCAGTTCTGTTGTTGGTATTTCACTTTCAAAATCGTTTCTTATGACGATACAATTCGATATTGATAGTTTTTTGAGTGAATCCATGGCTTTGTCAGCCTGACCCTCTTGCCAAAATCCAAAATATGCGTTGGCAGTTAAGACAATAAAAATGAAAATTGCATCAGCAGGTTGGTCTGGATGAATGAGTAGAGCTACTAAAGCAGCACCCATTAAAAGGTAATTAAGAGGGTCATTGTATTGACTCAAAAAACGAATAAATGGATGTGTTGGCTGGGTTTCTTTTAATTTATTTAATCCATATTTTTGTTGAAATTTCAAGACATCATTGTTTTTAATCCCATTTTCAGAAGATTCTAATGAACGAAAACAATCGTCTATCTCCATAGAATGCCATGATTCAACGGACATGTGATGACCTATCCTAATCGGTCTTGGATTATTTGTGACTTATTATGTTGGTGGTGGATTACCAAACCGATATTGTGTAGCGAAATACGGTTAGAATGATATTCAAGCTTTACGATGAATTGACTTAGTAGTAAGAGGTCGAGGATAATAATGGGGGCTGAACAACCTTACATTTCTGCGGACCTTGAGCCCAAAGAGTTTACCCTGCGTGTAGTGATTGTCGGCATTGTTCTTGGAGTTCTCATGACTGCTGCAAACGCCTATCTTGGGTTGTATGCTGGAATGACCGTTTCTGCAAGTATTCCAGCCGCGGTAATGTCGATGATTATTTTACGTTCTAAATTTTTCAAAGACGTCTCAATATTAGAAAATAATTCTGTTCAAACCATGGCATCTGCAGGTGAATCTCTCGCTGCTGGCGTCATTTTTACGGTACCTGCACTCCTTGTCATGAACATCTGGACGAGCATTCAGTGGTTCGAAACCCTCGTCATAGCATCTATCGGTGGTCTACTCGGCACCATGTTTACTATCGCACTTCGAAGACTCTTCATTGTGGAAGAGGCGTTACCTTACCCGGAGGGTGTGGCTTGCAGGGAAGTACTTGTTGCTGGCGAAGAAGGTGGAGATGGGGCATTAGCAATTTTGTATGCACTTGGCATAGGAGGAATTTACGGATTTATGGTCAAGGGATTTGAAATCACGCATCATACTGTTGAAGGTGCAATCGATTTTGCTGCTACTCGTTTGTACGCTGGAATTGACTTGTCAATAGCATTACTCAGTGTCGGATTTATTGTCGGAATACGAATTGCATCCTTCATTTTCCTCGGTGGTGTTATCGGATTTGGCCTTCTTGTTCCAATGTATGGCTTGATTTATGGGTGGCCAAATTCACCTAATTTAGTCGATGGATTCTATCTATTGTGGTCTTCTCAAATTCGATACGTTGGCGTAGGTGCAATGGTCGTTGGGGGCGTATACACGCTATGGTCAATGCGAAAGACAATTATCACAGGCCTCAGTAAAGCATTTGTTCAGACTTCAGGTAATGAACAAGATATTCTAAGAACTGAACAAGACATTCCACTCAAATACGTTGCAGTTGCTTGTGGAGTTCTCGTTGTACTCACTTTCTTGTTTTATTGGTGGGGCACAGGGTCATCAATTCTTGCATTGGCAGGTGCATTGTTTCTTGCCTGTGTAGCATTCTTTTTCGCTGCAGTTGCTGGATATATTGCAGGGGTCGTAGGCTCATCGAATTCCCCAGTGTCTGGGATGACGATTGCAACATTGTTGTTCACGGTTGGGCTTGTTTGGATCGTAGGTGACCTTTTGCTGGACATGAAAACTGCAGATTTAATGTACGCAACGCTCCTTATCGCCGCCATAGTAGCCTCATCCGCAGCTATTGCGGGTGATGTGATGCAAGACCTAAAGACTGGTCACATGTTAGGTGCTACACCAAAAAAGCAACAATATGCAGAAATTGTCGGAGTATTGACTGGTGCAGTCGTTATTGGACCAGTCCTTTCCCTGTTGCATGATGCATTTCGCATTTCTCCCACGGCATGTATGGCTAATCCCCTTCCAAGCGACCCCACATGCTCAAAGGCCTTGTTCGCACCACAGGCGGAACTCATTGGAGCAATTGTCCAAGGGGCATTTGGCGGCGAATTAAATCTTCAAATGGTTTTCTTGGGTGCCGCTCTTGCTGTTGCTCTTATCCGATTAAAGATGCCAGTAATGAGTGTAGCAATCGGAATTTATCTTCCCCTCGGCCTTTCAGTACCTATCATGCTTGGTGGAATTTTGTCATATTTTGCTTTGCGTAGTGCTCATCTACGAATTGATGGTCATTTGTCAGATGAGCCTTCGCAAGCCGCACAAGAGGCAGCAAAAGAAGTGGAAAGCCGAGGCGTACTGATTGGTGCTGGCTTCATTGCAGGTGAATCCATCATGGGCGTGGTCATTGCGATCTTCATTGTCGCCAAGATCAACTTGCACGAAATTTTTGGTATTGGTACATTGGGAAACACTCTTTCACTTGCATTTTTTGCTTGGTTTGTCTTTGTTTTTATGTGGTTGGTTACTAGGACTCTACCTCGTGGCGGTTCTTTCTTGAGTGATTGTGCCATGATATTTGTTCACAGTATTGGCCGATTGATGCGTTCATTTTCAAAAATTGGCAAAGCCTGAAGGCAAAGGTTTGAATCACAAGTATCAAAGGCTTACCGACTCTTCATAGAGTTTGGATTTCAATGTCAAGCATTGCAGAATTAGAAGAGGTCGCAAGAAAATGCAGAGTCCGAATTGTCGATATGGTGTACAATGCTCAAGCAGGTCACCCCGGAGGCTCTCTGTCTGAAATCGACATTCTCGTAGCATTGTATGGAACCACTCTCCGTGTAGACCCTAAAAATCCAAGCTGGGAAGACAGAGACCGATTTATTTTGTCCAAAGGGCACGCGTCCCCTGGCATGTATGCAATTCTTGCTGAGCATGGCTTCATTCAAGAACACGATTTAACTTCATATAGGGTTTTAGGAGGAAAATGCCAAGGTCATGTCGATGCAAAATGGTGTCCTGGCGTAGATTTTTCAGCCGGTTCGCTCGGCATGGGACTCTCTTTTGGCATGGGAAGTGCTCTTGCTGCACGACTTGATGGCAGCCAAAGGCAAGCGTACGTAATGCTCGGGGACGGCGAGATTCAAGAAGGCAGTGTCTGGGAAGCAGCGATGGCAGCCGTTCACCATGAACTTGGAAATCTCAATGTGATTCTCGATTGTAATGGCATTCAAAATGATGATTTTTGTGACGAACAAATGAGAATGTTTGACATCCCCAAAAAATGGGAGGCTTTTGGCTGGAATGTGAAGATAATTGATGGTCACAATATGAGTGAAATTCTTGAGGGTTTGGAATTTCTCAAGAATTCAAACCAAAAGCCCAATATTTTAATCGCCCGAACTGTCAAAGGAAAAGGTGTTTCGTACATGGAAAACAATCCCTCATTTCATGGAGCAGCGCCTAACGATGAGCAATATGCACTTGCAATGAAAGAATTGGGGGTAGCATGATGGTTCGAATGGCTGCAACTCGTGATGGGTATGGCGATGCTTTACTTGAATTGGGAGGAAACCAAAGAGTTGTTGTACTCGAAGCAGATTTAGGTAAATCAACCAAATCCCTTCATTTTAGAAAACAATTTCCTCAAAGAACAATTTCCTGTGGGATTGGAGAACAGAACATGTTTCTTGTCGGTGCAGGATTAGCTGCATCTGGTTACATTCCTTTCGCGAGCACATTTGCAATATTCACCGAACGCGGATTCGAGCAAATGAGAAACGGTATTGCAAGACCAAATTTGGCTGTTCATGTTTGCGGCAGTCATGGCGGAACGCACACAGGAACCGACGGTTCTTCAGCACAATCCATTGAAGATCTTGCCATTTACAGAACACTACCCAATGTGACAGTTTTGCATCCGTGCGATGATGTTTCTACAAAAATTCTTACCAAACAACTCGTTCACTTAAATTCACCTTCTTACACAAGAACGGCTCGAAATAAATCCCCTGTACTTTACGACGGGAGGGAAGATGAAATTGAAATTGGAAAAGGCGTGATTCATCGGGATGGAAACGATGCAGCCATAATCGCATGTGGCATTCTTGTTTCTGAAGCCTTGCAAGCGGCCCAAGAATTATCATTAGAAGGAATAGAAGTAACTGTCATCGATATGCATACGATTAAGCCACTTGACGAAGCACTCGTCCTTGATGTAGCAAAAAAATGTGGAAAGATCGTCACGGCAGAAGACCATAGCATAATCGGAGGACTTGGTGGTGCAGTTTCTGAATACCTGATCGAAAACTATCCGGTTCCGATGAAAAGAATCGGTGTTGCAGATCGCTTTGGTGAATCTGGTGAATCAGAAGAAATGCTCAATTTGCTCGGGTTATCAGCACCTTTTATTGCAGAAGCCGTGCGAAAACTCTTGAATTCGTAACATATTCCTTAATGGAAGCATTGATAGAATTCGTTGATTTGCGAGTTTCATGGAATTCTTTTTGGACACCGCAGATGTTGATGAAATACGAGAAATAGCCGCATGGGGCATTCTCGATGGAGTCACAACAAATCCTTCACTTATCAAAAAATCAGGTCGAGATTTCAAGCAAGTTGTCCGTGAAATCGCGGAAATTTGTTCCGGCCCTATATCTGCCGAAGTTACGGCCATTGATACTGCTGGAATGGTCGAACAAGGAGTGGCCTTGAAAAATGAATTGCCTCCTAATGTGATCATCAAAGTGCCATGCACGCCAGAAGGCCTCGCTGCTACAAAGATTCTGACAGAAAAAGGAATAGACACAAATGTAACCCTGATTTTTTCAGCATCTCAAGCACTCATGGCCGCAAAAGCTGGTGCGACCTACGTATCACCCTTCGTCGGCCGAATTGATGATACTGGCCATGATGGGATGGAACTGATAGCACAAATCATGGCTGCATGGGACCATTATCAACCATCTACCAAAGTATTAGCGGCATCTATTCGCCACCCGACTCATGTTCTACAATGCATGCAATTAGGGGCCCACACAGCAACAATGCCTGCCAAAATCTTTCGACAATTGTTACAACATCCGCTTACAGACAAAGGAATTGATAGTTTTATGAAAGATTGGGCCGATGTCGAAGCTGCAGGAAATGCATAACTTCCGTAGCCAAAAGAAGCCTTCATCAAGGTGTTGGTCAAGGGCAAAACAACGGGGGAACTCTGATGGTAAGTTCGTACGAGAAATTGCAACAACTTCTCGATGGCGAACTTAACATGGATGAGTTGGAAAAAGACCCCGCTCTTGCAAGCCTTGCCAATCGTTTGTATGGGATTAAATTTGCAACCGTAACGCCGCAAAAAACGAAGGATATTCCTCAAGAAACTGCATCCTTCCAACAACCTACGGAACCTTCGGATTTGTACATTGAAACTACAGCACCAGCTTTTCCGGCTGCTCCAGCGCCGCTTCCTATGAATAACCTGCCTCCGCTTCCACAAACCACAACAAAAAAAGGCAACCTGCTATCAAAGTTGTTTTTCTTAGCCTTCATCATTTCAGTGTCGAATGTTTTTGGTCTCATTGGAATGTTGACCAACAGTCCATGTAATCCCAACTATTATTGCCCAGTAGATGGTTACACTCGATTCAATTACCTGTATATTTTCGATATGAACGAAGGTTATGCATGGTCTCAACCAATTTTGGATGGGTCGTATGGGATACCAGATATTTTTGCCATTTTTTGTAGTTTGATTTTATACATGTGGTTTCGTGGGAAAAAATAGGTATACTCAACGTGGCGGAGGTGTGATTGGTGTCCCATGATAAAGCCAAACGAGGGATACCTTCTAAAAATGACCAGTTTAATGAATGGTATCCATTCATTGTAGAAGCTGCAGATTTGGTTGACAAACGGTATCCAATAAAAGGTATGGACGTTTGGAGACCTTATGGCTGGAAAGCCATGAAACTTATTGATGCATTAACCCATATCGAAATGGAAAATACAGGCCATGAAGAGGTGAATTTTCCGCTTCTAATTCCTGAAAATTTATTGGAAAAAGAGAATGCACTTGTAGCAAGGCTAAAGAGGGCTCGAGAAGAAGATGTCGACCCTGACTCACTTCGAATGGATGAGGAAGAAGCCGGCTTCAAAAAAGAGGTGTATTGGGTAAAACATGCAGGTCAAAATGAGTTGGACATTCCAATGTTCTTACGTCCGACGAGTGAAACTGCAATGTACACTATGTTTCCCTTATGGATTCGTTCTCACAAAGATTTACCATTGAAAATTTATCAGATGGTGAATACATTTCGATATGAAACGAAACAAACGAGGTCGTTTATTCGCGTTCGAGAAATCCATTTCTTTGAAGCACATACGGCTCATATCGATGAAGATGATGCAACACAACAAATCAAAGAAGACCTTGAAATCGTTGATCGTCTTATGCATGAATTATGTTTGCCAGTCATTAAGGCAAAACGACCTGTGTGGGATACATTCCCTGGGGCATGGTACACCATTGGTATCGATGCGATCATGCCCAATGGCAGAACACTACAAGTAGCATCATGCCACCATTACAGAGACCAATGGGCAAAGGCATTTGACATATCATACGAAAATATTGACGCAGAACAATCCTATGTTCATCAAACAACATATGGAATGTCTGAAAGGTTACTCGGTGCCATCGTTGGTATGCATGGAGATGATAGTGGCCTCATCATGCCCCCCTCAATTGCTCCAATTCAAGTTGTACTTTGCCCAATGATTCGAAAGAACGCAACAGCTGACACAATATCAGTTGCCAATGAAATTGCATCAACACTTCGCAAATCTGGATTAAGAGTCAAGGTGGATAATAGAGATTTACATCCTGGTCAGAAATACTATGACTGGGAAATTAAAGGAGTACCATTAAGATTGGATATTGGCCCAAGGGATATCGAACAAGGGACTGCTTTTGCAGCAAAAAGAACTGGTGGGAAAGAACCAATACCCCTTTCAAACATTGCTAACGATTGTTTACGACTCCTTCAACAGGTATCCGAAGAATTGAGAGAAAGGGCCCATCAACACATGGAGCATGTTATCCAACCTCTTCCTCAAATCTCAAAAGTTGAAGGCGAATGGACCTTTGAAGGTGAAATTTTAGACGGTCACATTTACGAGTTGGCATTTGATGGTAGCGACGCACATGCTGAAATCATTGAACGTTTGGGAGGCTTATCTTTTTTGGGAGACGCTACTGAACCGTATGAAAATTCAAGACCTTGCCATATGACTGGGAACCCAACAACCCGCAGAGTCTTGTTATCAAAGAGTTACTGAACCCCAAACTTGAATTTTCATTCTACTATTGAATGAGGTTTTGCCGATGACAATTACATTCCAAAGGATGACGGGTCAATATCAAAATCGCCGTCTTTCATCATCTTTCTCATCTGTTTGTTCAATTGTCGGTTTCCACCCATGCCCTTCATCATTTTCCTTGAACGATTCCATTGACCAATCAATTCACGTACATCTTTTTCTCGGACACCAGAACCTCTTGCAATCCTTCGGATTCGGTCAACCTTTATCTTTGCAGGTTCATTCTTTTCCCAATTTGTCATAGAATCCATTATGGTACGATATCTGTCAAGGTTTTTCTGCATGCCTTCTTTTTGTGCCTTTGACATTGCACCCATTCCACCAAGAAATGAACCAGGTAAAAAAGACATTAATTTGTCAATTGTTCCCACTTTCGACATCATTTCCATTTGTTTATACATATCATTCAAAGTGAACCTACCACTCATGAGTCGTTGAGTGAGTCGTAAAGCTTCTTCTTCGTCAAGGTCCTCAGGTGCGAGATCAATGAGGCCCTGAATATCTCCCATTCCGAGCAGTCGAGAAATGAAACGATTCGATTCAAATTTCTCAATATCTTGAATTTTCTCCCCCACACCGATATGGACAATCGGTGCTCCGGTTGCGGCTACAGCGGATAATGCACCGCCTCCCCGTGCGGTTCCGTCAAGTTTGGTAATGACGATACCGGTTACCCCTGCCAACCCATGGAACGAGGCAGCTACTGGTCCTGCGGCTTGACCTACTTGCGCATCGATGACAAGCCATCTTTCAGAGGCCCTTGTTAAATCTGACAGATGCTCGAGTTCAACAACCAATTCATCATCAAGTTGATGTCGCCCTGCAGTATCAACAATAATCAGGTCAGCAGCTTTACATCTCTCTAAACCATTTCGAACAATTGTGACGGCATCCTTTGTTTCTGGCTCTCCATAAACTTCGACCGAACTGCCCTCGAGCAGTTGTTGAAGTTGGGCATAGGCACCAGGTCTGTGCACGTCGGCTTCGATCACCGCTACTTTCAATGAATGCTTTTTTCGATACCACTCTGCCAATTTGGCCGTGGTTGTGGTTTTCCCTTGTCCATACAATCCAACGAGAAGGAGTGTGGCTCCTCGTGGTTGAAACTCATGTGGGGGGCCTAAAATACGAACAAGTTCAAGATAAAGGATATTCAAAGCATGTGTTTGAAGTGTTATTCCAGGCCGAGGTTCTTCTTCTCTTAATTTCTGCTCTAATCTATCGACAATTTCTTTGGTTTGTCTAATGTTAAAATCTGCTTCTTGGAGTGCTCTTCGGAGACTACGAGTCATTTCTTTAAGTTCATCTTCATCGAGTTTTCGCTTATTCTTGAGTAATCCGAGTGAACGAAATATTCCCTTTGATAAGTTTTCAAGGGCCATATCATACATCCTCCTCTATGTCAGCATCGTCTCCTCGAGGTATCATTATTTTCAATGTATCACCTTCGAAGGATGCTTTGATTGTGCTTTTTCTTGCTGGATATTGAGTCAATATTTTTTGTTCCCGCCCATGAATACTTACATACAGTTGTCCGGTTTCACATCGAAGTTGAAATGACTGTTTTTCAGTATCTGGAATGTGTAATGATACGGTTTCTTCAACATCATTAATGGTTGAAACCACTCCCCTGTGGATAGAATGTTGTAACTTATCACCGAATGAATGCGGGCCTATTGTTTGTTCAAATTCTAAGGGAGGCCCATACAAAATAGTTCCAAATTCTCTTAGTGCTTCAAGTCCATTGATTTCTGTTTCAAAGACCTCAATTGTTGCAACTTGAACTTCGGGTAAGATAGTGGTAAGTTCATTGATTCGCTTTTGTTCTTCCTTGTATCTCTTTTGGATAAAGGGGTGGTCGATGTTTGGGGTCATTCGATTCACCAAACAAGAGGGGACATGAAGGTTGTACCTCTTTAATGCACTGTAGGCCCTTGACGTTTCATTGATTCCCATTCGTTCTGGAATGGTCACGAGTGTGAACGAACTTGAATTCGGATTACTTAATATTCTTCGAATATGCAAAACTCGACTTCTAAATCGTTCAATTTCCTCTTTCAAATCATCACTTTGTTTTCGACCAAACAACATCGATCGAATTCCGCCAGATATTCGCAACATTCGCAGGAGGCGGTCTGTCCAAGTATCAATGATTTCAGGAAGTGATAAGAAACGAAGTGTGTGACCTGTCGGAGCGGTGTCAAAAATAACGACATCCCAATAGGGATTTTCCATGTGGCGCAACAGTTCATCAAATGCCAAAGCTTCATCGAGACCAGGAAACAAAAGTTCGTCAGATTGAATCTCAGATTTCATCGAAGTTAATTCTTCGCGAGCCCTAGGGTCCATAAACATGGATAGCCCAGACAATTGAGGGCTGTTCATCCCTTGGATTACAGTATCTAATTTTGGCAAAATATCTCCCAATCTACCCTCGGGATTCATCTCAACACCATAGAGTGATCTTGTTCCGTCCACGAGTGTTGGTTCTGATGAAAGGTGTACCCCAAGTGAATCTGAAGTTGAATGGGCAGGGTCACTTGACACAAGCAGAACCTTGAGGCCGCATTCTGCAAGCCAAAGTGCGGTTGCAGCAGAAGTTGTTGTTTTACCAACTCCTCCTTTTCCTCCAAAGAGCAGGAGTCTGGCCATACCCCCCCGACGAACTGAAACCGTTTGAACTCAACGCTTACACCTAAAGGTATGTAAATTGAAAGTTATTGGTTTCAACCGTGGCATCCGAAGTCGTTCTGTCTCAAATCGCCATCATCTTACCATTGATTGGAATGAGTTTTGGCTGGAAAGGAGTCATGACAAAATATGCTGGATTTTATGATACTCAGACGGCTTGGAATCAAGTTTTCTGGGGGCTCTTGCTTGGCGCAATGTATGGTTTACTTTCGAACTCTTACATCCTTGAACCTGCGCTCGCTGGAACATACAATGGAATTGAAGGTCAATTTAATGTTTTTAACGTCGTAATTATTGTATTACTGGTAAGTCTATCAACTCATTTCATGCTCATTCGGAAAAAAGTGCGGCACCATAACTCCCAACCGACGAGTGGATGGGCCTTAGGTTTGTCTCTCGGGGCTATGGTAGCCATGTTTTTTGTTGCGAGAATGTTTTTGGAGGCTGGGCTAACGTTGGCAACATTTGTTAATGCTGTACTTTTTTGTACGATTGCACCACGTGCAGAAGCACTCATTACTTGTTTTCACGGTCACTTAATGCTTCAAGGCCGACGATGGGGGGCTGTCATCCGCTCCATGTCTTGGAGGATGATCTTCATTGTGCTCCTTGTGAGTGCAGTTGATTTTTACTATACTTGGATTTTTATCCTTCCGTTTTTACTCATCTTTCAATCAAATGCTAACACTTGGATTTGGGAATCAATTCCCAAAGAATCAAGGCGAAGGCTACGTCGTATTTGGGCTCAACAATCAAGGGAAACAAGTCAAGAAATCAATATCTTAAGCCATGAAGAAGAGTGAAAAATTGAGCAATTGTTATACAATTGATGCATAAGCATGGTTCATGCCATCTTGCCGTTATTGTAACAGCGTCACTTTACCTGGTGACAAAATATGTTATAATTGCGGTAGAGTCATTACCTCCAACCGTGAAGGAGGATACAGGTTAGAACAGCAATTCGACGAGGGAAGTAAAGAATCAACGTTTATGATGGCAAAACAACCTCGGCAAAAAGGCATTGTGATGACAAAGACTGGTCGAGAACGTAACATTTTCAAACGGAGAAAAAATCGATTCAGAAGTTTAGCACTCGTTGTATTCATCGCATTTGTCTTCCTTTCCCCACAAGCAAGAGAAGCGTTGCTTGGGGAGTTTAATAGCATCGATGAGTTCATTGCCTCAGCAACAGCAACTTACCTCCCCTATCCCGTTGAAGCGACCTACACGGTTTCGAAAACCAGCATTGTCAAAGAATTTAATGGATACGGAGCGGAACGTATTGTATTGCCGCCCAAACTGACAAGTAACATGAATTCGAATTCTTTGTTTCAATACGACGATGGCGAGAGTGAAGATAGTATCGTCCTTCAACAAACGCTCAAAGTTGAGGTCATTGTAGGCTCCGAGCGTTTTAATATCCCAGTCAACGGATTACCACACACATATTACGGCGGCCTTGGGTCTTCATCCCCTATTACCGCATCGGATGGAACGAAAATTTGGCATCCAGGCGTTTTCGATGAATCATCACCTCTCGAAGATGAAAAATATTATTGTAATGTGGCAAATTGTATCATGATTCAACCAGCCTTCAACGGGGCGGCAACTGCATCATATACCTTTGAAGCGACTATATCTGCCACATCGTATTCGTGGTGGGACCACTCAAGAGTTGATAGTAGAGTACCAGGTAAAGAATTCGGCATTAATGTGGAGAATTCTGGAACTCTGACCGATTATGCACTTCGTTCAAGTGAATTTGCTGCTGATTTTTCGAACAATCAACACTATCCTAACGATTATGGGGAATACAAAATTGATTCAAACCCACAAGAAATTGTTTTTGCATCTGCACAAATTTCACAACGAATTCCAGAAGGTATGCAAGACAATGCGTATGCTTTTGCAAGGGCTACTTTTGATTACTTGCATGAAAAAGTAACCTATGATAAATTCGCCCCTGTCGAAGACCCTCGTTCTGGAGCCGAATGTTTAGCAGCATCAAAAGGAGATTGTGATGAACAAACCAATGCTTTCCTTAGCATTCTCCGTTCAAAGGGTATTCCTGGTTGGTATGTATTCGGCTTGCTGAATGATTACACTTTTAGTGATATTGGTTGGGAAGCCCATGCTTGGGGTTATATTCAATTGCCGTTGAGCGACGAGTGGTGCGAAAACAAGGGTATCACCCTCGCAAGTTGTTTTGTGAATGCACAGGTCGATGTCGTGAACAATAAATGGCTCTTATCCACAACCACAGCATATGTCGATTGGGTTGAAGAATTTGAATCAAAAGATGCTGAAAATGTATATAATTATTATCGCCCTAAATACCCAGGGAGTTTTGATCGAGACAGGATTTTTTCCACAATAGGCAATGTTGATTTTGCACAAGGTAGTTTCCAAGTCAAAAAATACCCTGAATATTTCTAATAGAGGAATGAATATGCGAATTATCATTGGTGGGGCAGGGCGAATTGGTTTTGAACTTGCACGGACATTGAGGTTACAAAATCATGATGTGGTTCTCATCGACAACGATGCAAGGGCAATCAAGAATGCTCAACAACTCGATGTACTTGTGATCAATGGTGACATTACGGCCAGAGAGAAGTTGCAAGAAGCTGGTATCAACACGGCAAGAGTGTTTATTGCAACCACAGAATCGGATGAAACGAATTTGATTGCCTCGATGCTCGCAGAACATGAGCACAATCTTACAGATGTCAATAAGCAACTTCTAAGTATAGTCCGAGTAAAAAATCAAAAATATGTTACAGAACAAAATCAAGGTTATCTTGTCGAATGGGCAAAAGTCAACTATGTTATTGATCCGACTGATATTATGATTGAACGCTTACATGCAGGTCTAACTTCTGGACAAGTCGACCAAGTCGTTCATTTTGGCCACGGAGCATACATTGTAGAGATAGACGTGGCACAAAATGCTACACACCTTTTTGGTTTATCGAACAGAGAAATCAAAGAAAATTCGGATGTAGATATGCCACCAATTCTTGCCGTGAAAAAAAGAGACGGTAGAATGATGTTGTATGATTCATCGTATCGCTATGAATACGGCGATACGTTGGCTGTGTCGACGGTTGGGATAGATTCACTCAATACCATCATGACCGTTTATGGTCATGAATCGCAACCTTATCCAGACACCCCTAAAGTCGTCATTTTTGGTGCTGGAAATATGGGGCAGAAAATTGTTGCCGATTGGTTAAACCAGGGAGCCAAAGTGACAGTTATTGAACGAAATTTGCATCTCGCAAATCAACTCGTTGCTTCTGATTCGGGGATGAATCAGGACCTCGAAGTGATTCATGGCGACCATTTGGATAAGACAATTTTATCTGAAATTTCAATAGAAAACTTTGACTTTGCTATATCTGCTTTGGATGACGACCATGATAACATTGCAGCATGCTTGTTAGCCGCAGATAAGGGTGTGACGCGCACTGGATTAGTGTTGTTCGATTCCGACCTTGTCCGCGTAACAAAACGAATGGGAATCACCTATGCAGTCGATCGAAGTCAAGTTGCCGTTGACCAAATTCTTAACATCATCCATACAAATGCAAGTGGTTCATTCGGTAAATTGTCAGAAATTAGCGACTACGCTGGTTTGAGCGTCACGATGAATGAATCATCAAATATGGCAGGTAAACCAATTGAAGAATTCAAAAAATTGGATTGGATGCGGTTGGCATTTATTCAAAGAAGAACTCTTGCAGGTGAATGGGAATCGTTCCTTCCAAAAGACAAGAAATCTATCATCGAAGGTGACCGACTTGTTGTCTTTACCTCTCACGCAAAAGCAAATGAAGTTCAAAAGAAAATTTAGGTGTAATCATGCGAACAGATGTCCTGAACATGATTCTTGGGTATACATTGGCCTTGCTCACAATACCAATTTTTTTGATAGGTTTGGTTTCATGTTACTTCGATTCTTGGCAATTTGCTGCTGTTACATTTGGTATCCCTGCCTTGATGTGTGGCTCACTTGCAGGATTAATGATTGGAACATTTACAAGAACTGATTCAAAAAATCGTGTTCGTGATCGAGAAGCCTTTGTCGCTGTCGGACTGATGTACCCTATTGCAGTCCTCATTAGTGCTCTACCTTTTTGGTTTGGAGGCATGTTTGTAGGACCGTTTGAGGAGGGTGCGACCCTAAACGAAATGTTGCAAGGAGCTGCGTTTTCTTGGTTTGAAGCCATGTCAGGATACACCACGACTGGAGCAACTGTCATTGATATTTCCACCAGTCCAATGTGCTTTGCTATGACCATTACAGATGACTGTATTTTTGCTCAATCCAAAGGTTTGCTTCTATGGAGGTCGATGACACAATGGCTTGGCGGCATGGGAATTATTATGCTTGGAATGATGATTTTATCTTCTAAAATTGGGGGTGGAATGGCGTTAGCAAGGGCGGAGTTAACAGGTCCAACCGTTTCCAAACTCCACCCTTCATTTCGTCAAACGGCTTATGCTTTATGGGGTTTGTACTTTATTTGCACCATGATGCTTTTTCTTTTGCTATTTGGCATTGGTGATTTGAGTCTTTTCGATGCTGTCAATCACGCATTAACAACAATGCCTACCGGAGGATTTTCAGTTCATGATGATAGCATTGGGTTTTACAATTCTGCAATCGTTGAGACGATTATTATCGTTTTCATGGTGATTGCAGGAATCAATTTTACATTGATTTGGCTTTTGACTCACAGAAGAGCAAAAGAGGCAATTTCCGATGAGGAATTGAAAACCTTCATCCTTTACCTTTTCACTGCGACAACAATCATATTTTTGGTTCTGTATCAATGGCAGGGAGATTGGAAAGGGTCAATCCGTTCTAGCCTGTTTAATGTAGTTTCAATCGGAACGTCAACAGGCTTTGGCACCGATGATTATGTGCTTTGGCCGGTAGCAACACATGTCATTCTTTTCTTTTTAATGATCATCGGTGCTTCAGCAGGTTCCACTGGTGGTGGTCTCAAAATTTTAAGAATTGGTCTTGCAGCAAAACTTGCCCGGAGAGAAATCTCAAAAATAGCACAGCCAAGAAAAGTTCACCAAATTCGGTATAACAAAAAACCAATTGATGATTCATATCTTAGCCTCATCATTGGAATGCTTTTGGTGTGGATAGGATTGTTTGCATTTTCAAGTCTCATTTTAGCATTTTACATGCCTAACTCATCTTTGGAAACTATTGTTTCCATCGTTGCATCAAGCTTAGGAAATACGGGCCCAGCATTAGGTGACTATGGACCAAGTTCAACATGGGAATCAATGCCAATACCAGTCTTAATCTTCACTTCAGTTCTAATGTGGTTTGGTCGTCTCGAATTACTTACCGCTATTCTCCTCTTGAGTTTCAAAACCTGGAAAAAAGAAGCGAAGTCTGATGCTGAAATACAAGGCGTAGCCCTTGTCAAAAAGATTCTACAGGGTAAAGAAAATAACGATTAGAACAAGGTCATTTGACCTGATGAAGGGCCTTCATCTTCATCGCTCGATTCATCAAGTTCCTCAATATCTACAATTTCAATTTCAACAACCTCTTTCACAACTTTTTCAAGGTTTTTTTGATTGTAAAGAAAATATATTTCCTTTGCTGATTGACGATTTGAGGGGATATCAGTAAGAGCCACATGCTCTTCAGCTGTTAATCCAAGTTCATAGGATAAAGAAAATAGATTCGGATTTCCAATTTGGTGAGTTGATGAATGCAATATTGAAAGGAGAGGAAGCAATTCCTCAATTGCCGTATTCTCAGAGATTCCACACAACTTGATTAATTGTTCAATCAAATTTGGTTTAATGGAATGAAAACGATTTGAAAGATATGTTGGATAACGAGGATACAACTTTTGTTGCAGAGAAGTTGAATTTGCAACACTTGCAGATAGAGAAGTTAGGTGTTGAGACCAATATGTTGACCTATGGGCAGTATTTCGGTAACGACTCGAAAATGCTTTATCGGATTTAATCAATGCTTTATCGGCTCTATGAATTGATTTTTTTTCTGTGAAAAATTGTGAATTGTTCCAATGGACCCAATCAATAAATGTTGATTCATCTTTATCTATAGTTCTTAAAATTCGCACTGCATCTTTGCAGGTGTTTGATTTGTATAATGCCTCTAATCCTGGAAATAATTCAATGGATAAATCCCTTGGATTTGACATGACATAATTTTCTACATCTGCTGCTTGTAGTTTTGATTCAAGTCCCTCTGTCAGAACTTGCAAATCTCGTACGAGTGCCCTTAGATCTCCTGGATTGTATTTTACCAAAATTTCTATGGATTCATCAGTAAAATCGGTTCGTTCATCTCGTAAAATTTTTTTTGCAATTCGTCTTAAGGATTCTTTGCTCACTCGCTTAAATTTAATAATTTCAAGATGCTTCGAAAATCGTTCTTTTGTCGATCTCCAATTCGATTTTCCCCAGAATCGTTGTTCATCATTACATGCTAACATGACGGGTTGTTGAGTTTTTTCAAGCAAGTGAAGTAGTTCTGCCTTTCCCCCTGAATCACCTTGTTGGATTCCTTCAATTCTTGATTCAAGCATTTCTGATGATACTCTTTTTTCGCTTGCCCTTCGAAGGCCACCAGTTAGATGGTCAACTTCATCAAGAAGAATAAGTGTCTTTTGTAGAGGTTGATTAGGGTCGTGGAACAAAGAGCGATGAGTTGATCCAAGGGTTGCTGCTTTTCGAATCGCAGTAGCATTTCGTGAATCGCTTGCATTTAATTCGATAACTGTCCAGCCCATATCTTGAGCAATCGCTCTTGCAATCGATGTCTTCCCTACACCGGGTGGGCCAATGAGGAGAATGCCCTTTTTCTTAGGGGAACCAATCTTCCATTTGTCCAACCATTGCCTAATTTTTGTTCGTTCGGGCTCATTACCTTCAAGTTCAAGTTCTGTACGTGGTCGATGTCGTTCTGTCCAATCGCTTGCGACATCCATGGAATAAACTGATGGTCGACGGTTCATAATATTGGTTTCGATTGTCGAATCGAACCTATGTATCTCAATAAACCATCGAAGTTTATTCGCTCTTGAGAACCATCATCGCGATGACGTATGGTAAAGGTCGAATCTTCAATCGTTTGGTGGTCAATGGTGATGCAATAGGGGACTCCAATTTCATCAGCCCGTGCATACCTTCTACCGATTGACCCACTTCCATCATATGTTGCAAAAAGCCCAGTTTGAGAAAGTAGTTTCTTATGAATTTCCTTTGATAATTTATCCATGCCATCCTTTTCAAAAAGTGGCAATACACAAACATCTATGGGGGCAACAGATGGTTTAAATCGAAAATAAGTGTACTCCTCTCCATCCTTTTCCGTTTCATCATACGCATGATCGAGGATGTGCCATATAATCCGGTCGATACCGAATGCAGGTTCTACAACATGAGGCGTAAACCATACTCCTGACACCTTTACTTCTCTTTGGTCCCTCTTCACATGTTCCTCCATGATCGTCAAAACAGTTCCATCTTCGATGGTGATTTCGATTGGAAATGTGCAATCGGCAGGTAAGTCTAGAATCATTGAATTCACTTCTTGAGCGTATTGTCGAAAAGCTGGACCTGAGGTAGCCATATTCATTGCCCAACCATCTATGACTTGGGTTTGAGGAGTCTCAAATTCTCTTCTTGCCCGAAGTTGTTTTCCAGTATATGTTTCATGAGCCTCAAGGTCAAAACAACCTCGGTGGGCAATACCTACGCATTCAACCCACCCGAATGAACCAAAAATTTCTGCGTCCCAACAATCCTGGGCATAATGTGCCATTTCGTTTTTCTTATGTTGTCGGAAACGTAGAAAGGAATCATTTATTCCCACATGATGTAAGAAATTGTAAGTCTGTGCCATAAAATGTGCGACGGTTGGATGGCGAATGATACCCTGTTCAAGAGCATCCCCCACGCTCATTTTGAGTTCACCATGTTCATCCGAAATGAGTACAAGTAATTGTGTGTTCATGGAACCAAAATCATAGGTGTATGTGGTATCAGGATCAATAAAGTACTCTAATTCAGCCATATTAAATTCCCTTAATCGAATCATGCCCTGTCGAGGGGAAATTTCATTCCTGTAACCTTTTCCAACTTGAACAGCACCGAACGGCAATTTTTCTCTGAAATGCCTGTATAATGAAGGAAAAAGAGTGAACATACCTTGTGCTGTTTCTGGCCTCAAAAAACCTGCTTTTCCTGAACTCCCCACGCCGATTGAGGTATTGAACATGAGATTTTGTGCTCGAATATCAGACCACGTGGATTGACCACAGTCAGGGCACTTCGGAGAGAGTTTGCTAAAAATAGATTGAAGGTTGCCAATCGATAGTGCGTCTGCATCAAGTACCTGCTTTTCGATTAGAGTATCTGCCCTTGATGCTTCACCACAATGTTTGCAATCAGCCATGAAGTCAGTAAATTCAGAAACATGGCCGCTCGCTTCTAAAACTGAATAGGGCGTTATTGTAGGAGAAGAAATTTCGACAATATCACCTTGGGAGAGCCAATGATGTAGCCATTCTTGCTGAATTTTGTTTCGAAGACGACCTCCAACTGGGCCAAAATCGAATAGACCTTTGCTCCCTCCGTGAATTTCAAATGCAGGGAGAATGACACCTCTTCTCTTGAGCAATCCTTGAAGACGCTCCAGCCTTTCCTCAGAAAATGTAGATATGTCGGGCACAGTATTTCGACTGGTCCGTTGCCTATCAATTTGACCTTAAATTTGCCAATCATTTGAAGAATTACATAGAATTAAATGGAGGTTCAACTGTCTTAGCCCATGGGACAATCCATGGTTGCCATAACGATGGATATGTGTACTGGATGCGACGTGTGTATTCCTCATTGCCCATTTGAAGCCTTATTGCCTCTTGTAGTTAATCCGGGACATAGGAAGCACCAAAAACGTCCCGTCATCGTTGTAGAAAATAATTGTGTAGGTTGTCTTTCCTGCATAGGTTCCTGCCCAACAAATGCCTTGTATGAAATTGAAATACCTGTTGCAGCGAGTGGGAGTCCACTTCTACATGATTCAAGTCAACCCGATGTCGAGAAAATTCAACGTTGGAAACGAAATGGGATCGGTGTTGCTTGACATTCACCCATATCTGTTTGAATATAAAAGCATCATCTTCATATATTCCATTCGTCCGCTCAACACCATCGGGTAGGCGGGAAATATTTTGGCAAAGGTAGAGTATCTCAATGATTCTCTTTCGACCGAGGTATTGCTCGCTCAGTTATCTCAACCAGTTCGTAATTGGTTCAAAGATACATTTCCAGATTTCACTGCTCCTCAAAAATTGGCTATTCCGTCAATTATGAACGGTGACCACCTTTTGCTATGTTCACCAACTGGTTCAGGTAAAACACTTACCGCTTTTTTATCTATCATTGATAAATTGGTTCGCCTGGCATTGGACAATAAACTGGAAAACCAAATTTATGCTGTTTACATCTCACCAATTAAGGCATTAGCAAATGATATTCAGAGGAACCTTATAGGTCCACTCAAAGAAATTTCTGATAAATATTTACCAGATCGAGCTCAAGATATTCGCGTTGGCCTGCGAACAGGAGACACATCGCAATCAGAAAGGCAAAAAATGTTGACCAAACCGCCTCATATTCTTATCACAACTCCCGAAAGTCTAGCCATTGCCATTACAAGTGCAAAATTCCAGCCGATTATTTCGAATGTCGAATACATTATTCTCGATGAACTCCATTCACTTGTTCCAACGAAACGCGGAGTCCATTTGTCGCTGACCCTTTCTTTGCTCGATACCTTATTGCTTCAGCCAGTTCAAAGAATTGGTATCTCTGCGACTATGGAGCCATTGGAGACAGTTGCAGAGTATCTTATCTCAAGCCAAGATGAAACCACAAGGGGAAAGGAAAACAACGTAAAAATTGCTAAAATATCGGGTTCAAGGGAATTGGATTTAGACATCTTGATCACACATCCAAAATTTAGTGATTTACCTGTTCTCAAAATTTTAGATTCAAATGTGGAGGCCATTGCCGACCTCATTTCGGCACATACAACGACTTTGGTTTTTGCAAACACTCGTAAAATGACTGAAACATTGGTTCAAAGATTACGTCCTTTCTTGGGAGATTTGGTAGCTGGCCACCATGGTTCGATGGACAAGAAAATACGCTTAGATGTTGAAAGAAAACTAAAGTACGGACATTTGAGAGCCGTCGTAACTTCTTCTTCACTCGAAATGGGTATTGATATTGGGTCAGTGGATTTGGTCGTACAAGTAGGTTCACCTGGAGATATAGCTACTGCACTTCAACGAATCGGCCGAGCAGGTCACCATGTTGGCGGAATACCAAGAGCTCGATTTTTACCTACTAGCGTCGATGACCTCATCGAATTAGCAGCCCTTCAAGCAGCAATTCAAACGGGTGACATGGATCTTCTTGATTTCCCAGAAAACTGCTTGGATGTTGTAGCACAATTTGTCCTAGGGCTTGTCATTATCAATGACATAGATATTGATGAGGCATTTGAAATTATCAGCAACTCTTGGTCATATCGAAATTTTGAGTATGATGATTTTATTGAAGTTCTTGATATGCTTGAGGATGAACGACGCATTTGGGTGGATTGGGAAGAAAATATCTATGGTAAAAGAGGCTATTCTCGAATGATTTACTACACAAATGTTGGAACAATTGCACCAGATAATTCGTACCTCGTCTTTAATGCAGAAGGTTCGATTTTAGGCCAGTTGTCGGGTTCATTTGTTGCCAATTTGAGAAATGGAGACGTCATACTATTGGGCGGTTCCACCTATCGAGTTACTAATATTCTTGGAACGAGAGTAAATGTTGCTTCGATTACAGGACATAGGCCTACAATTCCATCCTGGTCTGGAGAAGCCCGGTCTCGTAGCAGGGAGTTGTCAAATTCGCTCCTGCAGCTTATTCATCATTGCATTGTTGCGTTAAGACGACAAAATGATCCGAGACTTGTTCTTCGAGATGCATATGGACTTTCAAATGAAGTAGCAAATGCAATAGCAAGACATCTTGAGGAACATAGTCTCTATTCCTTCCAAGTACCAGATACTGAAAGAATTTTGGTTGAACAAGTCATATCTGGACCTTACCCCACCTATGTCATCACGACATGTCGAGGACGGGGATTTAACACAGCATTGGGTTATTTCATGGCTGGGTTGGCTGAATCTCAGAATATCAATGTCATTGAAATGTCATTCGATGAAAACGGCTTACTCGTGAAAACATCTGCAGACATTGACCCTAACTCAATGTATCACTCCTTTACATCAAATAATCATATCGAAGTCATCGAGAGATATATATTGAATTCCCAAGTGTTCAACAAAAGGTTCAGAGAAGTTGCAGGTCGTTCTCTTATTGTTCCAAAACGTATAGGTGGAGATGAATTAAGTCCTCAACAATTTCAGCAAAGAACTGATGCTTTGCTGACGAAACATCGTACAATTGAAGATAGTTTACTCATCAAAGAGGCAAGAAATGAAATTATGTTCTCAGATATTGATATGAAAAGCCTGACGGAGTTCCTTAACGCCTGTGATGAAGGGAGAGCAAGAATAGTACACACCCGCGTTACGATCCCATCTCGTTTGGGAATGTCGCTCTATATGTCAGCATTTGAAGATTTATTGGCAATGAAAACAAGGGCATTTTTGGTCAAAGATATCGACCCAGAAATTTTGCAACGTCTCCTTGGTACCAGATCGCTTGCAACTCAACTCAATCAAGAAGAATTAGCTCAATTTTTCATCCAAAAAACTCCTGTTCCAGTCAATGCAAAAGGTCTTCTCCATCTTATGAATCACGGAGGCGGTCTTGATAGAGAATTCCAGAATCCGCTTTACAGAGATAAATTACAGGGTATAGAAATTGAAACTATTCGTGGCTGGGTGGAAGAACTTTGTCAAAGTGGAAAAATAACAAAGTTGGATGGCACAGGTGCTAGTGAACTCGATGGTAAGTGGTTTAGCAATTTCATGGCTGAAATACATGGAACGTTGGGGTGCCTTGTTTCAAATGGTGGTAAGGAAGTAGATGATTTAACTGAATTACAAACCAGAGGTTTGACCTACAAAGTTGCAATTTCTTTTGATAAAACGACTCCGGTGGAATGGAGAGACGAAACATTAGGAGACCCGAAGGAAGCCATCCGAGTCAAAATTATCGAAATGTTAGGTTCTGAAGGACCCAAAAAACTTGACGAATTGGTCGATCGACTACCGTTTCCTCAATCACTTGTCGAGAAATTACTGTATGAATTGGAGATGAAAAATGTTATTTCGATAGGTTTCTTTCGTCAAACAGAAGATGCAGAATATATTTTGAAAATCGACGAACATCGTTTAACCGGAGGAGAAGAGGAGGTCATTGAATACAGATATGTGCAAAATATGATTTTGGACAAATCCTTCAAGATGTATTCAGATTCTTCGATTTTTGAAAATCATGTATTCTTCCAAAAACAACAAGAACTTCTATACCGTATTCATGATTTTTCATTCGCAGATTGGAATGACATGCAAATGGATAGTGATGTCATCATGGGTCGAGTGCTCCATAACCGAATAGGTTACACAACGAAATCCAACATACCCATGCTTTTGGGACTCAAGCCGGACCCATGGATTGGACCAATGGAACAAGAATTGTTGGACCGATTACCAGATCATGAAAATATTACCCGCCAAGAATGGCTCGCGGATTTCCCTAAGGGTGACGACTTCAAAAATCTCCAGCGTGAAATTAAAAATGCCATACTAAATTTAGAACGGCAAATGCTTATCGTAAAACAATTTGAAGAAGTTCAAGGTAGAAGGAGAAGGTTGTCTCTATTCCACAAAGTGCATCAAAATTACAAACCACTCTCATTTGGAGACGCACTTATTGATATCATTCGTAGAATGGGTCCTATCAAAGCCAATACACTTCGATTTTACATTTCAAGAAGTTTTGAAGAATTGGTTATGGAACTCAACACCCTTGAATCAACTGGCAAGATATCTCGAGTAATGGCATTGGTACCCGAGCCGGAAGCGTTCTTTTGTATTCCGAATGATGTCGAAATTCTTTATCAACCAAGAAGAGAAGATAGAACAATGCGTATTTTGACGCAATCTGACCCGTATGTTTCACGATTTATCTGGGATGTCCGAGCAACATTGGACAAAGGTTGGTATCTTCCAGTATTCAAAGGAGTCGATCCTGTAGGAAAGGTGCTTATGTTCAAAGTCAACGACTATCTTGAGATTAAAGATGTTCACATGCCTACTGCGTATGTGGAAGAATTTTGTGAAGTATTTGAACAGTTATTGTTTAACTATTCATCTCAACTTATTGATGTAGCAGTCATCACAAATTTTAATGGAGAACCCATTACAGAAGCTGAGAATAATATTATTGAATCGCTTAACAATATTGGATTCAAAATCACTGGAGAACGAATGATTCGCGGTGCTGTGGTTGACCCGCAACCACGAGAATTTGCAGAAAGAGCACTCTTTTATCGACATAATTTACACCAAACAACACGATTGGAACACGAAATGGCTGCATTAAAGAAAATTGAAGAAATACGAGATGACTTTGGTTTGCGTGGAAGGTGTGAAGTTTATCGAGTCGACCTCAAAAGTATGGCGAACGCAAATCGCCTGCATCAAGGTATTAATCTGCGTGGTCACCAGGTCTGGGCTTCCTATGAACACTTCCAAAAACTGCTGATGATACGCAACGAAAATCCAGAAGAAGATTTATGGGACATTGTAGAATTTTTCAAAACAAATACCGATCCAAATATTTTCAAAGAACGTCATGCTTTAACCCAATCTGAATTCAGAAAATTGGTTCAACCACTTATTCGCACGGGTCATTTAATACAAGATTTTCGAGGGGGCTTTAGAACAGTTCAGCCAATACCAAAAACAGACCCGAGTGAACTTCGCAAAGAATACATTCGAGATCTTGTATCAGAGTACCCCGTTATCACCTTGAAACAACTTATTCGATTGGCAGGAACTCCGTTCAAACCTGAGGAATTAAAGGCAGTTCTCAATGAATTTGAACATGACGAAACGCTCATCAAAGGTTTTCTCATTGAAGGTGTGCACGAAGTTTGTTGGGGTCGTAAAGAATTGCTTTCAGAAGCTAAAAATATCCCCCCAATTCGAGATTTTGTATTGCCTCCCTCAGACCCAATTGCACCATATTTTGCAGATGTATTGAAAGAAAAATTCGGTTTCGGTTCTGCCTATTTGGTATTTAAAAATGCAGAACCTATCGCTGCATTTAAAGCGAATACAAGAAATAAAATCATCGAAATTAAAGATTATGAAGGCTCAGAAAAAGCGTGGAGAATTGTAAAAGAATTCGCTTGGGAACATCAAATGCCACTTGAATCAGAGATCAGAATCGGTGGAAAACGATTGCAATAATGAGTAAAGTCATTTTACCAACTGCTTAATAGCACCGGCATACAAGCATCCTTCATGGGAAGAAGTCACGTTGTAGGTGGGTCAACTCACATTCGTATGCTACTTGTTGTTGCGTTGTTTTTATTCCTACCAATGAGCAACATCACGATATCAGAAGCAAAAGCAGGTGATATCACAGAAATAGAAGTTCTGCATACCGTAATCCATCCAGATACGAACATTACCTATCATTTGCTTTCTGAAGGTTCATGGGAAGATTCTGCAACTGTTGCAAAGTCATTGGGAGGTTTTCTTGTTACCATTGACAATGAAACCGAGGAGCAGTGGATCTTCGATACGTTCGCGTTTTATGGAAATCAAACCCGTCACCTTTGGATAGGCTTGCACGATTCAAAAGTTGAAGGTGAATTTACTTGGCATGATGGTACTCCTTTCATTTACAGAAATTGGGGGGAAGGTCAACCAAGTCAAGGTGGTGATGAGGACTACGTTCATATCACAGGCACCAACATGGGCAATATTGAACCAGGAACATGGAACGATTTGGAAAACGACCCTCAATACTTCCCTGTGTACGGTGTTGTCCAAATCGGACTGGCAGCTGATTATTCTCTGCAGTTTTCGGGTGAAGATTACATCGAAAGCGAGCCTCTCAATCTTACTTCATTGAATCATGAATTGACACTTTCAGCCGACATTTATCCTTACAGTACCACTGCAATACAATTTATCTTCATGAATGCGGATTATGGGTTTGGAATGTATTTATCGGATGGCTATCTTGCTTATTCGGATGAATACTCATTGTCGAAAAACCCTAAGGCCAATGCGAATGTTAGTCATAAACTACCAATTAACCAATGGACTAATGTTGCGATAACATTAACAGAAGGGGTCGGTGGAGGTTTTTACCTCAATGGTGAATTGATTCAAAATATTTCATCTTCAGATGCACAAATTCCACTTGGTGATTTTGGTTCAAATGAATGCTATGAACAAAATTTAGAATGTGATGAATTCATTATTGGAAAAATGGGTGCTGCTTGTGATTGTAACTACTTTGATGGACTCATTGATAATATTCAAATTTCATTGACGGATTTCGGAAAATTAAACGGAAGTCGGCTAAATCAACTTTCATTGCCAAAAAATGGCAATTACATCGCGCAATTTTACTTCAACGAAGGTTCAGGTCCATTCACACTGTCAGAGCAACAACACAATGGTACAATTTTTGGTGCCTCGTGGGTTTTGCCGGATGGTACGATTGTTGCACAAGTTGTTGAATTATTCAGCGACGAATACATCGAACTTGAAGACATTAAGAAAGGTGACATTCATATCTTTTACATTGAAACCCCAGACTTTACAAAGTCACTTTCCTTTTTTGCATACTCTGAACTCATCTGGAACTGGGAGGGAAATTGGGAGGACCCATCATTTGTGGTATACTCATCTGAAAATGAAATGCCTACACAATGGACTTACCAAGAACGTATTGAAGATGAATTTGGATACATGGGTTTCTTGTATGAGTGGCCTGAACAAGGCCAAACTTGGTTCTTGTTTGAAGCATTCGAACAGATAGAATATCTTACTCTTGGTGTTAGTTTAGTCGAAGGCACTCCGCCTCCTGATTTGGAAGATATGACTGAATTACAAGAAGGAATCCCTGTTCCATCACAGTCTGTAAGGATGAGCGATGATTGGAGCACTGCGTTTACTGGAATGCTTCATTATTACGTCAATGTGACAGAACCTTTGGCTGATTTGAGAATTCGAACATACGGTGGAGAAGGAAATGTAGATTTGGGCATTTCATATTACACTGTTCCCGATCCATTTGACGAATGGTTTTACTGGGACGGGGACATTGGAATTCCTGAAGCGAACGGTGAAGTTGAAAATCAAAAATTGAAGCAAGATTGGTCTTCAAATATGGGTAATAATGAGGAAGTTCATCTCTACGATGTGGAGCCAGGATTGTACTACATCACAGCGTACACCTACAGGAGGGCCAATGATTTCACAATCGTAGCAGATTTCACGTATCCTCCATCCAACATCGAACCTGAAACGGCGATTCAATTAATTCCAGGCGTAAAATATGGCTTACTCAGTGGTTACGATGAGTTGTATCAATATTTCAAAGTCGAAGTACCTACTGGAACTGAGCGACTTGTTGTTGACCTATCTGATGGAAAAGGTGAGGCTTCGCTCTACATGAGACTTGACCTTGCCCCCACAGAGACAGAATATGACTATCATTCAAATTCTCCTGGTGCA
>JAUREO010000021.1 GCA_030827365.1 Candidatus Poseidonia sp. | reverse complement strand
TGATTGAGAATCACATGGCCGAAGGATGGAAACGGCGTTGGAATCCTTCGGGAAAAAAAAGCAAATTAAGCCTCATTCCAATTTTGGAAGTACATCCCTTTAGGCCGACCTCTAACATCAAATGGGTACTTCCTACTTCCAAAAGTCACGCCATTCGATATTTGGTATTGGCAGCACAATCGAATGATATTGTCTCGTTTTCAAATATGAAAAATGCTGGAGAGGATATTTTAGCCATGAAAGATTGTTTGGCTCAGCTCGGTGTCAAAATTGAAGAAATCAATGACGCTTGGATTGTTCATGGAGTCGGTCCAAATGGCTTTCATCCATCGAGAACTGTACTCAATGCACGAAATTCAGGTGTCACCTTTCGTTGTATCGTTGCCTTGTCATCTCGCATCGACGGAGTTTCATTGGTGGATGGAGATGCAAGTCTCAGAAAAAGGCCACATGGTGAATTGATTAGATCCCTTGAACAAATGAATATTGAGGTATCCTTTGGAACCAAAGAAGAATCATTGCCTCTTCTTTTTCACGGAAACCCACATACTATTGACAAATTACACGTTGATGGCTCAAGAACAAGTCAACCAATTACTGCATGGATTTGTGCATCTCCTGGTTTTGAACATGGACTTACCATTCAAACCCAAGGGGATTTGGTGTCCACAAGGCATAGCGAACTCTCAATTAAACTCGCAAGGGACCACAGTGCCGACATCGAACAAAATGGCAACCAAATCATAATTCAACCATGGACTCCATCGTTTAAAGACGATTCATCTTCCATCACCATTCCTTCGGACGCCTCGATGATGAGTTTTGCAATGCTTGCCGGAAAAGCTCTAAATGCCACGATTCAAATTGAAAACGTACCTTCCAAAGAACAAAGCATTGGGCATGAAATTTTATCAGATGTTGCTCATCATTTTGGACTTGACATCGAGGGAGGGCGAATCACGAATTGCGCATCAACTGAATTTGCACATATTGACCTAAGAGACGCTAATGATCTCATCACTCCACTTTCTGCAATCCTTGCATTATCATCAGGAGGTAAAATTTCGTCAATTGGCCATGCTGCATACAAAGAAAGCAATAGAATTGATTCAACGATACGGCTGCTTAACCAGTTTGGCTTGAAATCGAGATTTATTGACAATGTACTTGAAGTCGAAGGTCAACAACAACTTACCACTCCGACAGATGTCGTAAAAACCTACGGTGACCACAGAATTCAGATGACGGCCACAATTCTCGCCCTTGCTTGTGATGCAAAAGTCATGGTGGAAGGTAGTGCTTTGCATACCGTTGCAGATCCGGATGCTGTGAATCGATTCATACAGGCAGGAGCCCAAATTACAACAATGATACATAACCCCAATTAAATCATCCATGTCGACCAAAATGGTGGTCTAAGGCATCAATGGAGAGTTTGAGTGATGTGGGGCGACCATGAACACAAGCCCATGGATTCGGTATTCTCTTCATGTCTTCTAACAATCGTCTCATCTCTGGTAAAGACAATGGTTCATTGGCCTTTACAGCCCCTCTACATGCTTGCAAGAAGGCGATGTGGTCTTTCAAATTTTCAATGGTTGGAATTGTTGAGGCATCCTCAGATAAATCATTGAGTATATCGATAAACATTTCATCAAACCTTTCGCCTGAAATTGCCATTGGATACGCAAGAACGCTCCAGACACCTCCTTCATGAGAAAATTCAAATCCAATTGCCTTTAATGTGTCTAAATTTGCTTCCAAATGTGCCTCTTGTCTCGCAGTGAGGTGTAATTTTTTTGCGACAATGCGGTGTTGCATTTCCCAATCTTGGTCAAGATACCGAATTCTTTCGTATCGAATTCGTTCATGAAGTGCATGTTGGTCAATGAGAAGAAGGTCGTTTTCAGATTGAACAAGGATATAGGACTGGGCGAATTGTGCAAGCGGCTCCATTGCAGGTAATTCATTCAAATCAGTAGCCAATACTGGTTCACCTTGTGGCGAAATGCTATCATTTGTTGAACCATACCTGTGGAGGTCCCTCTCCTTTGAAGATAACGGAGGAGATACAAATTTCTCATCTGTGGCTGCGAGTGTAGATTGAGAGAGTGGAGAAGTGGATATCGGTCGCCGAATTGGTTGACTCGATTCTATTTGCTTAGAATTTTCACCCTGTAAATTCAATTGCTGACCTGCTGATTGAACCCAAGCAGGAGGTGCAGGCTTTTCGACAACTGTAGGGGAAATTTGAATTCCTGCTGCTTGATTGAGGGAATGTTGGGAAGAAGAATGCTTTGAATTGTCTTCAATTCTATGTTTTGGTAGCGTCGTGATGTAATCCAAGCCCGGAAGGGAGGCAGAAGCATCAGGTAAGGTTGGTATTTCGAGCAATGTATGAGCAATTGCACGCTCAAGACGCTCCAAAATTCTCCAAGAATTTCTCAACCTCACTTCCCGTTTTGTGGGGTGAACATTGACGTCCACATCACTGGGTAAACACTCAAGATGCAATACTGCGATTGGATGTCTACCTTGCATTAATCGGGTTTTGTATCCTTTCCTAATGGAATTCAAAAATGGTGTTGAAGCAATTGGCCTTCCGTTGATAAGGACATGAATTTCATCACCTTTACCTCGTGTGATTTCTGGTGTGCTAATGTATCCCGACCAGCGTTCGGCTCCGGGTATTTCTTCATCTTCTGATGGCGTTACGAGTGGAACCATTTCACTTGCTTGGGCACCCAAAATGTCATACAATCGGTCTTGAGAATCTTCATTTTGAGGAATATTGAGTAAGGTTCTTCCATCGCTATTCAATACAAATCCTATTGTTGGGTTTGCCAACGCATGACCCACGACTGCGTCAATGATTTTTGCAATCTCGGATTGAGGCCGTTTCTGAAACGCAAGTCGGGCTGGAGTGTTTGAAAATAAATCTCGGACGATTACGTTCGTACCATTCGGCATACCTTTTGGTTGAATGTCGCCAACCGTTCCGTATGACATTGTAATCAACGCTCCTTCAGCCCCTTCTTTACGTGAAGCAAGTTCCATCTCTGAAACCATTCCAATACTCGCTAATGCTTCTCCTCGAAAACCAAGAGAAAAAATAGCCTCAAGGTCAGTGTGTTGTTGAAGTTTTGAAGTCGCATGTCGTTGAAAGGCAACTCCTAAATCTTCATAATGGATTCCGGTTCCATTGTCAATTATCTCTATAGAAGCAAAGCCTCCATTCTGGATGTTGACCGTTATCATCGAACTCTTTGCGTCAATACTGTTTTCAAGCAACTCTTTGACGACCTGTGCGGGTCGTTCAACCACTTCTCCGGCTGCAATGTGTCCAATGGTTTCCTCGTCGAGTTGTATAATCCTCGCATCACTCAGATGAACCACCTCCAAGTTGATTTGAAATGTCATACAAGATTTGCAGAGCTTCAAGAGGAGAAAGTTTCTCGACATTGAGGGATTGCAATCGGTCAATAATTTCTTGATTCGGTGAAGGAACCTCGATTGCTTCTTTTGTTTGTGTGTAAATCCCAAACAGACTTTTCTGAAGGTGATCTCTTGAAGCAGGGGCATATTTTTCTCCAGCTCTCGCACCCGATGCTTGCTGTTCGAGGAACTTGAGGACGTCGAGAGAACGCTCAACGACATGTTGAGGAACACCAGCCAATGCTGCAACTTGAATTCCGTATGAATCATCACATGGTCCATCGGCTACCGTATGAAGAAATTCTAATTTTCCAGATGCCTGAGACACCTGAACATGGATATTCTTCAGGTTTGAGATTTCACCTTCTAAACCTGTGAGCTGATGATAATGCGTTGCGAACAATGTCCGCGAACCGAGTCGATTTGAGATATCCTCACAAACAGCCCAAGCGAGGGATAGGCCATCGAATGTCGAAGTACCTCGACCAACCTCATCGAGAAGAATGAGTGAATCACTTGTAGCGTTCCTTAGAATATGTGCCACTTCAACCATTTCAACCATGAATGTCGAACGTCCTTTCATTAAATCATCGCTTGCTCCAACTCGAGTGAAAATTCGGTCAACTAAGCCAATTTTTGCTTTCTGTGCAGGAATAAATGACCCTGCTTGAGAGAGAATACACAACAGAGCAACAGTTCTCAAATACGTCGATTTCCCGCCCATATTTGGCCCTGTCATAAGAAGAAATGGCTGCTTTGATGTCATCGAAATATCGTTGGGTACGAATGTGGATGAATCAAGAACAGGATGACGTGCTTTTGAGATGGAAATTTGTTTTGATGAATCAATTTCTGGCCGACACCACTGATTCATTCGGGCGACGGTTGCAAAACATTGTAACACATCGATGGATGCAATCTTTCTTCCTATTTGGGATAGTTCGCTTGCAAATGCTCTGCAATATGTTCTTAATTCCAAAAATTTCCGATATTCCAATTCTTTCAACCGAGTCTCTGCATTCATCAAAATGTCGTCTCTCGACGATAATTCCTCTGTTGAATACCTCGAGCCACTTGTCATTTGCTGTTTACGTCTCCAAGTTTGCGGAACCTTAGCCTCATGTGTTTTTGTAACTTCAATATACCACCCAATCTGCCTGTTCATTCTCACTTTAAGCGATGGAATATCCAATGTTGCCCTCAATTCTTTTTCTAAATCATCAAACCACGACACTCCCTGTTCTGATTTCCTTCGAAGTTCATCGATTTCTTCGTCGACACCTGTGCGGATAAGTCCGCCATCTCGAAGGCCTAAAGGCGCTTCATCTTCCAAGACTGCCGTAATCTGTAATCCAACTTCTTGAAGTGAATCCAATGATTGTGATAAATGGAGAAGAAGTGGGTCATTTGATTCTTGACACCAGGAGATGATTGATGGCATGCGCTCCAAAGCATCGGAGGTAGCGACCAAGTCCCTCGCATTGGCCCGTCCATAAGCGAGTTGAGTGGCCAATCTTTCGATATCCCTTACTCCTTTGAGCGTTTCACGTAAGCCATCTAATCGACGACCAGATTTCTGCAAAGAGTGTACAGCGTTTTGTCTTGATATGATAGAATCAGTATCAATTAACGGCTGAAGAATCCACTCTCTCAAAAGCCTGCGACCCATTGCAGTTCGACACTTGTTCAATTTTGAAAGTAAACTTCCTTCAGATTCCCCAGACAACGTTGAAGACAATTCTAAGTTTCTTAAGGTCGTTTGGTCGAGAATGAGAAAATTAGAATCCGAACGTATCGTGAATTCTGAAAAGGATAACTCGTCTGTCACATGGAGATATGCAAGGTAATCTGCTCCCAATCCCACAGCTGAGCCAATTGCTTGCTGTGAGTCGATATCAATTTGACTTACGTTTGTTTGTTGTAAGACATCTTGAAGTCGTTTTTTTCGAATATTCGGGGCAACAAAATGCGTGCTTAAGACACAATGGTCAAGTTGTTGGGCAATTTTCAAAACCAATGGGTGTGATGCATCTTTTGCGGAAACGACCAGTTCACTTGGCTCCCAAGTCATGCAATCATCTATGAGTTGACCAAAATCTGATGCAGCATATGTGCTCCCCCACAACCGACCTGTCGATGCGTCAAACATTGCGAGCCCTAAGTTTGAATCCTCAACCGATATCGAAAGTAAAACTGAACGATCATTTTGCTGCAAGAGGCCTTCTTCATACAAAGTTCCTGGAGTATATACTCTGGTGACCACACGTTCGAGTATCTTGGCTCCGTCTCTCAAGTCTTCTTCTTGTTCGGCGATCGTGACTTTGTAACCTGCTTGAAGCATTTTTTTCAAATGTTCTTGAAGAGCATGCCAGGGAAAACCTGCCATAGGAATTGGAGTTTCCGCATTTTTATCTCTAGATGTGAGGGCAAGACCAAGTACATCCGAAGCGATTTGGGCATCTTCAAAAAACAATTCATAGAAATCTCCCATTCGAAAGAACAAAATTGTGTCTTTATGCTCGTTTTTTATTTCGGCAAATTGGTCCATCATCCCCCTTTTTGCCATTGTTACCAAACCCTGATTCGTCGTGCAAGTTTTCGGTCACCGACGATAGCACATGAAGATTCTTCACCAATCGAATGGAAAGCGTTCAAAATTGATGAAATTCAATACTTTTTCCATATCAATGCAATATTCCAGAACATAACACCAAAGGTGATACTACAGACAAAGATGAAACTTGCATTGAGAAATCCTCGGCCGCTTTGTATTGAACCATCCAACGAGGTGTCAAATGAAAAAACAATTTGTTCTCCAAATTGATCTTGTCCATGCATATAGATCATCTCGTCTGAAAAACCTGAGACCGTTGGTTGAAGCGGCAATTTCATGGATAATTGTCTCATGAGTAAGCCATCATCATTGAATAATGCCACTTGATATGTCCCAATGTCATTGAAAAACCACACTGTGTCCCCATTTGAAATTGAAGTAGCTGAACTGAGTTCAAATGTGGAAATTTCATTCACATCTTCAATGATGAGAACATCAGAGGTTCCTGCTGCAACAATAGAACCGTTGGACAACACATGAACACTATGGATTTGTCCGTCATCAAAGGTTTGCTTCGAGAACAAAACTGGGGTCGCAGATGACCCATCCCATTCGACAAATCCCACGGACATATAGGTTGTAGGAGAATTTGGATTTGAGATACCGCTCGCAAGGTGCATACCAGTGAGAACCCAAATATCTGCACGAAGATGTTCGATTGAAATCCAATCGTCTTGTGATGAAACGACCATTGGATTCGTGAGTGTTTGGCCGTCGCTCAAACCTCGAACGGTCTTTTCTCCATCTTCATAAACCAGCATGAGCATGTGTCCTGAGGATTCGATTTGCAAATCAAAAATCGCAAAATCAACATCAGTATCATCTGAAAAATCTAAATTTTCTACAGCATTTTCGGTCGCAAACGATACTGTATTTTCCCTAGCTGAAAATGCAACAGAACCATCATTCAACTCTTTTAGAAATGAAAGATGTGTACTATCTCCAACGTTATTTGGATTGAGAAGGATTTCGCTCTCACCATCCGAGGTTTCCCACATCAATGCAAAACCAAATTCTTCTTTGTATGTATGTGTCACAACGTCTCCATTGTTTGTATACACAACATCGAGAACTTGATGGCCTGAAAAGGAATGTTCTGATTCATCAATAGCACCACCTGAGTAATGACTGGTCACAGAAATCGCATACGCACCAGCCAAAACGAAGAGAGAAAACACGAACAAGGAGAGCCACTGGTGCTCGGATTCTTGGCGGAGAAAATTTCTCAATTTCTCCACCATGCTCATTGGCAGAATCTATGAGTCCATGAATGCTTTGATTTGAATCTTCCAAATTTTCTTTATTCATTCGTCTGAATTCGTATCGTAGGTATGATAAAGGGAACAGGAGTCGCATGGTTTACAAGAGGTGTGACGATGGCACGTAAACCAGCTTCAATGTATCGACAACTCAAGGGTCCTGCATATACCCGTCGAAAGTACATGGGTGGTGTACCCAACAACAGAATCCATCAATTCCATGTTGGAAATCGACGTGCTGCAGAGACAGGACAATTCCCAATCATCATCGAACTTCGTTCAGACAATGATTGCCAAATTCGCCACACTGCTTTGGAAGCAGCACGTGTTGTTTCGAACTCAACAATCAGAAAGCAAGCTGGACCACAAGGTTACTCACTCCGAATCCACACCTTCCCACACCATGTCTTGAGAGAAAACAAACAGGCAACTGGTGCAGGTGCTGACCGTGTTTCGCAAGGTATGCGATGTGCCTTTGGCAAAAATGTAGGAACTGCTGCACGTGTATACCGTGGCCAGCGAATCATCTCTATTCAAGTCAATCCACAACATTACCTCTCAGCTCGAGATGCTCTACGCAAGGCGGGTATGAAATTCCCAACGCCGTGCACAATTCGTCTTATCAAAGGACATGAGCACCTCAAGGGCTTAATTTGAAGAGGTTCACGGCCCATATGGGCTGTATGTTGCGCCCATGGTGATTTTGTATGAGAGTTGCAGTTCTAAAGGAAGACAATTGTCAACCCAAGAAGTGCAACGACGAATGCTATGTCTATTGCCCTCCCGTTCGAAATGGTCAAGAATGCATTATCTTGGATGACAAGACTGGAAAGCCACATATTTCGGAATCTCTATGCATTGGTTGTGGAATATGCATCAACAAATGTCCCCACGATGCTCTAATCATCGAAAATCTGCCCTCCGAACTTGAAACGGATATGATTCATCGTTATTCCATGAATGGATTTCGACTCTTTCGGCTACCAACGCCAACAAAAGAAAGTGTGGTTGGAATTTTGGGCCCCAACGGCATGGGAAAATCCACTGCTATCAATGTATTATCCGGTCGCCTGGTTCCAAACCTTGGTGAGTGGACCAACTCGGAACCTGATTGGTCTGAAATGATCGAGTCCTTGCCGAAAGGAGAACTGAGGGATTTTCTTGGGGAAGTTCAAAATCAAAATGTGAAAATCTCAGTTAAACCACAAAATGTTGACAAATTGCCAAAACGCATCCAAGGCAAGGTATCGAATTTACTAACCAAAGTTGATGAAAGAGGACTCTACGATGAGCTCTGTGAAAAACTTGGTATTTCTCATATTCTTGACCGAACAATGCAACAACTATCTGGAGGAGAATTACAACGAGTTGCTATTTGCGCAGCGATGTTACGTGATGCAGATGTGTACTTTTTCGACGAGCCATCGTCCTACCTCGACATTCACGAACGCATGAGAATTGTTCGAATTCTTCAAGAATTAGCTCAAACAAAACGAGTTCTTGTCATTGAACACGACCTTGCGGTTCTTGATGTATTGGCAGACCTTGTTCACATCGTTTATGGAAAAAAGGGTGCTTTTGGAATATTTACACCAGCCCGTTCAACAAGACAAGCCATCAATTCATATCTGGAAGGATTCCTTTCAGAAGAAAATGTTCGCATTCGAGACAAACCCATTAAATTCATCAAACACAGGGATAGAACAACTGAAATCGGCTCTCCAGTGATACAATGGGGTCAGTTACAAAAACATCTTGGAGATTTTCATCTCCAGTCCGGTGAGGGTCAAGTTCACAGGGCTGAAGTGATTGGTGTTGTAGGGCCAAATGGAACTGGAAAAACAACAATGATCAAAATGCTCGCAAATGAAATGGAATATGATGAAGGCTGGATCTCTTCCGATGCTAAAATCTCATACAAACCACAACATATTGATGTCGATATTGATGGTTCTGTCCAGCTTTGGCTGGATAGCGAACTTGGACAGAAATGGAGAAGTGGTGAATACCATGTTAATGTCATCAAGGCCCTTGGTGTTGACCAACTCCTTCCAAAACGTGTCAAAAAATTGTCAGGTGGTGAACGACAGGCGGTTTCCATTGCCATCTGTCTTGGTAAAGAGGCGGATGTGTACCTTCTTGATGAGCCAAGTGCCCATTTAGATGCAAATGCTCGGATGGAAGCCGCCAAAGCGATTCGAAGAACAATGGAATCCAATGAAAAATCCGCGTTCGTCATTGACCACGATGTCTACTTTATCGATATAGTAAGTGATTCATTACTGGTTTTTGAGGGCGAAGGAGGTGCGTCTGGAATTGCAAATGGACCATACAATCTTCGAGACGGCATGAATCGATTTTTATCAAATGTTGATATCACTTTCCGACGAGACCATGATTCACGAAGGCCTCGAATCAACAAATCCGATAGCAGAAAGGATAGGGAACAACAATCGATTGGAGATTACTATTCATTTGACTCGTAATGGAGATGCTCATGCCAGTAAATCGACCACCCCATGGAGGCCACATCGGGCGTTCTAGGCGTCGACTATCTTCTTCTTCATTGACAACTTTTGAAAGATGCAAGGGTCAGTGGTTGCTCAAAACCCAAGTTGGGCTACAACAACCTGTCAATATTCCAATGATGAAGGGGCACGTGATTGAAGATGCTGTGTGTCAATTATTGATGAGGCATGCCCCCTCTTGTTCGAATGAAGAAGAATTGATGACATGGTGTCATTCTCAAATCGATGGGATCGTGGACTTAGCGATGGTGCAATTTGGCAGCAGAATTGATTCACTTCCCAAAAACTCTGTTGAGTTTACCTCTACCGATATTGACAAAGACGATATCAAACAACGATTGTTACATTGTATTCCACTTATTTTCGAAGAAGTTCGTCGTTGCCATGAGCAAAATGGGGGGCCTTTTCTCGAAGAATTTCGGGCAGGTCTCGAGGTCTTTGAAGTGCCGGCTCCATGCCTATCAAAGCCTCCTTGTCACCCATATCCGGAGTATGTTCAACCTTCCCAACCACAAGAAATTGATCAAAAACCCATATGGCAAACGAAGGATGATGAATTAACTTGGAACGAAGCTTGGGAAATATCTCGTCCTTGGTTCAAAGACCCTCGAGTCTTTCAGCCACAGAGGCTCTATCACCCAGATGATTGGGCATCGGGTGAACTGGATGTCGTCTATCGTTGGTCTGGTGCCATACATATTATCGATATCAAATCGGGCAAATCAAATTCACCCTTCGCATCTTCTCTTCAATCCCAACTTGAATTCTATGCATGGCTTTGGTCTGCCTGTTTCGATGGTGAAATACCAACTCAACTATCAGGTTGGTATCTTGGAGATGGAAAGCACGTCGAATATCAAGCATTGACGCAAACCGAAATTGAAGCACGGAATATCACCTATTTGGAAACACATCATGAAATGAAAAATTTGGTGGAAGGTATTGCTGAATTCCCTCTGTCAGCACCACTTCAATGCGAAGGAAATCAAGCAGGATGTTCTTGGTGTTCAGCCCGATATGAAAACAATACCCTACAATTCAAGAGTAAACATGCAGATATGAAAATTCCAACATTTGATTTTTCACCGCCTTTCCAACAACTATCAAGCATACAATCTCGGGTCCATGTTCGTGGGAAACTAACCGGCGGATGGGGGCCGTTACCGAATCATTTCGGTGAATATGTCTTAGGATGTGTATTGGTGGTTGGAGACCAACATGTTGTTGTGGAGGAAAATGAGCCAGGATTGTTCGCCCACCTTCATCAATTTCTTGAACAAGATGTGGTCATTGAAAATGCATCATCAGGTGTTTGGAGAGATCAACCAAGATTGTATTTAGACGAATTAAGTAAAATATCTACTAAAACCAATACTCATGAAATTGAAATCACCCGTCTTGGTTTGCTGCAAACCAGAGCAAATGTCGAAGGTGTCATTCTCTCAATCCAACAGCAATCCGGGACGAGATTGAATGGAAAGCCTTGGACAATGCTTTCTTTTTCACTTTGGGATGGAAACAACATCACTGAAGTGGTAGCATTCGGTTCATCAATATCAAACACTTTGATTGAACTTAAAGTGGGTTCGTGTGTAAAAATTATGTCCGCTGAAATTGGTTGGAGAAATGGGCTTCTACAATTACGATTTGATTCACGTAAAACACGAATTGAAATCAATTAAAATGAATGAAGGAGTTCAAGAATGGTTGAGTTCTGGTACCTTTCATGCCAGTGAACGAACTTGATTTTTCAAATGATGTCATTGGGCCATACAATCGTTTGTCAGCAAGTCAGGTCATCACATACGATGGTTGTCCGAGACAATGGTTCTATGAAAAAGTGTACAAGTTTCAAATTCCTCAATACCCCGTCATGTATGTTGGGAAAGCTGTTGAAGAGACTTTTTGCCGTGTCTTAATGGAATCTCCTTTTCTCATTCCCTCGGGAGCACATCGTGAAACAATGCAAGCAACACCCCTTGGAGATGATGGGAGGCCAAGTAGGGATGCTGGTGTCATGTTTCCAGCACAACATATCATACCATTACAAGATAACGAAGTGCCACAAACACTTGAGGGATTAAAAGAGTGGGCTCACCGACGGGTCGATGCCCATTTTGAGGTTTGCCTCATAAAACAAAAACAGGAATGGGAAAAGCATGTCCGTCAAGCAGGGGATTGGGATGAAGTCAATCAAGAGGCATGTAGAATCATGGTCCTAAATGCCATCGAATTTCACTTTGAGGAAATCCAAAGATGCATGAATGAAATCACTGCATCTGAAATCGAACAGTGGCGAACGGGAACACGGCACCAAGTCCCGAGTCCAGATGGTTTTGGTATTCGATTTCCTACGGGCAAACATCCGTTTTCGGGTGAAGGCAAACTTTCGTTTCCAGAGGCTTGGGAACTCACTCGACCATGGTTTGTAGACCCACATGCACAAGACTTTGCAATGAACGCCATTCATCCTGATTTTTGGTTTCAAGGTGAATATGATTTAGTCTATAGATGGGGTGGCAGAACAAAAATAGTTGATTTAAAAGCCAGTAATGGAACATCCTTCCGTTCCGAAGGATATCAGCATCAATTGCAAATGTATGCCATGCTTTGGTGGGTAACGCATGAGCGAGTTCATAGTGTTGATGAATTGGAGATTTGGTATGTTGGCCATCCCTCAAAAAAGGTGATTGAAGTTCCTACGACCGACCGGCTTCTTAAAATCGAATCAAGACTCAAATCCCTCTATGATGAACTGAAATTGACCACGCCTACCATAGAAGACTGCACCCCCCAACCGACACCGATACACACCTACGCTCCTGGAGGAGTTCTCATCGATGGTTCGAATGATTCAAGATGCGACCAGTGTTCATGGTCCGCAATTTGTCCCGGTTCAAAAGGTTCAGACCCACAAATACCGAACGAAATGCAGCTCGCAGGAACAAATCATTCGCTCGACATTGTACCGTTGGGAAAGACGGTGGTGAGGTTAAACCTCAAGTGTCGAGTTTTCAGTGTGATGCCAAGACCCGAGCCTGCGTTACCAGCCATACGAATCGTTCAAGGTCAAGCCTTTGGGCAATTTGAAACCCGTTCAATCAAACCCGGTGACCCTCGCATCGAAACGATATCAAAACTTTCCAAAGACCAAGAAATTTTGATAGAAAATGCAATTGTTCAAAGCACGTTCAAAGGTGAAATTCTGATTAAATTTGATCCTTGGACTCAAATCCATTTTGAAAATGAAGACCTTGAAACATCTACGATTCTAGGGCATCGAACAAGGTGGAACATTGGCGGAATTGTAGCCTACACATTTTCTAAAGGGGGTATCGGTGCAGGTGGAAAACCGTGGTTGAGAAAAGGTGTCGTTCTTTTTGATTCGACAGGCTGTATTCACATCGATGGTTGGGACAACCAGTGGGGGCCTCAATATGATATGCTTGTGCCTGGGGATACTGTGATTTTCTCCAACCTCTCACTCGACGCATGGGCTGCACAATTGCGTGGCGAGATTCAACACAACACCTCTTTTCGGCGAATCTAACCGCCCGAGGAGATCGTCATGACTTCTAATGCCATGTCTTGGTGTAAAACGGTTGAATGAGGAAGAACTTGTTCTCCATAACAAACAATCACGGTTGATGCCAAAATATTTGCTTTATGAAGAACTTGTGCAATGGTCGAACCGCTTTCGATATCGATGGCTATATCGCCTTCTTTCCAAAGGAGTTGGATGTTCATCAATTCCTCCACGAACATCATGCTTATGATGGTGACGCTGAAGCATCAATTAAGCCGAGGTCGCATAGCCCGGTATTGCGGTGGATTCGAAATCCACTGTCCCTTGGACGCGGGGGTTCGAATCCCTCTCTCGGCGCTTACATGTACGACGTATCATGGCTTGTCATTTCTTTGATAAAATCGGTTTGGCCTGGGTCGACATCCGATAACTTCGATCGCAATCGAAGATTGAGCATGTCTTCATTTGGTATCGTTAAATTCAATTGAAACCACGTATCTACCGACCGTAAGAGACGAAGTGCAGACATCGTATCTTTGCTGGTGCCTATCGTCGAAGAAATCACACAACATGAATCAAGGTTGTAAACTGGTCCCAAACTAGTAATCAATGCAGAAACTCCAATTGCACCAGAACGTGGTTCATCGATTCGAACATCAACACCTTTTTCCAAAAGATGTTGTCTTGATTTGATTGTTGTTGCCACTGCAAATGTTTCTTTACGCTCGGGCTCATCCATTAATCCTGCAAAAACACAAATACGTTCAATGTTCTGTTTCTTTGCAAATTCAAGGATTTGTCTTGCAAGCATGGACTGTTCAATCGCTTGATTCGGTTGAGAAGGCCCTGAGAGTGTGTACAATGCTTGTTGGCAAGAAAGATGGATTCGGTGTACTTTGATATGGGGAGGCGAGAGTAAACCTTGGTCATCCAATTCCGCAAGTGGTGGTAACCCCACGGGGTGAAGGCGGAGAACCTCTTCGTTCATGTTCAAGGCGAGTATTTCCTCAATAGCACACTTTCCGACATTACCTACTCCGGGAAAGGCAACAAACAACAAGGAATTTTGTTCAAGGCAAGAAAAGCCTTCCATCCATTGCTCCAGCAACGTCATAATTTCATCTTTGCACATTCACAGTATAATGTTTGAGATTAAACACCCGGTTGCAAGAGGGTATTTACAGCAAAATTCAACAATAGAATTCAAATTTTAGGAAGAGAAGACAGCCATTCCTCGGTACCAACATTGTTGATTTTTCTACGAATCCCCGCCCTTTGGTCTTCAGGCGACCACTTGAGTGGAGCCGCAGCTTTTGCACTACCTCCGCAATGCGAACATACAACATTCAGCCCCCACTTTGAACAAGAAGAGCAAAATTGCAAGAGTTGTTTTGCCATAGACTCACCTACTCTCTCCACGCTTTACCTTGTCCACCATGTTCTCGAAAGAAGTTGATTGCGGCTTGGACAGAGTTTTCCCACACCTTTTCCGCGGTTTTGAAATCCGGTGCCTTGAGTTCAATTCTGTAATTAGGGGCCCCATCATAATGGCATGTAACGTTGATTTCCTTTTTCTCATCAGAAAATTCTTCAATTTTCAATAGAGCGTCTCTTATGATATGAATACCTTCGCTTGAAGATGTTTGAAGTTCAATTGTGCCTCTTAATTCAACGAAGGGTGGAATGATGTTTTCAACTGCTAATGCAGTAAATTCTTGAATCCAAGGCCCTTCAAATCCTGCGTTTGCGAGAGATCCTTCATTTAATGCAGCTTCTTCAAACGCAGTATAAAGAGAGCCAAATGCATCAATGAGTTGTTCACTTAACTCTTGAGTTTCATCTTGACCCATGTTAATTTTTTCAGATAAGAATCGAAGTAATTGTTGCGCCCTCTGTTCATTTTTCCATTCCTGTAATCGATCTCTTCGGCGTTCTTCCGTGACCGATTTCAAAGATAGCTCAATGGCGGAATTGTCTTTTTTTGCCTTGATAACTTTACACACAATTCGTTGGCCTTCTCGGACAACACTTCTGATATTTTTGACCCAGCCACTCGCCAATTCACCGATGAAAATGAACCCTTCACGGCCTTGATACTCGTCTAAATTGACATAGACTCCATTCTGTTTGACATTTGAAACAGTGACAATAACGAACTCACCCTCTTCAGGGGAGGTTTCATGAATGTTTGAACTAACGGGGATCCCCCCTCAATCCAAATATTCTACGATTTGACATCCGACAAGTTCAGATTTGCCACCAGTTGATTTAGTAAGAGTTGCACTGCATGTTGAGCAAACAACTTGGGTTGTTGCACGAGAGAACAGGATGGTTTCTTGACCGCAATCTTTGCAACTAACTCGAATGAATGAATTTGCCATGCTTCTCCCCTCACTTATCTACCAATTCAAACTTCTTCGCTCGCTTGCATGGAGCGTAGTGTGCTTTACCGGTCTCGGTACATCGGTAAAGGATATTGACTCTCTTTGTAGGTTTTTCACGTCCTTCAGGGCGAGGTCTTGGGAAACCACGGTAACCAGCCATCACTCGTCGGAATCTTCGTTGACCCCAACGCAATTCAGATGCTCGTTTCTTTTTGACTCGCTCCACGGTGTGGACTGTATGCTTACCAGCAGATGGACTGTAGCGCTTGACTTGTCGAGGTCGTTTTACCATATCGAACACCTTAGGCGTTTGACCCACCGTAGTCTTGTATTTATGCGTGTTGATGTGCATTTAGCAAGCATTCGTCCGGAAGTCATCTGTGGCAATTGTAATTTACATCAACATTTTGGTATAATCATGGCAACCGAAGCGATGGCATTTTTCTTGTTTTGGTTGCCAGGTATTGTGTTGGTCGTAGGCATCATCTCATTTCTTCTCAAAAAGGAACTGCAGCAAAAGAAAATAGGTTTGGCAACATCAATGCTTTGTTTTCTTCTTCTCCTTGCATCACCGTGGACACTGCCTGATTCGGATTCAAGCTCATTTGGCCATCTGCTTGGTTCCCTCATTGGGCCATTGGTACTCACATTGACAGGAGTCTACAATATCATTTTTTCAATTCAGCCTGGAACGACACAATATTCGAAAAACGACCGTATCATTGGTTTCATTTTATTCATCGTAGGCTTGTCTTGGCTAATTGCATATCATTGGATTGCTTATACCCCCACATATGATAACGCTGTCAACCAATATTGGATCTTATTTTTCTCAACCCTGTTCTTGTTGTCACCAGTTCTCTTTTTCTCCTTTGGAATTCTTGTTTCAATCCTTGGCCATAATCGAAAACATGTCGTATGGACAATGCTCTTGTTCGGGTTTGTTGCCTTCCAATTTCTCATCGGTTCAATGGTTCTTGACGGGTCATCATTGACATCTGTAGAATTCAGCAATTATCTTTCGATTACCATACTTGAGGTCTCTGGGTACGCCATTGGTTTACTCCTCGCAGCAAGCGTTTTTTCCGCCATAATAACGCTGTACGAATCAAGGATTCCAATGATGCCCCAACTCGATCCTCCAAATGCAGAGGAACTCAAATATGCTCGTGAAATCATTAAACTTCATTTGGAAGGAGGTGGAGAAGATGAATAATCTGAATGTCAAGAAAGCATTCGTTTTCCTCATTCTTCTCATTTTCACCTACGTAGCCATCGTCTTTTCCTTGTCCAATAGCATGAATGACATCTCTTCTGACCTATACATGCGAAGGTTTTGGAATGCAATCTTAACTTCGTACATGATCGGTTCGTTCCTCTTCCTTCTCACACTGGTCATGTATGCGGAATCACGCAATGTACCATTCGCTCCGACATTTGGAATGCTCGCTTCTGGAGCAGTTGCCGCACTGCTGATGCTTTGGGTTTTGCCAAATCTCGATGTCGAGTTACTTGAAGGAAATGGAACGCCGATGGCACAATTGCTTACGAATGTGCTTCGATTTTCATCGACTCTACTTGCAGCAATTGTTTCATCCATCATCGTTTTTGGCTTATTTTACTCGATGATGCTGCCTTCAAAACTGGAAATCCAATGGAAAAATTTGAACGAAGAAGAATGACTTTTTTTCCGTTGCTTTCATAAACAAGAGGTCGGTGGCGGGACTGTCGGTGATTTTTATGTCAAAGGGTACACCATCAATGGGACGTCGTCAAAAAACGACCCACATTCCTTGTCGACGATGCGGTCGAAGTGCATTTCACAAGCAAAAATCAGTTTGTGCTTCATGCGGATATGGAGAGACTGCTCGCATGCGAAAGTTCAACTGGTCCAAAAAATCACATCGACCAAAGGCTTGATTTTTGAATCAAAACTGTTAGATGCCAAATACTTCTGCCAATTCATGAGGGGCAGAAGATGTGCGGAATTATCGGCATCGTTGCCAAACCCGGCGTGCATGTTAACCACCTCATTTACGATGGCTTAACGGTCTTGCAACACAGAGGTCAAGATGCTGCAGGCATTGTCACCGACGAGGATGGTCATTTCCATCTGCGTAAATCAAATGGTCTCGTCTCAGATATTTTTTACAAAAGACACATGGTGGAACTCAAAGGAAATCTTGGCATTGGTCACGTCAGATACCCTACTGCGGGCTCCTCATCAGCAACAGAGGCTCAGCCATTTTATGTGAATTCTCCATATGGACTTGCCCTTGCACACAACGGTAATCTGACAAATGCAGACGAACTTCGAGATGCATTGCAAAACAAACATTTGCGGCACATGAACACATCAAGTGATTCCGAATTGCTGCTTAACATGCTCGCTGTGGAACTCACAAAAAGGGCACGTGACCTCATTATTGATGGTGCCCCCCACCTCAATGTTGAACACGTCTTTGATGCAATCTCCAGTGTTCACGGTCAAGTCAAAGGCGCTTATGCCTGCGTTTCAGTCCTCGCAGGCTATGGCCTTCTCGCATTTCGTGACCCTCATGGAATACGTCCACTCATTTTTGGAAAAAGGGTTGTAGAAGGTCACGAAGAATACATCGTGGCGAGTGAATCTGTTGCTATCACAGCACTTGGATTTGAAGTGATTCGAGATGTATTACCTGGTGAGGCTATTTTCATTTCAAATTCGGGGTATTTGTTTTCTAAAGAATGTGCGAAAGAAACGGTGTACAGTCCGTGTATCTTTGAGTATGTCTACTTTGCACGGCCAGACTCCGTCATCGATGGAATTTCAGTGTATGAAGCAAGGTCAAATCAAGGTCACCGCTTAGCTCACCGAATTTTAGAAGATTGGCCAGATCATGACATTGATGTGGTCATTCCAGTTCCTGATTCGGGAAGAATTTCAGCATTGGAAATGGCGAGGACCTTACGTGTCCCATATCGAGAGGGTTTTGTGAAAAATCGATACGTTGGTCGAACTTTTATTATGCCAGGGCAAGCCATGAGACAGAAATCTGTGCGGAGGAAATTGAACGCCATTGAGGCTGAATTTCGTGGAAAGAATGTGCTTTTGGTCGACGATTCAATTGTGAGAGGAACAACGAGTGCCCAAATTATCGAAATGGCCCGAGATGTTGGTGCGAACAAAGTGTATTTTGCATCAGCAGCTCCACCAGTTCGATATCCAAATGTGTATGGCATTGACATGCCAGCTGTCGATGAATTCATTGCAAATGGGAAGAGTGTTAAAGAAATCAATACGACAATTGGGAGTGACAAACTGTTTTATCAAACGCTTGAAGACCTCATCGATTCAACTCTCGGTGTTCAAAAAACAATACAGCAATTTGATTCAAGTTGTTTTAACGGCGAATACATTACCGGGGATATCACGACCGAATATTTAGAGAAACTTCACCAACAACGAAATGATTCTGCAAAATCAAAACGAGAAATGGAAGATTCGGACGATGATGAACATCAATGAAGTCGTAGGTGGTTGAAACATTGATTCTCACCAAATCTACGACGATTTTTTTGAAACCAGAATCAAATTGCACTTCGTTATTGTGTAATGATAAGCAATCTCAAATCATTTGTGGATTTGAAAATGGGCAAGTCCAATGTTGTAGAAGCGATGCTCTGCAAAACAAACTTTGGGAAATCTCATGCGATTCAAAAATATCATGCATTGCCCACTATGGTGATCTCTATTTCATTGGTTCTCAAGAGGGACTGAATCTGGTGAACCTGGAAGGAATAATCTTGCAAGAGATTCCATCTGATGCGGGTATCCAAGATGTTCATGTCTTCGAGAATTCAATTTACATTGTTGACCTTTTTGGCCGTATTTACACGCTTGAAAACGATGAATCTCAATGGGCATTGAGACCAATTTTTCATGAACTCGAAATTGCGAACATATTTGCATCTCCACAAAGTCTTTTCATTGTCACAACTGATGGATCAGTACAACAAATTCGAGACGGAATCACCGTTTGGATTCGACCTTTGAGAGGTGATTTTGGTGAACACATTCTCAACATATCAGAGACAGAGACAGGGACGATTATCATTTGTCGGGAAGGACATGCCTATGTCGACGGAGAGGAAGAAGTTTTGGAAATTGAATGGTGGAAGGACAAAAAATGTATGCATCGTCATGACATCAAACATAGTGTTGTTTCCAGTCTTGTTGTTGGAGGTCAAATATACTTAGGCTGTAGCGACGGTGTGCTTATCAAAGCAGATGAACATGGTACTTGGGATATTCTTGTGGAGAAACAGTATCCTATTCAAAATATAATTCAATTCAAGGGTCAAATTATATTTTCTTGGTGGTTTTACTTGTCAGGTTTCGACCAAGAGAAAGAGTGGATTGTCGAACACAAAGGTATCGTTCAACTTCTTTCCGTCGATTCAAAACGAGAACGCATGTACTTTGCAGGTTCAGATCAAAATGAATTTACAGATGTCGAACCTATTGGTATGGTCGATCTTTCAAAGCCTATCGTTGAAATCGATAAAAGTGAATTAACCACTTGGTTTGAACAGGAAGAAGCACTTCATGTCGAAGAATCAATCTATGAATCCGATGATGAAATGATTCAATTGCTATCAGAAGAAGAACAGAAACTATACCGCAACTTTGATTCCAAAGGCAATGTTGATGCATTACTTCATGCAATGAACGAAGATTCCTCTTTCTCATCGTTTGAACTTGAAGATGGTGGATATGAAGATATTTTGGTTGATTTACTCCTCGATTCGACAACCATTCGACCCCCAATTCCACGTGCCGGTGAAGACCTCGTAATTCAAGCCACTGAAGGCAGTGCAATCGTTCACCTTGACGCATCGGGAACAGAAGATGATGACGAACAAATTGATTCTATTTCTTGGATTGACCACCTCGGAAATACCATTGCTGAATCATACCAATGCAAGGTAAAATTGCCCATAGGAACATATCGATTTGAATTTAGGATTCGAGACAAAAATGGTATGTGGTCCACAGACAGCATCAGCATCCAAATCATTGAGTGATACCATGCAACATCTTCTCATCGAACATTTTCTTGTGGGGGCCTTACAAATGAGGTGCTCAGTTGTGACCGATTTGAACACAGGAGACACTTTGGTCATCGATGGCGGGGAAGAATTTCATCGGATTTCATCGTGGATTGATACCTTTGAAGGGCCCGGGCCCGATTGGATGAATATACCGATGTCAAAAGAACAATGGATCAGCAAGAATCTGCCTCAGCGAAAAGTATGTGCCCTCGTGAATACACATGCCCATTTTGACCACACAGGCCATATCCCATTTTTCTTGAAACATTACAATGTTGATTGGTACTTACATCAAGATGATTTTTTCTTGCAATCCTTGGCAAAACAGTCCGCAGAGAGATGGGGGTTCGAAATACCAGAGCCTGCAATTCCAACAAAATCCTTTGTTGATGGCCAAGTTTTGGATTTGGGCTCTCTCAAATTTTCAGTTCTTCACACACCCGGCCATACTTTGGGAGGGTGCTGTTTGATGTTTGAAAATCATGATTCTCCAAATCATCTTTTTGTCGGAGATACCATTTTTGCTGGTTCAGTCGGGAGAACAGATTTACCCGATTCTGGAGGCGATTTTGAATTGTTAGCCTCATCGATACGAAACAAGCTATGGTCCCTTGATGAATCCACCATTATTCATCCAGGACATGGACCTTTAACAACAATCGGTAGGGAGATGGCAACGAACCCCTATGTGGGGAAAGAGGCTGGTGAATTCGGCAGGTATGGATTTGGTAAATACGCTTAAGCCATCATGCTTTGAAATGCTGCTTTCAAGACTGGAAGGGTTTCTTCCCAAGTAGCCACGATACCATAATCAGCATGCTGGAAGATTGGTGCATCGGCATCTTTGTTAATTGCGACAATGTATTTTGAAGATCGCATTCCTGCTAGGTGTTGAATCGCTCCAGAGATTCCTACGGCGATGTAGAGATTTGGATTCACTGTTTTTCCTGTTTGCCCGACTTGCATTGAATGAGGGATTTCATCCCAAGTATCGACTGCGGCCCTAGAGGCTCCAACTGCGGCTCCAATCACATCTGCTATTTGTTCAAGGTGGCTAAAGTTGGATGGGTCTCCCATTCCTCTTCCACCTGAAATGATGATGTTGGCTTCAGAAACATCGAGGCGTTTTGATGCACGCTCAATCATTTCTCGAACGGCAGTAGCCACATTTCCGGATGTGTCAACGACTTGAACAGAATTTGAACCACCACTGGAAACTGGATTGAAGATATTTGCTCTTACAGTGATAACAGCATCTCCATTGCATCGTACGGTTTGCATTGCCTTTCCTGAATAAATTGGACTTGTAAATTCTCCATTCTCAATCGATACAACATCTTGTACGACAGATAGATTGCGTTTTGCAGCAATTCTTGCCGCTAAATCCTTTGATTGCTGGCTTGCTGCAGCAACAATTGTGCCTTGAGGCATCACGGAATCAAGGGCGTCAGCCCAAGCGGATGCATCGTATGTTCCAAACACATCTGATTTGGCAGCAATGACTTGACTTACACCTTCGAAATTTGATGCACCGTCGGCAGTTGATGCATTCGAACAGGGTATGATGAGTACTGGATTACCCTCTATAGAATGAGCCGCTGATATGAGTTCCTTGGTTGTTTCTTGAATTGATCCATTGTTGATTTCGGCAATTACGATTGTTGTCATTTTTTCACCTCAGAGAATGTTTGCTTCTTCGCGAAGCAATCTTGCAACTTCATTTGCAGAATCCCCACCTTGAAATGACTTACCAGCGGGCTTTGAAGGTGGCATAGAATGACGAATAATTTCGATAGTGGAGGAGGGACAATTCGCTGAAAGAACCTGAACAGTGGCTTTCTTTGCAGCCATGATGCCCTTGACATTTGCTTTTCTTACCTTGACATTGCCTTTGTCGCAAGAAATGACTGCTGGCATCGAAACATCAATTTTGGCACTTGAGCCACCCATCGGTGCTATGACGCAGAGTTTGGATGAGAATTCAATGTCGGTAATATTGGATACTGAAGCCCAACCAAGACGCTGAGCGATACCGGGCCCGGTTGACCCTGCACCAGTGTCAGCCGCTGACTTTCCACAGTAAACAACTTCAGCACCTACACTTTGAATGGCTTCCACAAGCACGTGTTGTAGTGCATTTGAATCCATATCTTGGGTGACATCAACACGAATGAGTTCATCAACACCAATAGCCTTCGCATCTTTCAGAATTTTTTCCGCTGAGCCATCACCTACCGTGATTGCAGTAACTATTCCTCCTAGCGCTTCTTTGTGCAACAATGCATTTTCAATTGCGTATTCATCGTAGGGACTCATGACCATTTTGACACTTGACAAATCAACTCGAGTTCCTCCTTGCACCACGATTTTTGCGTTCGTATCTGGGACTTGTTTAACAAGAACTGCAATGTTCACCATGAAATTCACCTTTGTGTTATTTTTCCCAAAGTCAACCGATTGATGAACCTTGTTCTTACAAATTGCGACAAAAAAGACCTAAAATCAATCATGAAGAGTTCATGTAGTTGGGGCGCTTGAGCGACAATTCATGAGTAACCTTGGTGATATTGAGTTGCACGGAGCCCAACAAGATATGCTTCATGATTGGAGGAATCTGTTCGAAAGTATGAGTGATCAAATTGAAACTTTTGAAGCTGGTGAAGCACCTACGATAGCCTTTGAAGTTGATTATGAAAAAATCGCCTCTGTTTCGAGGCTTCAATCATCGCTCACAAACTGGCCGGGTGATTGTATTGAGCTTGGCGGAATTGTGCTCTCAGAACAATTTAGAGTATACAATCACAATTCAAGACCTATTTTGCGAATCACGAATTTTCCTGCCAACTTCAACCATGAACTTGAATCCTTACGAATGAGGGATAGAAGTAAAATCATTACCGCTCAAGTCAAAGTCAAGAAAACAAGGGAATACATGGGATGGTTAAAAACTGCAACATATACATGTAGCAGATGTCAAGAAAAGGTGATCATCAAACAAAGGCTTGGAAGGAACAGGGAAAGCCCACTTCGTTGTAGACCTTGTTTCAATGAAATTTTGAAGCACATGAAAAATGAAACTGACATTGCCGAATTTTTCCACTTTCCGTGGAGTTTTGACTTTGACCAAGAGTTATGCACATATCAAGATATTCAATATCTAGAGGTGGAACAGAAAAGTCAGAGTAAGAACGCTCAATTTTCGATGACTTCATTGGTTCGAGAAGAGATGGTTGGCTTATTTCATGGAGGAGATGTATTGAACGTTGCTGGGATTGTTCGAATCGATCACATGCCAAAAAGAAATTTTGAGAAAGATACTCGCAGAATACTTTACCTTGATATCATTCAAGCCTCAAAGGTTGATCTCTGAATCATTTTTGTTCGATGAATGAAGTGACCTTTTCAAGTGGCTCGGGGTAATTTTCAAAATGTTGGTGAACCGTCTCTAAACCTTTGGACAGCCCATCTGCGACTGCAAACTTAGCATCGAGTGGGTGGAGTTCTCCAGCCATGATGGCCTTTCGGAAATCTTCGACTGAGTGCCAATCACTTGGCGTTCCAAACTTTGGGTCGGGACGAACCTCGACTACACCAAATTCGGGTAAAATGATGTGTTCAATCAATTCGTAAATTGGTGAATTTTCATCTTCTGGGTCAAGATATGCCTTTCTCATCTTCTTTCGTACTTGGTCTGGTGTATCGTGTAGAATCAAGGCGGAATTGGGGTCTGATTTCGACATTTTATGGTCAAATGATTCCATTCGAACGCCTGATGATTTCAGAGAGGAAATGATGTAGGTATGCAAACAAGTTGCCTTTTCCCATGAATATTTTGAGGCAATGTCCCGCATGTACATGTGTGCTTTGCGTTGGTCCATTCCTCCAATGGCTACATCAATGTTCATTTCAAAAATATCAGCTGCTTGCATAGCAGGATAGTAGAATTTTGAGAGATCATGGTCAGATGAAGCCTCATCTCTACCCATGATGGTGAATGTTTTCCGAACCATGGCGAGGGTGGCGCCTTTTGAACAACGCAATACCCTTGCCCAGTAATCCATCGAATCCATAATGTGTGATGCCCAGACGAAACGTAGTTGTCCTGGCCCATCACCTTCGGGAGGGTAATGAAGCAAGGCTCTGAATGTTTCTTCCATATATCGTGCTGTGGCTTGAATTGATTCGAGATTTCCTTGAAATTTATCGTTCACCCATGCATGCCAATCGGCAAGAAAAATCATGACATTTGCATTTGCATCGAGCATTCGCCGCATCTGTAACGAAAGGACTTTCCAACCGATGTGTGCTTTTCCACTCGGCTCTATGCCCACATAACATCGAATTGTTTGGTCACCGCCAAATGTTGGTTCACCAGAAAGACACCTCACGAGATGCTCAACGCCGACGGTTTCTTCAACACCACCAATCATCAATTCAAGCCTTGATGCATTCTCCTCGGAAAGGGCAGAAATCATCGCATCGACATTCTCTGCACCAGTGGCTGCCATGTACATCACTTAGAACAAATCGTTTAGTTTTTTGACCTTCGATTCAGGAGGTGTTTCGCCGTTGGCGAGCATTTCTTCGATGTCTTGAATCAATGCATTTGCCGTATCGATTTTTTCTTGCTCCACATTTTGAATCATTTCCATTGATTTTAGGGCCATGCTGATGGCTGATTTCGCCTTAGAGAGTTTCTTAGCGTCTTCCTTTGCTTTGTCTCCTCGTTGTTTTGCAGAGTAGCCTGTTGCAATATCGAGGAAGGATGACCAACGACGTCGTGACTCCATTGCGACTTCTCTACCGTTGTCCGAGGACAGAAAATGCCCCAGTTCATCACCTTTCATTTGCTCGACATCAACGACCAATTTTCCATCATCATACATACCAGTCACTTTGGTCATAATGCCGAAGGAGCCAGTAAAATGTCCATCACCTGTTTCCTGAATTCCTTCAAAAAATTCTGCAGCCTTTTTACACAATCCTGCATTTCCACCAATCGATTTTTCTACGCCCTTCTTGACTGCAAATCTCTCCATACACCTACCAACAATCGTCGAGTCATAAGTTTCACCGTCGAAAGCGGTGAAGGAAAAGAAAATCAAAGATGTTTTGACATCCTCCTCCTCCGATGGTTCATGAGGCGAGTTGCAGTCTTGTTCCTTCTGCTTCTTCTTTTGCCAAACATTCGGGCCGAAGGAACGGTTCAAACGATTGACTTATCGCTTGAGCGAACCATACAAGATACTTCCATCGGAATCATTGCTGGTGCAAAATCTCCCGATAGCAAAGATGTACTCCTCGTGGGTGAGGATGGATTTGCAATGCTTCTCGATGCAAATGCTCCTGATAGCGAGAGTCGAGATCTATTGTTGGAATCAAATCGCAATACCGCTCTTCGCTCAGTCGAATGGCATCCTCGTGGAAACACAGCACTTCTGGCTGGTGATAGTGGAACTGCAATGAGGTTTGACTCATCGGACAATAGTTTGTCAATGCTCAACGGTTCTTATCTTCTCATCGGTATCGATTTGAAGGCTGTAACGTGGCGACCTGCAGGAGATTTTGCCTATTTTGGCGCATCGGATGGAAGCATTTGGAAATTTGCTGAATACTATGGCTTTGAGATGCTTAACGACACAAAACAGTCCCAAGTCAGCGATATAGCCTGCCATAGAACCTACAACATATGTTTTGCAACAACGCTGGGTGATGGCATTGCAGTCATATCGCAGGACCACGAAGTGACATGGTTGGCGGGTACGAATCAAGAAACATGGATCGGGATTGATTGTGCTGACCCAACACTCAATGAATGTGTTGCCTTCGGTAGCAACCTAAAAACAAAAGCCATCAAAATAAATCTCATCGATGCTTCACAATCTCAAGGACTTGAAACCAACTTTCTCCTTTCTGAAAATGTTGAAGGTGACATGAGCGGAATTACTCGTGGCCATGATTCCACAACCCTCGTGTTCTTATCTCCAATCGGAATACTTCGAAACAACCCGCTTGAAAATGATGCTTATTCCATGGCACAAGGATCACATTTTACGGCATGGGATGTCGCTATCGCAGCGAGGTCTGTTGTATTTGCATGGGAAATTTCTACAAATAACGGGTACCTGATTACTGATTTTGGTCATGTCATTTCGTTCTCTCCCCTTCTTGCAGAGGATGAGGCTGGTATCATGACCATTATTGTCTTCGCAGCGGTTGCTGTTTCAGTACCCGGTGTCATTCTTGGACTTATTTACATGAACAGTCCATTTCTTCAACGAAAATACTCGGAAATTCGAAACAGAAAGAATCCAAAGAAAAACCGCAAAGGATGATTGGATACCTTCTTGAGTCTCCTTCATCACGTAGGGTTAAGGCGAGAACATGGAACGGTTCGAAGGCGTTGATTTTTACGACATTGAAAGTTTACTTACGGAAGAAGAAATCATGATTCGCGACATGGTTCGCGAGTGGGTCGATGAGGCAGTTCTTCCAAAAATTGAACATGCATGTGCCGAAGGTGTTTTTCTCAATGAATGGAGGCAAGACCTTGGTGAAATGGGCGTTCTTGGAGCACCCCTCAAAGGCTATGGATGTCCTGGTTTATCTTATGTCGCCTATGGCCTTATTTGTCAAGAATTGGAACGTGGCGACTCTGGGCTGCGGTCCTTTGCATCTGTGCAAGGATCACTCGCTATGTATCCAATTTGGGATTTTGGTTCGGAAGAACAAAAAGAATACTATTTGCCACAAATGGCTTCTGGCGAATGGATTGGTTGTTTCGGCCTTACTGAGCCAGACTACGGCTCGAACCCGGGTGACATGATTACCAAAGCTGAGGATATGGGCGACCACTATCTGCTCAACGGTGCTAAAATGTGGATCACCAACGGCACAATTGCTGACCTTGCAGTTGTTTGGGCTAAACTTGACGGCGTGATTCGTGGATTCATTGTCGAAAAAGGAGACCCTGGTTTTTCAGCCCCTGAAATGAAGGGAAAGCATTCTCTCAAGGCAAGTGTGACAAGTGAACTTGTGTTCCAAGATTGCAAAATCCCAAAGAATCGAATGCTCCCAAATGTCAAGGGGCTCAAAGGTCCATTTTCCTGCCTAAACAACGCCCGCTATGGTATTTCATGGGGTGCTCTTGGTGCAGCCATGGCTTGTTTCCACAGCGCAAAAACGTACGCATTATCTCGAATTCAATTTGGTGAACCAATTGCTTCATACCAACTCGTTCAAAACAAATTGGCTTGGATGCTACGAGAAATCACGAAGGGCCAATTGCTTGCCTACCACTTAGGAAAAAAGAAGGACGATGGTTCGTGGTTTAACGAACAAATCTCTCTAGCAAAAATGAACAATGTCGATATCGCCCTAGAGATTGCTCGTGTGGCAAGGGACATACATGGGGCGAATGGAATTCTTGATGAATATCCAGTGATGCGCCACATGGCGAATCTTGAGTCAGTAAAAACTTACGAAGGCACCCACGACATACATAACCTCATTCTCGGACGATACATCACTGGAATCCAAGCGTTTACACGTAACAGTTGATCTCGCCATTAGATGTACACATCATTCTCATGAATAACGGTTTGACATGTCAAACCAGATTCCATGGCTGTTTTGATTAATCGCTTACCTTCATCATTTTTGACATAAGTTGCTATCCCTGGACTCACGTGCTCATTCCAGTTCACCTGAAAGATTTTTGCATCCTTTTTACGTTGACATAGGGCCGTAGGTATTCGGTGGTACATGACGAGTTTTACTGATTTTTTGCGAATATATTTTGCAATAACTTCAGGCATGAATTTTGAAAGAAGTGTGTCTTCGAAGAACATCGCTGACCTATCGATGACATACCTTGCATCATCAAGTGGCCCCATGGCTTCATGCATCGCTGTGGTAAAAATCTCAGCCTGTTCTTGTGTTGCTCCCTTGAGATAATAACGAAGCCAGCCCCCTCCTCTTCCACCGCCTCCGAGTTGGACTGAATTGTTGATCATGCCGAGGTCCCACATGGTTCTCGAGATGGCCATGGCAATGTATCGTGCAAGAATGTCGTCCTTCAGAGCAGTTCTGTTTTTTCCAAATGAGAATCCAATTCCAAATCCTGAACTTGGCTTTATGTTGATGGCTCGACTTGATTCCGCAGCGAAAGGTTTGCCTATCCCCCACAGTTCTCGAACATTCATTCGTTGTTTTGAACGCTCAAGCATCTCTTGGTTGAATAGTCCCATACTCTCATTGACCACTTC
>JAUREO010000020.1:29762-29997 GCA_030827365.1 Candidatus Poseidonia sp. | reverse complement strand
CTTCTCAACAATGCTTCTGTGTTTTCATTTGCTGATGTTCAGAATTTTGATGAAACGATGATCCATGTTCAAAATCAGAACACTGAGTGGGGTACTCAAATCCAAAAGGGTGAACTCGTTCGATATCAGGTCAAAGCAAAAAACAGCAATGTGTACAACGCTACCGTCATTATCAAAGACGCTACAGGACTACCTATTTTCAATCTGCAAACTGATGTGTTCGGATTTACCCAAC
>JAUREO010000020.1:0-29752 GCA_030827365.1 Candidatus Poseidonia sp. | reverse complement strand
TTGACCGAAATTGGAATCACGTTGTTGGCGATGTAAACTACATCATACCAGGAACAAGTCCTCCACAGACTGGTGATGCTGAAAACTCATGTGCAGATGGAATCGATAACGATGGTGACACATTGGTTGATGAAGTCGACCCTGATTGTCTCAATGGAAGAGAAAAACCATTTTACTCCGTTGAAGCATTCAAATTCGAAAAAGGTAGAAAGAGTTTCAATTACATCTTGTCAGGTCCAGTTGACGATATTATCAATCTTGATAACTTGAGGCCTGGAGTTTCGGTTGACCAAGCAGATGGAACTTCATTTGCAACCGTGGTGGAAATCACTGGTGAATCATGGGATGGCATCAAGTGGCCATATGCTAACGACAATACTGCGTACGACAAACAATTTGGATTAATTCATGACATTGAAATTCAACCACCAGATTCTACTGACTGGTATTCAGCACTTGATACCTCCGGAGTTAGCGAAATTACCCAAGAAAACCATCCATTCAAGACTTGGTATTTCGAATGGGACTTGTCTGCCCATCCAGAGGGCGAAGAGGATGTGACCTTTAGAATTCGTTCATTCGATGGATTGGAATATTCACCTGTTCAAGTTCGTGTTTACAAATTGAACTTAGTGCCGCCAACGATTCTGGTTGAAACTCCGAATGATGGTTCAACTCACGACAAAGGAAAAGTAACGTTTACTGGTACCTCATTCGACCCATATTCTGGAGTTCAAGGCAATGATATTCAACAAATTTGGTTCGATATATCGGGGCCAAATGACTACCAGAGCCACTTTTATACAGAAGGAAGTCCAAGTTGGGAATACGATTGGGATTTCAATGAACTGCCATCTGGCTCGTATGACTTTAGAGTCTGGGCTGCAGACTCTGACTTCTGTATCGATGACCCTGAACCTTGTGTCCCAGAAACACGAACATTGAATATCATCAACGAAAATCAAGCACCGTTCGTTCAAGTTACGTGGATCGGTGCAGCAGATATGTCTACTGGTGGTTTGAACATGGGCGTCGTTCGAGCAAGCAAAGATACTGTAATTCAAGGCGTGGCTGTCGATAACGATGGAACCGTATCTCGTGTTGATATTGAAACCTACGACCTTGCCAGTGGTAGTTCCTTCCCGATGAACGATGGTCCGCTTCCGGTCACAACCTTTGCACCAAATGGTGCTTGGTCAGCAAATTGGGATACTTCAAAACTTATCCATGACCAGCAGTATGAAGTTGTTGTCAAAGCATACGATAGTGACAAATATTCCCGAGAAGAAAGGCTCCGCGTGATTATTAACAATCCTGCAGATGCAGATAATCTCGATCCAATTTTCAACGAAACTGGTTGGAGAAATACAATCACAATTTTCTGTGATGAGAAATCAAAGAGTTTCGAACGTTGTGGCGGTGGAGCAAGTATCGATTTGACCAAGTTCTTCAGTGACCCTGATGGTATTGGAACATCGAACGATGCACTTGAATTTGACGTGTACGATGACGAATCAACATCTGAAGATGACCTATATTTTGCCTATGTGATCATCGATGCAAATGGTATTGCCACCTACAATCCAGCATCTTCGATGGCTCAAACAACTTCTGTTATCTCGGAGTGGTCTCTTGATTCGGTCATCTTTGTCGCAGAAGACAAACATGAAGCAAAAGTTTACTCAAGTCGTGTTGATTTCCTTGTTCGGGCAATATCTTTCAAGGTAGAGCGAGAGGACAGCGGGTTAGTCACTCAAACAGACAATGCTGTATTCATAGGAGAAGGTCTACCTGGAAGTACCGTTGTTGCACGTTTTACGAATGGGGAAGCCCGTGTTAACGCAACAGTCGTTGGACCAGATGGTACATGGCGAATGGAAGTATCAAGTCAACAATTAGGCGTTGATGGCAAACGTTCACTATTCTTTGAAATGAATGATCAGAAATTCTCTTTCGAAGGTGAATCTAAAGCGGCTGATTTCGTATTAAGTGTCGCTACAGATGATTCAGCCAGTTCATCTGTAATGATGATAGTTTTCATCATCATCGGTGCAATTGTACTCCTTGGAATTGGGGCTTATTTCTTTATTGAGTTCGAAGAAGAATTCGATGAAGGAATGCAACAGGGTGAGCAAGTTGTAGAAGATGACCCGTATGCATGGGCTAAGAAAAAGCAGTATGACGAAGTTGCCATACCAGCAGCACAACAGGCTCAAACTGTTGCAGAAGAGCCACAAGTTGCCCAACCTCAGCAAGTTTCTCAACATCCGGGTTGGCTTTGGGACGCTGTAAACAACCAATGGGTTCCTGACCCAAATTACCAACATCCACAGCAGTGACCAAAATATTCGGTGAGTCTAAATGAGCATTGCGAAGCCAAGCGTTCAAGAGCGAATCATGCTTCATCTGTTCGACTATGCAGACTTTAAATCGAGTATTGAGGTTCCATTTGCCCTTTCACAAATGGGAATTGCAAACGCTGTGGCCATCGCACGGTCAAATGTTCCAAGGGCAATTGCAGGATTGAAGGACGACGGGTTGTTGATTGAACGACAAGCTCACGTGAAAGGTGTTTCAAGGAAAAGAAAGGCGTATTTCCTCACCGACATTGGTATCAAGTTGGCAGGGGAAACCTGGACGAGGTTGCAGTCCTACCCACTTCGGTGCATTTTGAACGATGGTAAATCTGTACCAACGACACTTGGAACCATCAAATCATCCTTACCATTTGAGATGAGACCGGTAGATGTTATTCGATATCTTGATGACAATGGTATTTTGGACACGAGAACCCTATCACCAGACTTGATTGAACGTGACCTTTCAAAGCATGTTGAAAAGCAGTTGGTAACATCACTCACTGATTTGCCACGAGTTCGTCACTTCTTTGGTCGAAATAGAGAATTAGACAACATGGAAAGTATGCTTGAAGCAAGAGCGACCACACTCTTAGTACCAGGGATTGCTGGAATTGGAAAAACTTCAATAGCAGCCAAACTCGTTGAACGTTTTATGCATCGAAGGAATTTACTATACCATCGTTGCCAAGAATGGGAAGGCTCACGTCCTTTTTTTGAGTCCGTTGCAGACTGGTTATCCTCGATAGGAGATTCGTCGTTTGCCGATTTTTTAATGACAAATCCTCACCCCACTCCTGCTGATGCTGCTCGAATGATTCTCGATGGCATCGAAGGGGCACCTTCGCTCATCGTTATCGATGATTTGCATAAGGTGTCAGATATTTTATTGCATCAAACATTGCAAGCATTTACACTTGCTTTGCTGGAGTCCGAGGAAAAGATAGGCCTCGTATTGTTCTCTCGATCGTTCAAACCCGTCGTTCCAGCAAAAGATGCTGAAGGCCGAATTGCGAGTTTGTTTCTTCCTCTCGAGGGTTTGGACTCGGATTCGGGTCGGAAACTATTGAGTAGTTATGGGAAAATGGAGGACGACCAGTGGTTGTACATCCACGGATTATCAAGAGGTCACCCTCTTGTTCTTGAGCTCATCAATCGTGGTGCATCTGCGGGTACATTTCACGAGACATTGGAAAACTATGTGACCGTTGAAATATTTTCAAAATTAAGTGCAGAACAAAAGCGCGTCTTGTCTGCCATTGCGATCTATCGAAATCCAGCAACACTCGAACAACTTGCTCAACAAAGTCTTGACACAGATGAACTCGATTCACTCGTTGATTCAGGATTAGCACGGCAGGTTGACGTCGAACTCTACGATGTTCACGACTTGATTCGAGAATTCTTGCTTCAAAGTATGCCAATAACACTCAAAAAAGAATATCACTTGAAATGTCTTGAGTGGTACAGAACTCAATCCGATGAATTACATAATGTCATTGAAACAATTTACCATGCCATTCATTCAGACCAGCATGAAGAAGCCTCCCAACAAATTATTGATCATGGAAAAGAACTCATTTCTCAGGGCTACATGGAATTGCACGCTCACATCAACCAAATCGAATTTGAAAGCATAGATGTGGGTTCGCGTGTCCAAATTCTTCAACTTCAAGGTGATCTTTTTTCCTTGTTGGGGCGGCTCAATGAAGCAGAGGCTGCATTTGATTATGCCATCTCAATGTGTGATGCAACGAGCATTGAAGCCCAAGCTAATATTCTATCTTCTTTAGCCGATGTGGCTAGAAAACAAGGAAACATCGACCTTGCTATGGAACGTCACACCAAGGCTTTACAACATTATGTCAAACTCAAAAACAACAAACTCGCAGCAAGAACATATAACAATCTTGGATATTTATATCGAAGAAAGAATGACAAAGCAACCGCGTTAGAAGCTTATGCTGAAGTAGAGAAGATTGTTGCTGATTCTGATGATGAAACCCTCTTGTCGCATCGGCTCACACTCACTCGTGCCCTTATTGATTTGGATGAAATCGAAAGGGCAAGAGACCATGCATTGAATTGTTTTGAACGAACTCAGGAACTTGATGATGAGAAGTTACATGCAAGAGCCCAATCGGTCCTTGGTCGATATTATGCTAAAATTGGTGACTCAAAATTAGCCTTGCACCATTACACCTCTTCACTTGAAACGATGAACGAAACTGGTGATGTTGTCACCCTTGTCGACATTACGATTCTGCTTGGAGAGGTATTGCAAGATGCTGGCCGAAAGGAAGAGGCAATGGAACGATATAGAGAAGCACTTGTTGTGGCTGAAGCAAATGACCTAAGGATGCAAATTGGTGAATTGCTTACGCGCTTAGGGGGGGTTACTCCTGATCGACAACGTCGTATGGAATACTTACAGCGAGCCTTATCGGTGTATAGGGAATTAGGTGCGAGTTCAAAGATGAAGGAAGTACAAGCTCTCGTTCACCGTGCAGTTATGGGGCGCTAATCGAATTGTGGACGATCTGCAGAGAGGTAGATTTGACCATCTTCAAGGACGATCCATATTGTCGAAATACCAGCAAGTGGTAACGTTCCGTTTTGTACTGCTTTTCCGGTACCTGAATGAGGAACTGAATAACCCTCTCTTGCAGAATCATCGAGTAATTCAAGAGAATCGATGTGTAATTCCAATGTCATAAGAGATTCATCGGCTTCTGTAGGTCGCCACGTCACCCATTCGGCATATGTTGCGTTATCAATTCGACTCGCTTGGTTTGCTCTTTCAACAGCCTCAACGAGGTCATCCATGTTAGCAACTATCGCTTCGTCGTTCCATCTTTCCCGAGTAGAGGTTTCAATTCCCCATGCCCAAATACTAAACATGGTCATGAGCAATACACCGAGTAAAAATGTGAATATATAACCAAGTTCCGTTGCTGCAGCGGAAGTATCTCTTCGCAATGTATGATTCGTCATCACCTATTCGCCTCCCGTAAAGTGACTTCGAGTGCAGATAACTGCAGACTAAATTTAATCACTTCGCCATTGGTGTGCCAAACAGTTTCGCTTGTCCCAAAACTTGGGTCAGGAACCCAACCAATATAATCGGTCAACAGGTCAAGTCGTCCGGGATACACGGTCCAATCTTCACTTCCACCAAGGCCTTCACCTGCGTGTTCGGCAATCGCTTTTCCGTACGGTTCATTCCAACCGCGTCGAATTTCGTAGGCATCTGTTGATGCAAGAGAAGTTCGCAGGTTAAGTTCAACATCGATTGAAAGTTTACCTCCGCCGATAACACTGTCTGAGGTTGGATGAAGTGCAGGAATAGTTGCGGCAAATCTTGGCCCTGGGCCACCTCTATCGGATGGAGGGATGACGATGTATGGATTGAATTCAGGGTGATTTGTCATAACTGCTCCCCCTGAATACGCCACCTCCATCCCCCGAACTGAGGTCTTGAATTGATACGACAATCGGGATAAGTGAAAAGCCCATACCGTTCCAATATTTGCATTGAAGTCTTGACCCATTGTTCCAAACACATCGATTTGTACACTTGATGGATGACGTCCATCAATCCATGCATTTTCCACATCTGTATCGCTACGGCCGCCCATGCCTTCCCAAGGCAATTGTAAAGGCAGCCACCCACTGGCTAATGTTCCGACGGATTGGCAGCGTTCTACACCTGAATGAGGGATAAAAAGTGCTCCTGAATTACCTGATTGCCGTAAAACTGAGATCGGATGGGTATTGTTGACTTGGATGTCCAAGGACTCGCTTCCAAGGTGAAATTCTTTCACTGAAGTTCCATCCTGAATGAAGACGTTGGAGCCATTTACAACACCTTGTTGCCATTGAAATTGAGACCTGTATCCGCGCAATGACACCTCAAGATTTTGGTTTGAATCTGTACTTGATGTGTAATTAAAGTGACTTCCGGTCCAAAAGCCAGTGTCTTCTGCTATGAGTTGAACCATTCCGCTCCTTGTATCAACAGAATTTGATGCATCGTATGAACTCCAAAGCAGTGAAAAGGGAGTATCTGATTCAAGGATGAGTGGATTTGAGTAGGTTGTAGAAGGCGGCCATGAAACTTCTTCAAAATCTTGTGCAGCAACGGTAATGCCGCCCCCTCTCCATGCTACTGTAAGAGATGTTTTCCCCGGGTTAGCCAGTCGAAGGGTGCTGTTTGTTTGTGGTGGAATAAATTGTTGGCCAAAGTACGAGCCTGATGTTGATGGAAGATAGGTCAAACCTTCACTTGTAGGTGAGCCGTATCGGAATATAACTTGAGAGTCCGAACTTGAAAAGAGATGCACTACTTCAGATTGAGATTGATTAAATTCAATCTGAACAGCCGTTCCTGTTCGAGCAATATTGTCTGGTAGTCCATAGTGAATCGAGGTGTCATCACCTATCCTCATGGTGACTTGGTTTGCTTCAGTGCTTGTCACATACACAGTCGATTGGCCAACTGGCAATGGAATAGACCAAGAACGTCCCATCTTTGATGCCGCATCGGGTTGATTTGGATGAATGTATGTTGCACCATCACTTCCCGCGAGTGCAAGAATATTGAGTTCATGTGTGGACTCAATAGTAAGGTTAGCCACTGAAGAAAGGTAATGAGCCGAGAAGACTTCGTCGATGAGCAGTTTAGTTGAGTACTCGTATCCATTGTCTCCCGTGAGCGACACTTCAATTGGACCAAGTGGTAATGCAAGACCAGGTTTCGCAGTGAAGAGTAATTGGTCTGCATAGGGGGGGATATCATAATAGAATGGTCTATTGATACCAAGGCGTAAATCCGTTGTGCAAACCACAGAAGTTTCAGTTTCAGGATGTCGGATTTCAAATTCATCGTCAAAGTCAAGAACGCTTCGGGCTCGTAAACTCATGCCTTCCCCCCACGTTGCAGAATACCACATACCTCCTCTTAATCGGTCCCAGACGAGATTACCATCAACGGGAATAAGTTCAGCAGAAGTTGAGTCTCCGGGCATTCCAGTCTCGCTCAAAAGAGCAGTTTTATGGGCCAGCAAAGCCATCTGTGCTGACATATCATGTCGTTCGACCGAACCTTCAAGTTCTTCGATCACTGGAATCATGGAGACCATCATCAACCCAATAATGGATAAAACCCCGCCAAAGAGAAGGACGGTTGCAACTGCAGCTGATACAGAATCTTCATCTCTCGATAAATGATGAATGCTGTTCAAGAACTCACCTCAACTCGTTGGAGATCAACTTCGAAATGAACGACATCACTTGTGGTCATGACGGTAAATCCATCCGCTCCACTCGCTCGTTCAAACGGAGCGATTCCGTCATAAGCGGTGAGTGTTGCAGAAGATCTGTGAATGTAGTAATCTTGCAACCAAGTCTCGTGATATTGGGGGCTAACGACGGGATGTAATTCGCTATGTGCTGAAAAGTGAATATTGTACGCTGGTCCGGAAAATAAGTTGAGTGGACCCAGGGAGACAAATTCAATACTCGTCTTGCCTGCACCACCGAATGACTTGACAGCATGAGCATCCGTCAAAAGAATGGCAAGTCTGACATCTCCATTTGCAAGATGGGTAAATGAGAGTGAGGGCATTGTTGAGATCGTCCATGGCTCATTTGGGAATCGTTCGATAATCGCATTATTGATCAATGCCATTTGGTGTTCACCCATACCCAAACTCGTTGTCACTTTCAATCCTGATAGGATGACGTCAACATGGCGGTGTAAAGCATTCCCCTGAACATCGTAGGCTGTAATCATTATCCATTTTTGTCTTGAAAGATCGTGGCGAATTCTATACTCGCCCTCTCCATCTTCCACATCAATGATTTGAATGGTTTCATGGTTTTGAATTTCTACGGATGAAACCCGTTCATTGTAGGATGAAATTTCGATGGTTGAATCATTGAGATGTCGAACTTGTATGACGTCACGTGTCGATAAATCAGCTGCAACAGTCCAATATTCTATGCCCTTCATCGTTTGAACCGAAGTTGAAATTAAAGACATTGAATTTTTGAATCCAGTTCCATTTGGTGAGTTCCCTGCTACACTTATGCGGTCATCGATACGTTCGGTGATGCCCGTCGCTGATTTCCAATTTGTATTGTCCTCAAAATCACTCATGTATGGATTGAGAAAAATCCAAACCCCGCCCATAATGGTGATGACCATTGCAAGGAGCATGACAACGCCCAAAACTTCACTGACAGCCTTTTCATCTCTGGAGTAGGAAGCCGAGACTTGATGAGGGAATTTGGCTTCCATAATCACTCCAATCCTTCGTTGGATTTATGCATTGACCTTGAATAGATGGAATTTGTTTTGTTGCCCCTCTTTGGAATGTTGTCCAAGATAGGTCGAAAATTCTGGGCCATCTTGCATTGAAATTCGCAAATCACCTGTAAAAACCTCGTCAATATAATACAACACAGTTGATTCTGCAAGATGTGGTCGATTATTTTCTCTGCTAAGATGAAGTAATGTAATGCTGCGAGTTGTTTCAGTGCATACTTGGGCCAAAAACATCCCCGTTTGCTCGTTTGAAAGGTGGCCACCTCTACCGATAATTCTGTCTTTCAATTTTCTATTATAAGGCCCAAATCTCAAACGCTTGTCATCGTAATTTGCTTCGATTGCAATGTGTTCGCAACCCTGGACGTGCTGAACCAATTCATCTGTCCATGAACCCAAGTCGGTAATAATGGCGGCTCTTTCATTTTGGTAACTCACGATAAAGGCAACGTTGTCAGCGCCATCGTGTGGAACTGGGACGGGTAAGATTCTAACTGCAGTACCAAATTCGAGAATTTCCAGATTCTCAAAGAATGTCGTCAACTCTGGTAATAAGTCGAGTTCCATAGCAGTTCGCTCATTTGCATAAACAGGGATGCCCCACTTTGTTTGACAAATTTTAGCACCGCCTCCGTGGTCACCATGGTGATGGGTAATGAGAATTGCATCGATGTCGGTTGGGTCAAGCCCAACTTGAGCAAGTCTTTTTGTCAATTTTCTTCCGCTAAAACCTTGGTCGATGAGTAAATGCTTGCCTTCGGTGGCAAGGAGTGTGGAGTTTCCACTGCTGCCTGTTCCGAGGTGGGTGATACTCAATGTCATAGCAACAGTATAGGCCATTCGCGTAAGGACTTTGAATACACCGATACCAAAATCCAAAAATCTGCACTTATTACATATTTTCCTCATCTTGAGAATGTGATGAACATGATATGTGTCGGAACAATGTTCCATCACCCTCATAAGGTAAACAAGAGGAGTTTTGGATAGCGGCAGGTGGCACCATGTCGCAGGTGATATCATGAGAAGAAGTCAGACAACGATTTTGACCACCCTGGCCGTTGTAGCGAGCCTGCTCTTCATGTCACAATTTCCTGCAATTTCTCCAGTAGCGAATGTGCACCCAGAAGATACAACGCAATTGCCTCCGCCTAACACTGACTCCGATGGCGATATGATTCCAGATGTTCATGAATCATTGTTTGAAGAATGGTTGAACTGGACCAATGTCGACGGTCGAGAAATTTCTATCAAAGGCTTGGATAAAAACGATGCTACTGACGCTGCTCTTGACCTTGACCGGGATGGTTTAAACAGCACAGAAGAATTTTGTTGGCCATATCCAGCAAATTGTACAGCTCCTGGCTTTCCAAGAGGTCTGACAGGGAAAACCGATGAAAATGGAGACCGCTTGTATTTGGATCCACGCAAAGCAGATACGGATGGAGATGGCCTTCCAGATGGTTTTGAAGCGTACATGTGTGAGCGTATTGGTGGATTTAACATCATTCAAATGCGGTATAATTGTTTGCGATTTGACCCACTCAACGCAAGCGACCTCACCGACGACCCTGACGATGATGGCTTTGATATCAATAGAGATGGAGACTTGTCAGTTACTGAACGATTCACCTCTGCTGAGGAGTACATTTTTGGTGCAACGGAAACGTTTGTCACTGAACTTGATGGTCTATGGTGTCAAGCCAGCCTTCCCGATGGAGCAGGAATCCGTTCATGGCCATACATCGGCAACGGTGCTAATGCAACTTTTGTCAACATTCTTGAAGCGTGTACGACCAATGCAACTGGCAAAATTGGTGACGATATGTGGTTGGGCACAGACCCATTGCTCGATGATTCAGACCGATACCACTGGGATGGTTTTGCTATCCGACCATTGTTCCCCTCATTTGGAGATGGAATGACCGATGGATGGGAAGTCCACTTCGGGCTTAACCCACTCAATCGGACCAATGCCTTGGTTGACGATGATAATGATGGTTGGGACCGAAATAGAGATGGAATCATTACCAGCGACTTGTCCCGAACGCAAACCGCACTTGCCGTAGGTGAGGCATTGTCAAATATTCAGGAATTTAACATCCATTTTGATAACGGAAATACCATTTATCCAGGACTGAAATCTTCATTTTTGAAAAATGAATCAACTGTGCAACGTTTTCCTTTGATGTTGGAGGAGATGGGCGGAATTGAATCGATTCACCATGATATCAAATCGTTGCTTGTGAATGAACACACTCTTCATATTATCACCACCTATGGAATTTCTTCAGTCAATCTTGATACCAATGTGTCTGAACACCAGTGGTTCCCTCAAGGCTTGAGGGCAAACGAAGGAGTGTATGTCTCTGATGATGGCGTCATTTTTGCCATTGCTATGGCAACCAGTTATGGTGTCTCCATCATTCCACTTCTTGCCGATGGTACATTTGCCTCCCTCGAATTATGGACTCATATTCCTTCAAGTGAAATGAATGCTCTTACATTGCTTGCCTCACAAGATGGTTCCCCCCACATTCTTGCGTTGGGCTCACGTGGTGAGGGGATTATCGTAGAACTCACTTCAGGATTTGATATCGATGCGACCTATCCATTGGGTGTCGGTATTGTCACAGAGTTATTCGAACGAAATGTCACAGTCAATGATGTGGCTCATGGTATCAATTCAAACGGGGAATCAATGCTCGCTGTTGCTACGCATGTCGGACTCGTTATCTTCGAAACGGCAACAGGCCGTGATGAAGCCACAGGAAACTGGATGGCATATTATGACCCAACACAGTCAAACTTCGGACCTCAAGTCGATTCCATTCGTCCAATGATTATTGGAACACAAGGAAATCCTGCCGAAATTCGGACTGTGGTGTTCGATGGGTCATCAGCATTCAATCATCAAGTGCTGTGGTTTGGAACTCCAGCGGGAGTACATCGATTGGACACACAATCCGGACAAATCACACACAGTGGATTATTAGCCCATCCCGGTATCGAAGGAAAAACAGTTCGCGAAACAAATAGCATCCACTCGATTTACCCCACCGGAGATGAACTCCTCATAGGTTCAGAGTGGGGGCTATGGGCGATTGCGGGTGATTACTCTGCAGTGTACGGATTGCAAGAACAAACGAGAATTCCCGGTGAAATCGTATCCATCGCTCCAGTTAGCAAAGATGGAGTAACTTCAGTCTTTGCGGCAGCTTCACCAGGGCAGTTTTCAAATCTCAAACTTATCAATCCTCTATCAAATGATTCAGATGCCGATGGTATTCCTGACGGGTGGGAATTTGAAAATGGCCTCGATCCAACAGACCCATGGGATGCACAATTTGATTTTGATGGCGATGGAATTGACCTCGATGCTTCCGGCGATGGTGTCCTTGAACGTTTGTGGGTGAATTTGGATGAATACAGGTATGTTCAACGAACATTAGGAGGTTTTAATTCCACGAATCCACAAAATGGCGATACGGATGGCGACGGGTTATCTGATGGTGCTGAATATTACGGATTCTTCTTCAAAGAATCAACATTGTGGTGTTATTACACAATTCAAATGGTCTATCTATGTGACACTCAAATTGGCCAACAGGCCAATGCTACATATCTAAATCAAATGAATATCGATTTCGGAACAGACCCCACCAACATTGATTCCGATGGAGATGGGATGCCTGATGGTTGGGAAATCGAACATCGTAGGTGGATTGGTTCAACATTTACAGGCGGAAATAATTGGACATTAGACCCTCATCGGCCAGAAGATGCAAATTGGGACGCTGATAGTGATGGTCTTGCAAACTTGTGCGAATATCAATGGTCATTAGTTCGCCTTGCAGGACTAGAAGGCGAATTGATTGAGAATTTTGGTGAAGTGCCCGAAGCAGTCGAAAATTGGAGTGTTGCTGATCCAAACTCCATCGATTCCGACGGGGATTCACTACCCGATGGATGGGAATCGGATGGCCGATGTACATGGTCTCCCGAGTATAATGGCGTCAACCCTCTCAACGGTAGCGATGTGCTGAGCAATCCAGATGGAGACGGTTATGATATCAATCATGATGGCATTCTCACCCTTGATGAGCAATTTGTAAATTATCTTGAATATCACTTGAGAAGCGATTTATTCGTTGCAAATGGGACACTTGATGGAGAAGAATTCCCGTTTGAATTTGAAACAGGTTTGTTTGATTTTATTTATGATTACGGCGAACCAGAAGACTCATTTGCTGAGAGGGCATTTAGTGAGTTGTATAACTCACAAACCACGTATAGTGTTGGCGCGGCTAATCCGTGGAGTGCCGATTCTGATACTGATGGAATGCCGGACGGATGGGAGATCTGGTTTGCCCGTTGGAATTTGTTGGATGACGCGTGGACACTCAATCCGCTTGACTCTCAAGACAGGTGGCAAGATGCTGACGACGATGGAATGACCAATTGGGAAGAATATAATTCGATTGACCCATTGTACTCTGAAATCCAGAACAATAGAAGCTCCCCCCAATGGTTTGTCACCACAGTTGGTGCTGCATTTGCCTTTCAACAATGGCCAGGGATTCCCACTTCAGCATCATTTGGTAGTTTCATTGACGACAACATACGCAATACATCTGGAATGACAACAGACCCGAACAATATCGATACCGATGGTGATGGCATGCTCGATGGTTTAGAACTGCTATTCACTGCATGGAACACATCAGCCGAGGTTTGGACACTCAATCCGCTTGTACCGGATGACGGAAATTTTGACGGAGATGAAGATGGTTTAATCGACAAACAGGAGTTTGCATTAGCTACGCTTCAACCAGATAATGGTATAGAACATCCAAACGACGCACCATTGTTGCATGTCGATGGAGATCTGCAACAACCCACAGAAAAAGCACAACGGATTTTCAACATTCTCATCTCCAAAAACACCCGAGGTAAACGACTCCTCGATGATTTCAACGCTTGGCAATCAGGCGAACCTCCAAATGCATTCATCTCTGTTTTGCAGGGTATGACTGACCCCACATCTAGCGACACTGACGGTGATGGGATGTTTGACGGATTTGAATACTGGTTCACCTCTTGGGATTTGGATGAGAATCGATGGAGTATGAACCCACTCATTGATGGAGATGTGTATCTCGATTCAGATGACGACAGTTATGATTGCAACGGAGATGGAGATATATCTCTCGATGAACGATTTTCAAATTTACGTGAGTGGGAGTCACGGACGTGGGGTAAATATGACCGAAGAGATACCGTTCCCTTAGAACTCGGCATCATAGACTTCGGTGAAGATGCAATTCTTGCATATCAAGAAGAACTTGGTTATTCAGGGCTCCAAGCACAATTAGCGTTGTACCAAGATTTCATTGCGAAAGGCCCGGATTCTGTTGAACGAATGGCTAAAATCAACTCACTTGATGCAGGAAATTTCAACCGTTCACTTCGAGGGGTAACAGATCCTACCCATCCTGATTCTGATAGTGACGGAATTCCAGATGGATGGGAGTACTGCTATGCAATTTTCGGTATGGATGATATTACAACAATCAATCATTGGTCTTCAAATCCACTAAATCCATTTGATGTCAACTATGATGGCGACCATGATGGATGGTACAACCGCACGGCCTTTGACCAACCCGCAGTTCAGGGGCAATGGCGAAATAGAATCTTTACTCCAATTTCACAACAAATTCAACCGGGCATCGGAAATTTGCCATTCACTAATTTGATGGAATACATGAACCAAACCAGGCCAGACCTCAATGATTCGGATGAAGATAGTGTAACCTTTATCACAACAGTAGAGAATGGTGTTGTTGTATCTCACGTCCGAGATTACAATTATTCCGATGGTCGTGAGGTGTTCAAATACGGCAGCAATCCAAGTGATAACGATTCTGATGGCGATATGTTACCAGACTGGTATGAATACAAAATGGGATGGAATGAATCGAACGATAACTTTAGTTCATTTTTCCAAATTGAAGTCCAATGGATTGACCCTGCGACTGGTGGAGTCTGTACGACTGCAACAAATTCTTGTTTGCCTTTGTCACTTGATACTCAATCGGGAGAACTTCGTCGACCAAATCTAGACTATACATGGTTCACCTTGAACCCAGCAGACCCGAATGATGCTAATGAAGACCCTGACAAAGATGGAAATTGGGATTGTACTGGAGCTGGGTGTACATACGAGCCCTACACGAATTTTCAAGAATTCTATGCATTCACATTGCAGGAGTATTCATCACCCAACGCAGTGAGACTATCCGGGCTTACAGTTGATGGAAATCTTGTCACAGAGTGGTGGCAATTGAGGAAAGCAATTTTGGGCATCGGACAGTCGAATGAATTGATTTTAAACTATTTGAAAATGGACAAATATGCTGGTCAAGATTTCCAATATGGATATATTGTGAACGACAATGATGCTGATTTCTTCACTTTGAATTCGTCTGATGATGTCGTATTACTTGCTGGAAATCGTACTGATGCTTGGGAAATCTATTACCAATTCTCACCCAATACAGCACCTGACAGGAATGTTGGTGAGCATGAATTTGGATGGTATATCCTTGATTTTGATGATGATCACTTGGCTGAAGGTAGTAGTCCGTTGAATTGGGATACTGATGGCGATTGGCTTGTCGACTGGTTTGAAGTAAGAGATGATGAAGAAGATGGTGTTCGAGGTCAATCTTCTCCTATTCGTTACGATTCGCGACAAACATGATTTTCAAAAAGTGACATCTTACCGTATTCTTCAAAGGCTATGAGTTGAGTGCATCGATAAGAGGGGCTATGCCATGAGAAGAGTTCAGTCGGGCCGAGTTGCTTTTTTCCTTGTATTCATCATGGTTTTCACGCCTTGGTCTCCTCTTTTTTCCAATGCCGTAGACGATGTAGAAGCGGCTGGTGTTGCTCGACACATCTACGAGTTCAAAGATGGCTCCTCTGAGTATATTGCCCTCTATCAAGGTGGAAATCCTGATTCAGGTGCTGAAATTCAAATTCCAAAAGGTGCACTCGTCACAGACGTGAGCCTCACCCTTTCGGGTGCTTCAGCAACAGGCTGGTCTCAAATTGTCACAGATTTGAGAAAAGATTGGGTAAAAGGGCAAGAATCTTTTGTTGATGACCGAAGTGGAGATTTGACATTAGCCATGGATAATCGTAGCCTTTTGTTTGACCCACACGGCAATGACGCCATTGGAAACCCAAATTCAAATGCATGGTTGGATAACGGAACCTTTTCACTTCGACAACCTCATACTTCAAACGCAACAGAATCGCGTTTCTCTCAACAAGTGAGTAAAACCTCAACCACATTCATGGCTCAAGGACAGGGTGCCATACTCAAGCATCATGACTGGTTGTTCCTCTCCACATGGTCTTCTTCATCGTTCCATAACGTTGTCAAAAGACTGTATCCCAACAACGCAACGATAGAATCAACGATTACTCTCGATAAAGCACAATGTACACTTCCACAAAAGCATTCAAGTTCGTATTATGGAATGTATGGATTTAGGGATTGGACACTTACTGATGACGAACGCCTCTTTGGAATTTTATCAGGTTACAAATACCCCTACGGCTCTACTGCACCTGTCATGTACCACCGAGTCATCGAAATGGATGTTTCAAGAGACGATGTTTGGACGTGTATCGATTCCTATGATGTATCTCCTCAACTGCAAGATTATGTTGCGTTAGCCTACGACCACTCTCGAGATGTTGTTTGGATAGTTCACAACTCTGCACGCTCAATCGTTCCTTACACCTTTAGTGGTGACGGAACAGGCCAGTATCAACGCGGTGATACCATTTACACCTTCTCTTCATCATCGGGTTCATCTTGGGATTGTGGCCGAACGGGTCAATTGGTTCGTGGCCTTGAAGTGAACGAAACCACATTTTTCATGCGATGTCAAAAAGACGAATATTACAACGATAGAGACCAACTCGAAGCATGGGCAATTTCTGGTTCAACTTCATCGCTCGTTCCTCAACAAGGTGTGCGACAAGTCGCTCCTCTTGGTTATGGGTTGCAATATGATGGTAGGCGATTTGTTACCGTAGATTCGGGCTACTCAACTTGGTCAGGTTCTACATTATATTACAGAGAATTCGGTACAGGTTGGACATACGAAACAACGCCTTCTCCTGGAACCACTACTTGGTACGGTCCAGTAATAAATAGCGGCGAAGATATTCTTTCGGCCAACATGAAATCATACTGGTCTGCTACATCGATTGGAGACAGAGTTGATTATTGGATATCCGCTGATAATGGAACTCACTGGGAACAAGTGATCAGTAACGAGACAATTCATTTCGCCTATCCTGGAAAAGAACTTGTGTGGAAAGCCCAATTGATTGGGTCCACCGCCGTCTCATGGTGGGTTGAAATTGAATACGCTACTAAATATCAAACATCAGGAGACTGGACAAGTACTCATTTCAACACTGGAACAAAAGTTGGAAAAGTCAGACCTGTTTGGTTGGCATCTGAACCTACGGGTACATCGATTTCCGTCATGGTGTCGAACGATAATGGTTCAAATTGGGTTCAAGCACCGAACAACCAAGAAACGAGTTTCTCGACTGAAGGAGCAGGAAGTACTCTCAAATGGGCTGTTTTCCTCACAACAAATAATCCAAAGGTCACGCCAAAAATAGACAAATTCACACTTAATTTCGAAGAAGGTTATCCTGACCGGCCCGAAATTGATATAGGAAACGATGGTACTTGGGACTGGCGTTCATTGTTGTTCCTCAATGAATCGGCAATTGTTGCAACCGATGCATCAGCAGTCGGGTCAGTAGTACGAGTTGCTCCAACACTCATCGATGCGTTCAACGATTTTATACCGGAAAATGGAGACGGAACAGTCAACGTTCCTATCGCTATCAAAGCCGCAACTTCAGGCCGAGTAAAAATTTCAAACATTGATGTCTCTTACAAAATGCAAACCAGAGCCGTAGGTGTTGAGTTTGAAGGTGGTTTAACCGCCCCAGATGGCATTTACAGGAATTTGATTGCTACTGTGGCTCATGGTGATGACGTGGATAGGGTCACAAAGGCGTCGATTGCCATTGTGAACAGTCACGGTTCAAACCCTTCATTCATGTGGCAACTTGGTAACTCTTGTAACACGATATCAGATGCCGATGGTATCATCCAATTCGATACAGCAAATTGTACTTCATCAATCAACTCAAAAGGTGAGTTGGTCATTCGCATTCCAACTAAGGTCAATTGGTCTTGGGATGACGAAGTTGACGCAGAAGCTATTATTTCAGTTGAAGATAGTCTCGGTATTGCAGTGAGTGGGTGGAAGACATCTAACATGGACCTTGTCATAGAAAATGATATTCAACTTGATGGTTTGAGGGTCTTTGAAGAAACGGGGCGAGAATTATATTCATTTGACTGGGTTCGTGGAGGTTACAACCTTACATTTACAGGTGGAATTCACTTTGAAAGTTCACAATTAATGCCAGAGGCGGGCTCGTTCAAGATTCGAATTATTGGCCAAAATGTAACCTACGATGGAGACCCTATAGGAGAACCGATGGTCTTGCTTGAAGAGGTTAATCCTGCCTTCGGAGAATACAATTTCACCTTCACATCACCAATGGAATCACATCCAGGCGGCATGGTGTTCTATGTTCAAGCAGCCGACCTCGCGAACGGTTCGAGTTTTGCAAATCCATCTTACAACTCTATTCGACTGATCCTCGATGGCAATTCTCCATTGGTCCTTTTTGCTACACCAATTGATGGCTCAGAACAACATGCTTCAACGGGGGGTGGAAAGCCAATCTCAATCACGATTCAAGATTCAGTCGACCCACCCACAAGCATCTCATTGCATTACTGGTTAGGTTGTAAAGCAAGTGAAGCGATTGGATGTACTGATTACAATTTTGATGGAATGCCGAATGCTGACGAGTATGAACTTATGAGTATTGGTTCTCCCGATACAAAGCCGGGAGGATTGAATATTTTCGAAGGTATTCTTGATGACTCCATGTTATTGCACGGCCAAAAAGTATCCTTCTTTGTCTCAGGCAAAGATGGTCAAAACAATCAGGTGGCCATGGGTGGTGGCCCAGTTTGTCCCCAGAGTAGTGTCGCCTGTGGATTTAGACCGGGTGAAACTCAACCAGATTGGAATGCAGACTTAGTCACCTATTTTATCCGTCAAGAGTTTGAACCAAGTGTCGATATTGGTAACTCAACAATTGTTGGTCATGACGATGAGGAGCCGCTCCATCCCGGAATTCTCTACACAGCACAACTCGTCGTGAGTGATCGAAACACATGGAGAGACATTCAATATATCCAACTGGCATTAAGTGGCGATTTTGATGACGATGATTCATCCATCTACATTAGCATGGAAGAAAACGAATTTGGTTTGCCGAGGGCAGTAATGACCTCTGGGTCAACTCATATTGCTGTATCGAACATTTACTCAGAAGTCCAAGTTGACCCAACCAACGAGAGCAAGATTCTCATTCAAGCAAGGTTCCAACTGACATGGACATTCCCTGAATTGTATGATACGAACGGTGAATCCTTCTTTATCCCAAAGGTTCTCATTACTGATAGGCCATGCAACGAAGGAGAAGATACCCCCTGCTATGAACGAGAATACGGGCTTGGCGAAGATTGGTGGAGCTTGGATAATGATTTCAGATTCGATACGGAGAGCGGCCACATCCGTGCCGTTGAGCTTCGTAATGGGGTGAACCATTACAACGATGAAAACTTCGAAACTATCATCGGAGCCGGCCAAGCCTTACGAGTTTCAGGACGTGTACTCTTTTCAGAGGACGAAACTCCAGCCCCTGCAGGAGCATTTGATGTCACCTTCGGCGACTTTGAGTTCCTTTGGGAAACATCCACTCGATTAGATGGAGAGTTCTCACTTGACCTCCTTATTCCATCCGTTCGTTCTGGACATTTGGATTTGAGATTGAAGTTAGATGATTTACCGGGCTATGCTGAGGACCAATCACCATTCGTTCCTCGAGTTCGTCTTGCTGTCGACAGTGCTAGACCGACAATAGGTAGCATTTCACTTGGCGGAGTTGATCCAAATATGCCACTTCCAATCGGTAATGCAAACAATCTGCTTGTCCAATTAGAAACGAGAGACGATAACGGCTTTGACTTTGAAAAACCTGCTGTTCTTCATTACAGGGTGAAGGCTGGTGAAGCAGAAATCTCGAGAGGTAGTGTCTTACTCCCTGACATCACACCATTTGGGCAACAATTTTTCTGGACAGGCCACCTTGATTTGACGGATGCAGGAGCAACCACTCTGTTGCAATCCTACAATGTCGATGTTTGGATTTCTGGTTCTGATGAAGCAGGAAATCCATTTGATACAAACGGAAATTCTATGATGGAACCATTCGCATCTTGGCCGCTTGCCCTTACGGGTCCACAGGTTAACTTGAATGCAGAAACTTCGACATTGCGTTGGTCAAATCCAAGTCCAGTTCAAGACCAAATGTCGAGTATGATTGTCAAAGGAATCAACACTGGTGGTACTGGCCAGGTTCAATTCGCTTTGCAGAGGCTCATTGAGGGAGGTTTTTGGGCAGAAGCAGATACAATTGTACTGGATGTAACGACAAACCAAGAGTTTACTGCAACATTATCGGATATTGCAAATGTCCAAGCAGGTGATAGCATTGAATATCGTGTGTTGGTTTTCGTTGATGGTGTAGAGATGGACCGAAAAACCGTCGACCCACTCATTGTAAAAGAGCAAACGATTCGAGATGGAGAAGCACTATCTCAACAGGCATCTGAGGGAACGTTTAGCATTGTACTGTTTATCATTGCATTAGGTTCCATTTCGTTTGGACTGTGGTCGATGGTCATGCGCCGAAGATTCATCAATGAGTCATTTGAGGATAACGCTGATCAAACTTCAAATGTCGAAGAGGCGATGAATGATGGAGGAAAAGTTTTACCTGATATTGTTGCGATTCCACCACCTACGACAGCAAGCATACCTCCTCCGCAAGCAAGCGTGCCTCCGCCAATCCCACAAACTCCTGCTGCCCCACCTTTGCCTCCATCTGGCCTTCCGGAAGGTTGGACTATGGATCAATGGAACGCCTATGGATGGCAATACCTCAATTCCTTGAAGAAGTGAGGGGCTCCTTTTGGTTGATTTTTCAGAACCGTCTGATGGAATGGTGCTATTCCAAGAAAGAGTTATCAATTTACTTAATCAACTAAAAATGCCGTTGTTTGAAGTGTCTTTAGTCTTCCAGAAGCACATTAATCAGTTGCTTTCTTCCCTTGTCGAATTCGCTTCAACAACTGGTCAAGAATTGCCAGCGAATATTGCATACCCGTGGAAAATTGAGGATGACGATGGGCATTCTGCTCAACAATTTTCCTTAGATAAGTTGCTTGAACGAGCTGACCATCAGCGGATGGACATTCTCGATACACTCATTCGTGTAACATTGATTGAAATTGAAATTGAGATGGACAATGCTTTGCTGATGATACGACAATGGGAGCATTTGATTCGGACTCAATTGTCGAAGGTTCAAAGTCCTGGTCAGTTATTTTCCCCACTCGAAATACCAGAGGCATGGTGACGAAGATTTTTGAAAGTCTAATTACCACGTTCGATTCATGAAGCGAAAGGCGTCGGTTGTCTTCATACTCCTCTTGCTGTTTTCTTCTTTCTCATCAGGATGTTTATCTGAAAAAATTAAAGAAGTACTCCTTGAAGAAAATCATGGTATCCCTGGCTCTTTATCGATGGCCTGCTTGAGGTCAGATAAGCACACTAATCTGGAGTTTGAAATTGTTTACGAAGCAGGTTATCGCCCAGAAACTTCGAGTATCAATCTATTGAAAGAGCGAATTTCTGATGTTTGTGATAAACCATCGGGAATTCAATTTGATTATATCGAGACAACGTTCCCCTCAAACTTAGAATCTTGGAGTGCAGACGATGTTCGAGAACAGGGATGGGCTCTGAAGGATGGGCACCCTCACAATACAAACACCCTTCAGTGGCAGATTTTGTTTCCCTCAGGCACCTACGAAGACGAATCCGTACTCGGCGTAGCTGTTGATGCTTCGACGATTGCGATTTTCAAAGATAGCGTCGAAGAAGCCGAAGGATTTTTTGGCCGTCCTTCAGCCGAAGAAGTCGAAAACAGTGTCATTGTCCATGAAGTTGGTCATTTACTTGGCTTGGTCAATCTTGTTTATGAATCCCCAAGACCTCATGAAGATCCTGACCATCCTGGACATTCAAATAATGACAATTCAGTTATGTTTTGGGCTATTGAATCAACTTCCCTTATGAATTTCATCACAGGTAATTTGCCGAATGAATTTGATGATGATGACATTGCAGACCTGAATGATTTGAAAAATGAAAATATTGCAATCACAGACCAACTTTGGATGCCTTAATTTGCTCGTGCAACAAGACCAGTCGCGGTTTTCCATGCGTCAAATATTGAAAAGAGCCAGAGTCCAATCCACAATACAACGGTGAGAGCAAGTGGGATTTGAAGGAGGGTCCAGTCTCGTGCCTTTCTGTGTTCTTTGTTAAAATGCTGACCAAGAAACAAAAATGGAATGCATGCAATTGCTGCTGAGACCATCGGTCTCATAGCACCCCAAGTTCCGACTCCGAATGTAATTTCATGAAAAATCAGTTTCATTGTTTCGATGACACGTTGAAAAAATGGTTTCTTTGAGGAACTGGGATATTGTACGACCATCTCGTCAACATCGAGTTCATTCCTCATGGTTGTAATACGTCACTCCTTCTTTGTGAATGTGCCGATGAATTCACACCGAAGGTATCAAAATCCTCACATTTGTACAAACACCGTGAAGCCACTTCAGGTTCTTGTTACAGGATTTGAACCATTCGGGCGATCTTTGACCAATTCAAGTCAGATGGTCGTAGAACAATTGCAACTGCTTGAATCTCCATCTTCAATTGAAATGCAATTCAAAATCTTGCCAGTAACAGAAAGTGGGGCAAGTGATACTCGTTTTAGGATGGAACAAGGCGAGAATTTCGATATCGTCATTCATTTGGGATTATGTGAGTCATGTGAGGAAATTCGAATCGAAACAAGAGCAACGGATTCTCTTCAAATGCGAATTCCTGACAACGAAGGTCGGCAAATTCTGAATAGTATCATCGATGGTAAAGGTTCGATTTATTCTGATTTACCGTTACACAAAGTGTTTCAACGAGATGAATATCTTATAGAATCAATTGATGCTGGTTCTTTTGTTTGCAATGAAACATTTCGACAAACACTTCTTGGTTATGATGACCAACAAAAAAGAAAACATTGTGTATTCATTCATCTTCCCTCTGAACATATTTTATCAATTGAAGAACTCACCTCACGGACTTTTGAGGTAATTAAAACGTTGGCAGAAGCAATCAATGTCAAAACCATACCGGTTGTCGCACTCGCCGTCGTTTCAAGTTCAGGTGAATGCTTTGCCGCCTACAGGGTCGAATCCACAATCTCTGGATGGGAATTTCCCGGAGGAAAAATCGAAAAGGGTGAGAGTATACATCAAGCCATAGAAAGGGAATGTAAAGAAGAACTCAATTTAGAAATTCAACCCCAAAAAACACTTGGGCGTTGGGATTATCAAATTAAGGGGAAATGGTATTCACTTTTCCTCGTGAAGTCGGACTTACCTGAAGGATCTATGGAACAAATCGAACTTAGAGAACACGAAAAGGTGACTTGGGTGGCACTAGATGAAATTGTTGAATTTGATTGGCTTCCGCACGATAGAGATATGGCTAGGTATTTATCTCGAATCATACCAAACCCTTGAATCTCCTGCATCAGTCATACCATTGTCATCATGAGCAAACCGAGGAAAATGTTCTCTTCCTTCATGCCATGTTGCAGATTGAATCCAATCTACGACGTTTTCACCTTTTAATTGAATATGAATTAAACCCCCGAGAGGATAATCGTCTGGTATCGGGAATGAGATTTTTCCCATTGACGCAGCTTGTCTTGAGATGGAAAATGACGCCGTTGGGTGTTCGAAATCTTTTGTCATACTATCGAGAGCAGTATCAAGGATGCGCTGTTCGTGTATTTTTTGAAGAAAAACTGACATTGATACATTGTTCCAGGTAAACTGATATGTATTACTTTTACCAAAAAGCGGTTCACTCGCTTCATAAAATTCAACATCAGGAAAAATCATCCGAACGGCTTGTTGAATTTTATTTGGAGATTCAGCACCTTTTGAATCTGTACTTACCACCACTTCGATGCCTTCGCCAATCCCAGATAAGATCATTCGCCGTCCCGACATCATGTCGGCCACATCAAAACGATTCAAGAATCTGTTGTGTTTGATGATGTTTGTCATAAGAATCAAAAGTATTCACAGAAAACATTGGGTATGAGTGGAGGGCAGCCAGAAATAACTGTTGTTGTACCACTCTACAATGAAGAATCAAATATCGAGCGATGTTTTTCATCCTTGGTCAATCAAACTTTAGATTCAAGCAAGTATTCATTGTACTTTGTTGATGGAGGGTCGACTGACAGAACCAAGGAAATCTTACAGGACTTAATTGGAAACCTAGGGGCAGATTCACCCCAAATCGTTATCCTTGACAATCCAAAAAGGTCGGTTCCTCACGCACGAAACATTGCTCTCAAACACCTTCCCGATTCGGTCAAATTTGTGGTTGAACACATAGGGCACGGCTTTGTTGAACGCTCACACCTTGAACAACGAATTGCGAGTTGGAAAGAATGTGAATCAAAATATGGTCCGAATCTTGCAGGCGTCGGAATCAAAGTGATTCCAGATGAAGAAGTTGTGAATCGAAGAGCAATTTGGATTGAATCTGCTTTGCATTCTTGGCTTGGTCAAAGTGGTGGCCAATTTGCAAATTTTTCTAACATTGAAACAACAAATACTCCTGCTTTTGTGATGCATCGTCGCAAATGTTTGGAAATTATTGGGGGTTGGGATGAATCGTTTATCACAAGCCAAGATAGTGAATTATCAATGCGACTTCTTCAATCGGGGTACATTCTTGCTCGAGCACCAAACCCTACAGTCCAAATGAAAAAGCGTTCGACCTTAGTTCAATGGTGGAAAATGGGACATCGATATGGGTTTTGGCGAATGAAGGTCATCAAAAAATACCCTTCGAGAATAAAAATTGTTGAATTTTTACCATTCATTGGCATGTTGATGACATCAGTGCTGTTTTACATGAACCATGATTATTCTGTACTTCCTTTGTTCATGTATGGGCTTGTCTTGACGTTAGAAGGCGTGAATCAATCTATACGTACCAGGAGCATTTCAACGCTATGGGGTGGGCCACTTTGTTTGTTCATATTACACACAAGTTTCACTCTTGGTCTCTTCGATGGCATGCTTCGAAAAGGACGATTTTCAAATGACCGATGATAGAGCATCCAAGGCATACTTTGAATAAAAATGGATGAAACAAAAAAATAGTGGGTGATTTTTTGAGAGGTGGTCCGACGAAATTCATGGTTAGCCTCCTTCCCCTCATCATTTTTTCTTCACTCCACCTTAGCATCCCTCCACTTAAGGCTACAATTGAATATTCTTGGTTTGGAATAGTGATCTACTACTCAATCGCAATTGCAATGTTTTTGGTGTTAAGAAGACGATTGAATCTGGTTCAAGACCATGAATTTCATAGGTCGAAAGCCATGCAAAAAATGAAAGAAATATACAAGGCCGAAGAGCAAGGTGTATGGGAAAAAGATGTCGCATTAGGTGGAAATCTCTCAATGGAATCCGTTGCAATGTATGGTCGAGTCGGCACACTCTCAAATGAACCAACGGAAATTGAATTGGATAGCGAAGACAAAGTGGAAGTGGCTATGTTAACTGAATCAAAAACAGTTCTCAGAGCGACAGGTCGATTGAACAATGGCAACGATGATTCGAGTGGGATAAATATAGGAACTGTTGGTGCAATTCGACAAATTTCTTTGATGGATCAAGTTTTAGATTTCATTGGCTCATTTTTTGGTAAGGATTCGAAACTCGATAGAGAGCAAAAAAGAATTGCAAGGTTAGAAGCACAAGCTTCACAAAAACCTGTCATTGCTCAACGACCTGTAGCACCAATGAAATCGTTACAAGATAGTGATGCTGAAAACATTCGAATCACGAGTTACAGCGATACAGGTGGCATTGATGATAGTATTTCATCATCGGGAATTGCCGTTGATTCCCAAAATGAACGTAATGAAGTTCAAATTCCAATTTCGTCTCAAAGTATTGAATCAATGGCGATGATGCCTGGGCAGAAAACCGTGGTTAGCCTATCACCCTCCCAAGGTGGAAATGCATGTCGTGCATGTGGTTCTCCATATCAAGCCGGTGAACGTTTTTGTCCAACTTGCGGTATTGATTTGTAGCCAAATGAATGCGTGATGTTCAAAGGGGGGCTTTTGTCGTCTCATCACGGGGAGCATCCATGGTAGAGAAGCGAGATTACTATGAAATCCTCGACGTTCAGCGAAATGCTACGGACAAAGACTTGAAAAATTCGTTTCGAAGATTAGCCAGAAAATACCATCCAGACCGAAGCACGGAGGAAGACGCTGAATCTAAATTTAAAGAGATTCAAGAAGCCTATGCGGTGCTTTCTGACCCACAAAAACGAGCCCAGTACGATCGTTTTGGACATTCAGGGCCGTCCGGAAGCCCCTTTTCTGGATTTGAAGGTGGTTTTAACATCAATTTAGAAGACCTCTTTGGTGGAGATTTTTTTTCAAGCATTTTCGGAGGTGGAAGACGAAGGTCTCGTCAACGTCGAGGTTCAGACATTCTTGTACGGCACAGTGTTGAATATACCGATGTTTATCATGGAAGCCAAGAAGAAATCACAATTGACTTGCCACAATCCTGTGGTTCATGTGATGGCACCGGTGCAAAGAATGGTGAGCTCGATACATGTAATACTTGCCGAGGGCAAGGACAAATTCAAGTCCGTGAACAAATTGGGCCATTTGTTCAATCTTCAGTTCGTACTTGTTCAGACTGCGGGGGCGTTGGTTCAACACCAATCGAAAGTTGTGATGACTGCAATGGTCAAGGAAGTATGTTAGAATCAACAACACTTCGATTCCATGTGCCCAAGGGTGCTGAAAGCGGAACACGCTTGCGAATGAAAGGAAAAGGAGAACCATCGAGTTTTCCAAATGGTGAAACAGGGGACCTTTACATTGAAATTGAAGTCGAGGCACACCCATGGTTTGAGCGAAATGGCTCAGATTTGATTATGTCGCTACCACTCGGATATGCTGACCTTGTTCTTGGAACGACCATTGAATTGGACCATATCGACGGAAAGGGACTTGAAATTAAAGTCCCTCCACATTCAAACTCTGGTGAAACACTTACGATTCGTCAACGAGGACTTCCCCATCCCCGTACTGGACGAAATGGTGATGTCGTCGTGTTACTGAAATTACATATGCCAAAGAAGTTAAGCAAAGACGCAAAAAAATCACTCAACATCATACGCAATGAGTTGGGTCCTGAAGACATAATTCAAAGGGTTCTTGAGGATTCAGAAGAACGCAGAAGAATCTAATTATTCCTCTTCCATTTCGATGCAGTGTGGTATTTTAGCAGCAAAAGGTTGGCCATCTAGCCTTCCGTTTAATTCGACCTCTAATCGTTTTGCTGTTCCCTGAACATCAATTTGCAAATAGGTGAGTTGACCTTTTGTCAATGTGTCAATGAACACTTCTTCCCCGCGGAAAAGGAATTTGGGTGTGCAATTTACGATCGAATAGGCTGCACCCTCTGGTGCTTCGATACGAATTACTGCAAGGTCCCATGTTCCTTCTTTAGCATAGAGGCCTATCAGAAGTGGAATTCCAGTTCCATCTTTTGAAAGTCGTTGGTCTAATTCCCATACCATGATCTCTAATCCGTCGGTAGTGTGTTGAATAGAGGGTGTCCCCCACGATGTTGTTCCTTCATGCCATGTCAAAGATTGAAAGGCTGCCAAGCTACGGAGGAGCGTTTTCCTTGTGCTTGACCTTGTCGATGTACCTACATCAAGTTGAGTTTTGAGCCATCGTAGACGGTCTTTTTTTGAAAGTATTTCATTGGTCAATCGTTTGTTTCGTTTCCAAGAAATTGCAAGAACGAGGGCTGGAACAATGAGTACGAAGCCGAGAAACCAACGTACGATCTCACCCCACATTTTTGCATTGTCATCCGGAGGAAACCAAGGTTCTTCTCCTTCATCAATGAGATTGTACGTAGAAGTAATGGTGTAATGAATTGAAGGAACACTTGCTCCGTATTCGGTAGGTGTGGCATTTTGTGGGTTTTGATGGCGAACTTGTAGAATATGATACCCTCTTCCAACTTGTTGTCCAACCTTGATTTCTGAAGAAGTTTTGACTCCGTTGTGTGTGCTGATTGTTTCATAGGTTGATTGGTCGATATCCCATATTTGGGCAACCAGAGGGCCAATATTTCCTTCTATTTTGAATTCAATGAAATGAATAGATTCTTCCCATCCTTCGATATAAAACAAGTATGTGTCGCTTGTATCAAAAACCGAAAGAGTCAGTTGGGAAGCATATGCTTCATTGATTTGTATCAAAACCCATTCAGATGAGATAGAACTTAAATTCGCACTCGGAAGATACCCTTGAGCATCTCGAATTCCAGTTGCATCGGTATAATCTATGATCGATACATGAAACGAGAATGTTTGCAAAGACTGTAAATTCAGTTTTCCAGCAGTCGTGTTTGGATACGGAAAGACTGTGACGGCCTCAAAAGGCTGAATAGTTGTTTGATTTTCTTGAATATCGATACCTGCAAAATATGTCATATCAAAGTCGAATTCATGTGCTCCGTTTTGAATGCGAAGGGCGTGTGCTGATGGCCAATCAAATGCAATTTGTTGTTGGCCATGACCCACGATAGAGTTTTGATGAATAAGTTCGGAAGGCATCGTTGATGCTTCCATTTTTGTGTACATAATAAATGTAAACGCAAAATAATCAATAGGATTTGTTCCTTGGAATTTTAAAATGAGCCTTCCTGATTCTTGTGTTTGGAGATACATTGTTTCGTGAACTAAACCCAAATTGGAAAGGTCATGACTTGGTTTAATCGTCATTGGAGAGAGGATTTGTGTTTCTGTTTCATCCTGGAAGAAGACCGAAGTAGTGATATCTCCAGTCAAAAAATGCCAATTCCATTCAATCGTCATACCTTCTTGAACTTCGAAGATCAAATAATCATTCAAATCTTCAAATGTTTTCCCAGCATATAGGTTCACGACTTCTTGATTGAAATACTGAATATTCCTAAGGGATTGGTCTGATGATTGAAAGCAAGTATCTTGAATATCACACACATTCATGATTTCATGTTGAACTTCATCTGTCGGAGCTGGTCGAACTGAGTGACCATGATGTTGAATATTGACCAAAACTTGAACAATGATTGGTTGTTTTTCATTTGATTGTATAATCAACAAACCACTTGAATCCTCGGATAATTCGTGAATTTGCGATGCCCCTTGAGTTGTTGTACCATTGATTTCAACTTGAACTGAACAGGAACTGCAAATGATGTCAACAATCGTTGTCGTGTCCTTTTCAAGTTCCATAGAAAATTTATATTCTGCCCCATCTAAACCTTGAATTTCAAACAGTGAATGTCGCTCAAGAACATCAATTGCTTGTCCTTCAGCGTGGCCGATAACGAAAGTCATGCTGAGAAGAAATCCAACCATCAAAATGGCTCGATGGCCCGCTCCTTCCATGAGTAGCCCTCATGGAACAGGTTTTCAAAATCTGCCCTCAAATCGTTCAAATTGTTCAATAAGGCGAGTGCTTCCGTCGAACTATGGCTGGTGCAATTGGTAAGGTCGTCTTGCACAGAGACAGATTTGCACGTTGTATCGGCCTTGGTGACAGGAAAAACCCCGTT
>JAUREO010000001.1 GCA_030827365.1 Candidatus Poseidonia sp. | reverse complement strand
ATGACCTCCATTCCAACATCAAAATTCACACTGTTGCAGCAGGCTTGTGCTTCATTTCGAGCATCTTATGGACCAAGGTCTATGGTTCAGCCATAGGTATCGAGTCAAATCTTTTCCGAAAGGGGTTGTCTTTCTCTGCTGGTGGTTGCGTAGCCATGACAGGAGCGCTCCTCATTGCACCCAATTACTCTTCACATCTTGATACAAATGCCTACCTTGATAGCATCCAACACTTCATCATGGTCGCTGCACCAGCGGAATTTGCGCTCGTCGCAGGTTTGCTTGTCTCAATTTACGCTCTCGGGAATGAAGAGAGCGAAAAGAATTCTGAGAGTGAAAAAACCTGATGTTCAAACACATACCCATTCCTTTCCTCTTGTTTCATCTCCCCGTGTTTCACCGCCTCAGCAAGCACCTTCTCATCTGTTTCAGGATGAAATTGCACTGAATAGATTGGGCGAATAGGATGCACATGGACAACACTACCACAGGCTTCGCTTGAACCAATGTTGAGCATTTCGCCTGGATCTACAACATGGTCTTGATGCGAAAATAAACCGTGGATTGTTCTTCCATTTGATACATTGACGGAACAAACCGATTTATTCGCTTTGTCTGCTCGAATCACTTTTCCGCCCAAAGTTGCAGCAATAATCTGATGGCCAAAACAGATGCCATACAATGGCACATCACAGGTTCGAATGAGCCTTGCTACTTCATCCATCCAATCTTCCCACATCGAGACATTTTTCCTTGAACCTGAAATGACTATCAGATCGCATTCAACGGGTCCATCGACACGTGTTCCGATGCCATAGTCGAGAGGTTGATCGGTATGGGGTGACCAAAGGAAAAGTTCGTCGGGTTGGAGTTCATCATAGATGTTTCGAACACCTTGCTTACCGAATCCATGACGCTCTGCAAGCAGGTCAACGATGAGGAGTTTCATTCAAACACACCTCCCTGTGCAAGTATCTTCATGTCCATACTCGATAAAGGATGCGCGGAGATGGGTTGACCACTGGTTGCAGTTTTTTTGATGAACACTGAAATCTCAAAATCTCGATGCGACAGTGAATGATATACGACACCAGCAAAATCTGCTCCAACTACATCGATGTTGCCTTCAAGAAGGGTTGGACCATACAAACCTCCGAACAACCCTTGAGCGGGACGGGGGTACAATCTTGCAAATCCATCGTTATCGATTTCAAGAATCGCCGTTAATTTCACATGTTTTGATGTTCTTTTCTTCGGGCGCGGATAATGCATTGGGTTTTGTTTTCCGCGGCAGTTCGCTGAGAGTGGACAATAGCCACAAACTGGGTTTTGGGGACGACAAATCATAGCACCAAGTTCCATCAATGCCTGATTCCAATCACCTGGTGGTGTGTTGATAATTTGATGCTCAGCCCACATCGAGATTTCCTTTTCAGTTGGTTCTTCAATTGAACATAATCTCGCCATCACCCGTCGAATGTTACCGTCCACACAAGCGTGTGTTAGACCAAAAGCGATGCTTGCAACTGCTGCCGCCGTATAAGGACCAATACCAGGCAAAGAAAGTAATTCATCAAATGTCGATGGAATCACTCCTCCGTATTCCTTAACAATTTTCTTAGCACATTCATGTAAGCGTCTCGCCCGAGCGTAATACCCTGCTCCTTGCCATAACATCAGCAAGTCTTCAATATCAGCACTTGCCAAATCAACAATCGTTGGAAATCGCTCTATGATGCTCATCCAGTACTCAAGGCCACGAGACATTTGGGTTTGTTGAAGAAGAATTTCGGAGAGCAATATGTGCCAAGGATCTCGTGTCGCCCTCCATGGCAGGGTTCTTTGGTTCTCCGCATACCAAGAAAGAAGGGTTACTTTGTCAGCCTCGGACAAATGTTGCATTCGCAATCACGCTTCAGCAATCTCTTTCTTAGCACTCGCTTCAGTCAATTTAGCATCGTTGGCTTTGAGTTGTTCCCAAACAAGTTCAGCGATATCCTTGACTTCCATTTCCGAGCCAATAGCGTTCAAGCCATCGGTCACCATGGTTGAACAGAATGGACATCCGACGGCAACTGTTTGGGCACCGGTTTGAGCAAGTTCTTTTGAACGAATGACGTTGACTCGATCGTAGCCTTCAGGGACATGTTCCTCCATCCACATTTGGGCTCCACCAGCCCCACAGCAAAAGGATTGTTCTCCGTGTCTTGCTACTTCGACATCGACGCCTCCGATCGCATGTCGTGGTTCTTTTGTGACTCCACTTATTCGACCGAGATAACATGGGTCGTGGTAGGTGACGGTTCCATCGTGTTGAGGGGCGGGTAATTGTCCAGTATGTTGCAAATGAGAAATTAGTTGAGAATGGTGCATAACCTCAATATCTTCACCGCCGTATTCCTTGTATTCTTTGCCAAGCGTATGGAAACAGTGTGGACATGATGCAACAATTTTCTTCACTCCAATTTCCTCGAAGGTTGCAAGGTTTGTTTCCGCGAGCATCTGGAAGAGGTATTCGTTTCCAGCACGCCTTGCTGGGTCCCCGCTGCAGCCTTCTTGCATTCCGAGAATCCCGACATCCAATCCTGCTTGTTTCATAATCTGAATCGTATCTCTTGCGACTTTCTTGTTGCGTTCATCAAACGATGCGGCACATCCAGCGAAGTAGATGTATTCTGCGGGTTCTCCAATCTTAATGTCGAGGTCTTCTGCCCAGTCTCCACGTTCATGTGATGGCATGCCGTACGGATTTGAGTCGGTTTCAAGATTTTCAATGGTTGCCATAAGTGGCATGATAGTGTCCTCAACCTTTTCATCGAATTCCATACGTTCCATCATTAAATGTCGACGAGCATCGGTCAGTTTCGGAACATGGTCGATGTATATTGGACAGGCTTCAACACAAGCATGACATGTGGTGCAAGCCCAAATTGCTTCTTCGCCAAACCTCGCAATGATGTCTTCTTCGGGTTTTTCACCTGCGAGGAGTGTGGAGGAGTGGTCGTTGGCGTAATGGCGAACATCATGGATGATTTGCATTGGATTGAGTGCCTTACCGCTGGCATAGGCGGGGCATACATCTTGACATCTGGCACATGAAGTACAAGCCCAACCGTCGATGAGGCTTCGCCAAGAAAAGTCACTGTAGTTGACGGCTCCAAAGGACTCAAGGTCGAGGTCATCGAGGGACATCGCTTTTCCAGTTTCGTTTCGAGCCAGAGGCTCCATTGTTGCCATTGGCCGTAGGTCATGGAAAAACACATTTGGAAAAGCCATGACCAGATGCATATGCTTTGAAAGAGGGATCAAAAAGAGAAACACCGATATCGCAAGCATGTGCATCCAGTAGGCTGTATTCACCAAGGATTGTGTTGGTTCCATTTCTTGACTTACCATGTAACCGATAGGCTCCCAAGTTTGCGTTAGGGTGGCTTCGTAGGATTCGATGATAAAGGACGTTGCTGTGATGGTCAAGATGAGCAACAAAATGACATTTCCCTCGAGTTGAGATTTGCCTTTGAGTTTGTCTGGGGTAAAGATGACTCTTCGAATCAAGGCAAAAATACAGCCAATGAATGCTGAAAGATATCCGATTTCAACGATGAGGTTCCAAGGATTTCGAAACCATTCGGGTAGTGCATGCGAAAATCGATTTGCAGTTGCAAGGTCGAGCATATCGGTACAGAGCATCAAAAATCCCCAAAACATGAGAACGTGGATGCCGCCAGCAATTCTGTCTTTGAGCACCTTCTTTTGCCCCAACCATCCGGTGATGACTTCTTTGATTCGCAGGCCCCAATTATCAAAACGATTTTCTGGTTTACCGAGCAAAACGAGTCGAGTTGCTTTTACTACTTGAAATCCAAAAAAGCCACCTGAAGCACCAAACAGGACGATAAGAAACCACCATCCTTGAACCGCACCAAAATACTCGACTTCTAAGGGGTGCACGACCATTAACCATTCCACCTTTGTTGCTTACAGTAAGCCAACACGAGACCGTCTTTCAATGCACCGATGTGTCAATATGTTGTGAATATGTTTCAAAAGACATTTCAACAAACAGCAGATGTTCATGCCATGGGGGAGGGTCAACCAATGATTTTGGCAAGTGCCCCCGCGAAATGCGTTCTCTTTGGTGAGCATGCCGTAGTGTATGGACAGCCTGCTATGGCAGTTGCTCTTGATTTACGTACTCAAGTCTCTATACAAGCCAATTCTCGAACCCAACTTGAGGGTTGCAAGTTTCAACCAAAAATTCACCCTCATATTCATTTTCTGCTCCAAAAGCTTTGGCCGAAATCATCGATAGAACAACGTCTCTCCATCGAGATTCAAAGCACAATTCCGTCAGCATCTGGTCTTGGTTCAAGTGCAGCAATGTGCAACGCTTTGATTGCCTGCTTAAGGGCAGCAAGAGGTCGACGAACCGACCAACAGGGTCATTGGTTGGAAGGTTGGTCTTCGTTTTACAATTCAAAACAAGCATACGAACGCTCATCTTTTGACCACTATGAGATGCCCCCGAATGTGTTAGGGCACGATGCAATATCAACCGATGAATGTGGATTGTTGGCTCATGCAGCTGAAGCATTTGCTCAAGGCGGATTGGCTTCGCCAATGGATACCTCAACCTCGGCACATGGCGGACTTATTTTGCTTGGAACAAATAGAAAAGAACAATATTTGTACACAAGGGAACTTATGGTCAATCAACAAATTCGTTCATGGGATATCAACCATATTCAACCTCGATTCCCTGAGGATTTGTACCTCGTCATTGGATCAACGGGCGTCAAGTCATCAACGCGGGAACAAGTTAAGCATGTTGCCGAACTCATTTCAAATTCAAATGAACACGCATCCTACATCGATGATATAGGAACCATTACGATGGCTGGTTTAGAGGCTATGCAAAATGGTGATTTTGTGGAGGTCGGACGGTTGATGAATCAAAACCAAATCCTCCTTGAAAAATTGCAGGTTTCAAGCACAGAGTTACGACGTCTCATTCGTGCTGCCCTTCCCACTTCCCTTGGAACAAAATTATCTGGAGCTGGAGGTGGGGGATGCATGATCGCTCTTACACATCACCCTGAACAAACCGCTTCGGCCATCGAATCTGCAGGTGGAACGAGTTTTATCACCTCGATTTCAAAAGATGGTGTGCGTTTGGAATCATTCGAAAACATCCTCGGATTTTGAAGATAATTTTTCCATAGAGAAAGTGTTTCCTTTTATATACTGGTTGCCGGTGGGAAATGCATGCCAACCGATGAAGAACGCTTAACTGTAGTAAATGTAGTAGCAAGTACACGAGTCGCTGAAGAACTCGACTTGCCTGATATCGCAATCCAACTGAACTGCGAATACGAGCCAGAACAATTCCCTGGTGTCGTTTATCGTGTTGTTGAACCAAAACTTGCAATTCTCATGTTCCGAAGCGGACGAGCGGTCTGTACAGGTGGAAAGGACGAGGACAACATCCACCACGGCATCAAAATCATGATCGAAGACCTACGCAAGGCAGGAATCACCACTTGGGAACTCGACCAAGTTGAAATCGAAGTCCAAAATATGGTTGCAACCTATGCACTTCACTACCCAGAAGATTACGATGGTGCTGACAAATTTACAGGGGAACCACTTGCAGGACAACCTCGCAAACTCAATCTCAATCACCTCACCTTCCACCTGCCATTCGACAAAGTTGAATACGAACCTGAACAATTCCCAGGTTTGATTTATCGACTTGATTATCCAAAGGTTGTTTGTCTCATCTTCGGTTCAGGAAAGATGGTGATTACTGGGGCAAGACACAAGGATGAAATTCTTGAAGCAGTCGAAATCATCAAAGATGAACTCGCTGATTTGCTTTGAGAAAAGTCGGTCATTGAACCAACAACACATTCACTCAAGTAGTTGAATGATATCCCATGAATATGAACCGAAGAGCAGTTTCGCTCATACTCCTGTTCATTTTTATTTTGCCGAGTTTAGCACTGTTTGCTGAGCATGAGCAAAGGTTGACCCTCGACATCGCTTCGTTCAAAGCCGGGCGAAGCACGAATTCTGTGGTTGATGTTCCAAATTACAGAGTTGGTGACACTTGGGTCTATGATACTGATTTTGATGTTTCGAGTCTTGTTCAACAATCCGGCGTATCCGCATCCATCAATACCCTCGACGGAGACACGACTCGTGAGGTCAACGCCATTGGATTTGTCGATGTGGACGGCACTCAAACCCTCGTTTACGAGATTTTGATCACTGGAGATTTCACCTCCGGAACAAATGGTGCCACACTCGATGGGAATCAAGGCACACTCAACATCGCCTATGACGGTGCAGATTATGTCAGGGTTCGAGATTTAGCCACTATTGTCACTGTGTTTGAACTCGATGTCGATTTTATTCCCTCCATTTTCGGATTTCCAGCAAACTGGCTGAAACAAGATATTGCAACACTTGAATTCAATACGACCTATTCCCCTCCGAAAGAATCTCACGATTTTCCTTTACAAAACGGAAACCAATGGTATTCTCTTATCGAGGCCGAAACTGATGTCTCTGGAAGTTCGAATTATTTTGACCCATCGGGCTTTGACAACACCGTTACGGAAAATTACTCTTGGCAGATTACAAAAAATCAAGCCCCATCCGAAGCAGGAAAGTCACCCACCTACCAAGGCTGTCAAAATTCATTCAAAATTATGGAATGGAACGGAACTGGAGTTAACACAGGATTCAATTGGTACTGTCCAAATGTGCGTGGCCCAGCGTGGAACAGAGTGTCAAACACTGCAGGATTCACTATCGATTGGTTCCTCAAGACATACAGTCCTGCTGATTCAACTGGGGTTTCGGCAACCTCTGACCCAGGCACTCGAAACAAAGTCATCAATGTACAAATGACCTATCCAAGAGTCCTTCCGGAAATTGAAACAAGTTTCTCTGCTCAATACCTCAACGGTGGAAATGCCGTAGCAAACACGAACCTACAAGTTCGATATGAAATTGATAAAAACATTCGAAATCCTACGACTAATTCCGTAGGAAATATTTCGATTACCGACCTTGATACTTCTGAATTTACCGATGATACACCTGCAAGTGATGACTACTCGAGCAATGGTCTCATCGTTTGGGACCCAGTTGCAAGGGTTATCGGAGTGACGAGTGTTGTCATGGACCTGTCCATCGTTGGAGTTGACCTCATTGCACAAGCATCTGCTACGATTGTTGAAAGAACGAGGGATGGAGAAACAACTACGTTGAATTCAGCAGTCGGATTCAATTCAATTCCGGGTGATATCCTTACCTTTTCCTTACCCATTGAAAACAGAGGCATTGCTACTTCCCCCGCAACAACAGTGCAATTCCTGCTCGATGGAAATGTGCTTTCGACCAGCTCAAGCACCACAGTACCCGCCATAGGCCCATATTCGACCTACCGAGTCGAACTTGAATACACTGTCCAAGTCGACCAAGCCGTCGGGACATCAACATTCTCCTACGTCGTCGACCCTACACAAAGTGTAACCGAGGATGCCGACCGAACAAACAATCAAGGGAATGTTAATCTGTTCTTTGGACGATTACCCACGAGCAACATGACCTCGACCGAAGGGATGTTCACATGGCAAAACATCATCCTTGATGCATCGGCAAGTTTTGACGAAGACGGTGGAAACATCGAATGTATGTTTGAAATCGAATACAAGCCAAGTCTCATCACACGAATCTATGCTGAAAATTGCATCACTGAATTCAACTGGTCAGACGATGGGCAATGGAATGTTCACCTCATTGTCACCGACAATGAATTGGATACGTCGGAACTCAATCACACCATCAATGTCCTCAATCGACCACCAGAATTTGACCTCACAGGACCAACATCGGTCGAGGTTGAGTCAAAAATCACAATTCAAGCCGTCGGAGTTGAAGATAACGACACCATTTCTCCAGAAGGGCAAGATGTGGTAATATCTTGGCCAGGACTTGATTGTGACGAAGGAATGACCCAACGATTATGCACATTTACACCACTCGAAGAAGGGCCAATGAGTGTCAAGGCGGTTGGCGTTGATGATGATGGGGCCACGACTGAAGTGGAGTACAACATTACTGTTCTCAACATAGCTCCAACGATTGGCCAACCCCAACTCATTCTCGCCGGAGAGCCAGCATTGGTCAACGGTGATGGTGTATGGGTTGTCAACGAAGATGAGGTCGGATTCCTCAATGTCCTTGCTGATGATTCAATCAGCGATGAGCCAACACTTCTCATTGAATGGCACCCATCAAACAAAAACGCCAACTGGACATTGACAACCACTGGAGCAGAATCGATGCAACTTATTTCATGGAATATATCTGGTAAACATGTCATTTCAGTACGAGCCGTGGATGATGATGGAGCATCTTCTGAACTTCGCTATGGTACTGTGATGGTCAACAATGTAGCACCCACCATATCCGGATTCTTTGGAGATGTTCCACTCTTCGAAGATGACCCACTATATTTGTCCGTTGATATCGATGATACGCCGTCCGATTTGGAAAGTCTTGTCGTGTGCTGGGACCTCGACTCGAGTGTTGACCTCGATAACAACGGTGTAATGGATGACGACTGTGAAGTCAAGGGAGAAAATCTCAACGCATCATGGGGAACAAAAGGTGTTCGAAAAGTGACGGCTACTGTGATCGACAACGACGGGGCTTCGGCATCGATTTCGATGAATGTCAGTGTACTCAATCTGCCACCTGTTCCTGTAATAGGCTCAGAATCACTCCTCACAGACTTAATGGAAGGCGATACCATCATACTTTCTGCTGCAGGAACAAGAGAGACAGAAACTGACAAATTAAATCTTCAATACTCATGGGATGTTGGCTACCTCGATGGAAATCTCGATGGGAAAAACGCAGGTGATGTTGATTTTACAACTGAATCTATTGAACTCACAAACCTTCCACCTGGTACATGGGATATTGTACTCACGGTGATCGATGACGACGGTGAATTCCAAACAACATCAATGACCATCAAAGTCACAGAACAACCCCCAGATGGCATCTTTGAATCAATTGAGTCAGCCATTGGACCGACAATGACGTATACGCTCATGACCATCGTCATCATCGTGGTCCTTCTCATCGGATTCATGTTCATCACCAAACCAAGAGCCTCTGATGATGTGTACGAAACAAAATTCGATGATGCTGTCTTCGGGATTGGAGGCCAAGCCGAACTACCGGTCTTCCAACAACAACCTCTACCCGCCTTGCCTGCCTTACCAGCCTTACCTGCTTTACCTTCTTTGCAGGCTTCACCTCCTCAACCACAGCCTAAACCTTTACCAGCTCTCGACGTTGTACAAACCTCGATTCCACCCAATCCGATGGCGACTGCACCTGTTTCGAGCGGCCCTCCATTACCGGCTAATGGTCTTCCTCAGGGTTGGACGATGGACCAATGGAATTACTATGGCCAACAGTGGTTGGACGCAAATTCGACCCCTGCACCGCCTATGCAACCACAAGCCTTTGATACTGCACCTCAACTTGCGTTATCATCTATCCACGATTTGTTAGATGACCTAGACTTTTGAGGAAACAATATGGTAAGTTTGTGGCAATTTTTTGGTTTACCAGACCCGGATGGAAACAAGCTACCTACAAAGAAAAAACGCTCAGAAAGGGCTCTGACTCAGCAATCAAATCATGAGACCTTGATTGATGCTGACCACTTGGACATCCCACCACCTGTCAATCAAATGATGCCGAGGGCAACACCGCAACAACGAAGGGAAATTCCGTTCGATTGGAAAGGTCCTGTCACATCAGACGGTGAGCCGTTTCATGACCTTGGCATTCCACTTACTTATCAAAATCTAATTCCTGACAAAGCCGTTCGATATGTGAGCCCTGATGAAAAATTCCGAATCCCCTTCCATGAAATGTTTGATAGAGTGATTCAAGGCGACTCTATTATTCTAGATTTGCGTTCACTCCTTCATATGGAAACACATCAAGATGCACTTAAGCGTGAGTTAAAATCGAGATCAAGCCACTATGGAATTGGCGTTTATGCCCTCGACCAATACGATAAATTGTTCCTTATACCTGGCAAAGATGTGGTGGTTGATGCAACAAAACATGAATTAGGATTAACACCTCAAATGACGCCTTCATCCATGCTTTGAAGAAAAGCGATGGCTTCCGAAGCAATACCGAGTACCGTCGATTCTTCCCCGAGTTTTAGCAAAGCAAACTTTTGCATTTCACCATGCAAATCATATGCCCCCGCCTTGCCTATCCATGAACCAGAATCGAGGAGATGAAGCATCGTCTCATCGTCCAAATTCGGGATAAAAACAACCGCTACATTGGTAAACATATGCCATTCTCCTTTTGAGAATATTCCCGTTGTCGTCCATACTTTATGGTTTTGCCCAGACAATAGACTCAGTATTTCTCTTGCATGGTTCAAGTCTGCTGGTTTACCTATGCTCTTGTTTGAGTCATGCGGATGCTCAATCATCGTATCCGCGACGATGATAATTTCATTTTGAACCAAGTCGTAGCCATCTGCCTTTCTGCGGCAAATCATTTCAACTTGCAAACGGACCTCGACCCCAGGTGGCGGGGTTTCATCAATACCTATCATTGGCTTTGTTTCCACAACAAAATGAAGTTGCTCAAGAAGTGTTTTTCGCCTTGACGAGGCGGATGCCAATACGACCTCCATGCACTCCGTAATTGAAGAAATGCCGTAGTTTTATCCATCAAAATCAAACGAGAACTTGAAGAAACCAAACAATTCCCATAAAGTAGTGAGTCAAGTGGCAGATAGTGAAAGAATCCCATCGAACATTGAAGGATTAGATGAAAATATGCAAGGTGGAATCCCACAAGGCCACATTTGTATTGTTGCTGGGGCTTCAGGCGCCATGAAATCAAGTCTAACTTTTTCTATGCTCTACAACGCTGTTCTTTACGGCGAAACCAGCGGCATTTATGTTACTCTTGAACAAGGCAAAGAATCCCTACGCTCCCATATGGCAAACATGGGTATGAATGTCGAAGATGCCCGAGTTCGTAACAGAATCGCAATTATTGATCTCGCCGACCTACGTGTTCAACTCGATGAGCAAGGCATGAGCAAGCGAGTAGATTGGATGGGGCAACTCATCAAACAATTGACATCATATCGACAATCCATTGGTTTTGAATTGCTCGTATTCGACTCTCTTGGAGCATTCTTCACGCTTACGAAGATGGAGAACCCACGAGATGAAATCTTTAGGCTCTTTGAGGCAGTTCGAAGATTAAATCTCACTTCATTCTTTATCTGTGAAATGACTGGTGATGACAATAAACAATTTGGTGAATATGGTGTGGAGGATTATCTTTCAGACGGCGTGATTCACCTTGTGATGGAACGTCAAGGTGATGAAGTCTCAAGAAAAATTGGAATCGTTAAAATGCGACACACTCGACATATCCTTGGGTACAAACCATTCACTTGGAAAGCCGATGAGCAACGATTCTCAATTCTATGAGATCACTCGACCGTGACTGATTTTGCTAGATTGCGTGGTCGGTCCACATTGCAACCTCGCGCAACAGCAGTGTGGTAAGCAATCAATTGTAATGGAATGACGGTCAACAGAGGTGATAGCAGCTCATGGCATTTTGGTATGGCAATAGAAATGTCACCTTCAGATGAAATTGAATCACCTTCTTCATGAATCAAAATTATTTTTGCACCCCTCGCCCTACATTCGTGAATTGCTGATAGGGCTTTGACTTGCAGTGAGTCGTTTGGTGCTACGACGACGACAGGACTACCTTCCTCAAGCAGAGCAATTGGTCCATGTTTAATTTCACCTGCAGGATATGCCAAACAAGGGATGTAGGCAACTTCCATGAGTTTGAGTGCTCCTTCTTTGGCGACTGGTGCAGAGATACCGCGTCCCAAAAACAACACACATTTCGCATCCTTAAGTAACTCAACTGCTTTCATAATGTCGCCTTGAGACTCAAGATATCCTTCCATTTTGTGCGGAATTTGTTGTAATTCTTTGAGGATATCAACCCCTTGGTCTTTTGAAATGTGCCTTGAACGACCAATTTGAGTCGCAAACAATGTCAAAGCTGCAATCATATTTGTGAATGCCTTTGTGGAGGCTACGGCTTGCTCTGGGCCAGAGTGAATGTACACACCTTGCCCACACAGACGTGAAATGGTGGAACCTACAACATTGACCACACCGTACGCTTTCGCACCTTTAAGATGAATTTCTTGAATAGCAGCAATTGTATCGGCAGTTTCTCCAGATTGAGATATCGCAAGATGTATTGCTTTCGGATTAATGACTGGGTCGTTGGTTTTGAATTCACTGGAAATAGTAGCAACTGCAGGAATTCTTGCTAAACGCTCAACCAATGCAGCTCCGATTTCTGCAGCATGGAACGCTGTTCCACATCCAAGTAATCGTACATGCGGTGTCTGTTGTAGCACAGCAGGCTCTAACCTCATTCCCCCTAACCGTCCAATGCCTTGATTCAGACTCATTCGCCCCGAAACACAATGACGGAGTGCATCGGGTTGCTCGTAAATCTCCTTGAGCATGAAATGTTCAAACTCTCCTAATTCTGCTTCGCCCCAATCTTGTTCTAAAGTTACAATTTCTGCTTTGACTGAGTTTTTTGTAGGAGAGGATAATTCAACATTGTTTTGAGTAAGCGTGGCAATATGGCCCTCTTCGAGGAAAATAACGCGGTCGGTGTAGGGATGCAGTGCGTGGGGGTCACTTGAGACAAACATTTCATTTTCATTTTTACCAACGAGCAACGGGGAACCAAATCGGGCACATACGAGTTCTTGATGGTCTGCAAACATGACGCAAATCCCCCATGTTCCGCGTAGTTTCTTTACGGTATTGAGAACCGATGCAGTTGGGTTTTTCCCTGATTTTAATTCGAGGGCGATGAGATGGGCAATAATTTCAGTATCTGTTTGCGATTTGAGTTCGATGTTTAATGATTGAAGTTGCCTTGCTAATGCTTTATAATTTTCAATAATTCCATTGTGTACCAAAACAACTTTTCGGTCGAATGAAAAATGAGGATGTGCATTTTCATCGGTAACTCCACCGTGTGTAGCCCATCGAGTATGTGCAATTCCAGTTTGGCCATCAAAGATCTGTGTAATTTTTTCTTGAAGTTGAGAAACATTTCCAACGGATTTGATAACTTGAATTTCAGGGTTTTTGACTGCGATACCTGCAGAATCATAACCTCTGTATTCCATTCTTCGTATGCCGTCAAGCAAGATTGGTTGGGCTTTACGATAGCCAATATATGCAAAGATGCTACACATATGATCACTTCAAGATTCAATATTGGCCGAACAAATTGGACATTTGATTGATGCACGCATGATATCTTTGACCTTAATCGTCGCAGAACATTTTGAACACGTCATTTGTTTTGACAATTCAGGAAGGGGCATTGAGGCCTGTGGTAAAGGAACAAACGCAGGTGGAGGTACATCACCTGGTAGAGGCAGTTTAGGGGTAGGCATATTAGCAAACATCTCAGCAAGTTCTCGTTCTTTCATGCGTTTCATTCTTCTCTCCATTCTTGCACTACCTTCACCTTGTTCGATTTTATGTTCTAACTCCTCCGAAAGTGAGTGCTTCTCTTCATCTTCTTGGACCAGTGGTGCAGATGTTGACACAACAAGGTCTTCTTCTTCCGCATCAATAGCGAGCAAAGGACCAATGTCTTCTTCTGGTTGTATCATAAGTTCAATATTGTCTTGGTCTTCTGCCGCTTTTGCAATTTCCAATTCTACCTCTCGACGACTTTTCTTGAGAGAAACGACAACGAAGATGAGAAACAGGGCCAACAAGACTACGCTCGTTGATGCTACAATCAGTTTTGTTTCAAATGACCCTGGAAGCGGTTCAAGCAGCAGTTCCAAACCTGATAGCTTTTCACCTTGTTCGTAATCTTCGCCAGAGATGATGTCTTTGAATTCATACGAGCCTGATGTAGAAATCAAAAGCATGACACCGTCGTTATTTTCCTCAACACCATAGCCCCGAATATAGCCATTTGCAATGATGTTTGATACCCCATTCACTGCCTGTCCATCGTCATCAGCAAATTGACCAAAACGAGTGACAGGACCAAACACATTGATTTCATCATACAGGACATAATATCCATCGCGGTGCTTTCCAATGGTCAAAAATTGCGAGCCTGGTGCAGAAACATATGTTGGGTCGTCAATGGACCAACTGGTGTCGGTTACTGCAGTCGCAATTTTTGTGTATCGACCTGTATTTTTCATCCAAGCGGCGATGAGAATATCTTCCTTATCCTCCACATGAACATCGATGACAGCATTGTAACTTTCATCGTCAACAGCAGATTTGAACGACCAAGAGGCCTGTGTTGGTTCGCCATGTGTGTACATGAGTCCAACACGTTCGATGCCCGTGATGTCATCTCTGCGTTGTTGGTAGAGAATGTGTAAGTATTCTTCACCAAGTGCGATAGCGAGTGGTTGTGCCTCACTCTTTCGAATGTCGACATCAGCAAGAACGACCACTTCATTCCCCCAAGAATTTCCTCGGTCGGGTGTGTCGCTCACGAGTACAAATATGGAGGTAATATCTTGCCACGAGCCACCTGTAGATATGTCTCTGTGGTAACCGGCGAGAACGACTCGTTCGTCATATTCATCCAAGGCAAGACCCCAATAACTTCCCTCAGATAATTTCAAAGGTTGCAAATGATAGTGTTTTGGTGTTATTTTTCCTTCACTTGAAATTGAAGTCATACCAATGTTGGTCAGCGTATACCCATCAACACTTTCGGTTTTTCGGGTCCAAGCAACATGAACTAAGTCATCTTCGCGAACGAGTGTGGCAAGTTCGCCATCCCAGTTTCCTTCAAGCAAAATGTCGGAGATCAATTGATTGGTTTTTCCATAAACTCTTACATGGAGTTCACCTTTTCGAACCGTAAAAAGCAGTGATCTATCTTCAACACTCACAAGGTCGATTGGAACTTCATTTGCATCAAGATTGAGTCGAACGAGTGCACTGACTGTGTATTCTGACACTGAAATGTTGAAGCGATATTGGCTATGTTCAACCTCGACTCCGTTGCCACTAAGTGTCGCACGGTATTGTTGCGGCCCCGCCTCTTGGATAAGCTCGGTAAATTCAACTTCAATAAAACCTGGGAAAACAATTGACCCTGGTATGACGATGATTTCCTTCGAATCCAAACGATTCCAGCCTATACCATCAACGAATCTATCGAGAGCAAGTTGCAAGTTTGTTGCATCATTTTGCCCATAATTATCCACTCGCACATTGATTTTGAACGGTTGGTTTGGAGTCGGTATGACTGGTGTTGTACTTACTGAACCAGATTGAAAACGCAAGACTGGTTGAGTAGGTCGTTCATTGATTTTAAAATTAAAACTGTAGACATTGTTCTCTTCATTTGGTTCAGTGAATTGGTTGTTCGGGTCAACTTCGATACTGACTGAATGCTCTCCCGCTTCAGTAGCCCACCAATGAAGTGTGATTGACACTGTTGAGCCTTCTTCAAGTAGTGCAACTTCATAATCCGAAGGATAGGATGTCGAGACGGTTCCGGGGGCATCGAGAAGAACATACACTTCTTTACCATCATCATCGCCAATATTACGAATTGAGACCTTGACTTCGAGTAAGGTGCCTGCGATTGCTTCGTACACGGGTAAGCCTTGCTCGTGAATTTCAGGTACTCCAAAAATCTCAAAATCTGGAGCGGCTGGGAAATTATCGATTGTAAATGACCTTCGTTCGATATCGGTCTTTATTTCGGAATCATTGACCATTCTGACACTTAATTTGTGAATTCCATCTTCGACCTCTTGTGAATTCCACGTGAATGACCATGATTGTTGTCCCTCTTTCATTGGGGAAAGCGTAGTTCCAACGACCCAATCCCCACCATCCACTTTGTATTCGATTCGATTATGGTCGGTTCCTTCTACAGTTCCTGAAACCTCAACGATACCAGACAATATCGCATCTGCGAGAGGTGATGAAAAGGTAATATCCATTTTCCCAAATTGGACAATTTTGTATGCGATTGCAGACGCATCGCCCTCATCGGTAACGGCTCTTGCGTAAATGACATTGTAATCGGCTTCTGGGTCTGCCCAATCGTCTTGGACCAAGACATCAAGATACCATGAATCAACAGAACCAGTCGCTGCAGTCCATGGCATAAGTTCGGTCTTATCTCCATCATCATTGACTTGCTCAAGAAGAACTTGAACCTGGACATAATTCACATCGTTTGGAATATCTGTGGTTCCTGCAACTCGAAGATATTTGCCAGCAAGGTGATAGGTTTGGTTCTCTGGTTCATCGAGGTCAACATGGTCACCAACACCACCGCCTGGTGGAGGGTCAATGACCACGCCTGAATCGTCAAGAGATGTACAAACTCGTTTCAAGACCTGGTCAAGGGCACAAGAGGCATCAACAAGACCAAAACCCCAATTTGCGTTCCACCGATTCGAGATGGATGGTTCACTGGCACTTCCTTTAATTTCTGATGAGTTTCGGAGGATGTCCTTGACTTGTTCGGGCGTCAACGAGTCGTCTGCTTGTAACATAATAGCAACAACCCCCGATACGAGCGGGGTGGCCATACTGGTACCGTCCAAGGACTCGTAGTCATTATCGGCAAGGGTTTTGAATTGGCCAGGCAAAGATGGCCCTGTTGCCGCCGATGCGGAAACAATTCCCGTACCGAACGATGTTACATCTGGCTTAAGTTCGTCCCAATCATCATCGTCATCATCTGAAATCCTCGGGCCCGAGTTTGAATAGGATGCGATAACGTCGTTGGTTCGATTGACATTGTTTCGATCATTTGCGGCAGCGACTGATATTGCACCATCTGCACTTGCTGGAGAAGGTACTCGACGAGAACCATCGTTACCCATTGCAACTACGCAAACAATTCCAGCCGAAGTCGCATTATTCACAAGTCGTGCCTCAGCACCTGAACCATTATCTCCTTCGTCGCCGGGATTGAGTGGGGATGATACCGAACCAAACGACATCGAAGCTACATCAATGCCTCGACTTGAGGCGTTGTTACCCCAATCGGTATTTCTATTGTTAATCATCCATTGGATTCCGTTCAACGATGCCTGTGAATTTGTGCCGCCTGAATCGGTGAGGACTTTGATGTCCACAAGGAATGCTCCGGGCGCTGTACCCATATGGGTTCGGTCACTACCCCCAGTCCCGAGGGCACTTCCAGCCACGTGGGTCCCATGACCTTGACCGTCATCTGGGTCTTGTGAACCATCCTGGTTTGCTGCAGCCGAGGTGGCATCGTAGCCTGCGACCCACTTTTGATCATTGTAAGAGGTGGGGTCTTCATCTGGTGCGTCATTTTTATCGTCAAAATCATTCAATGAACGGTGTTCATTATCAACCCCAGTATCAAGGACAGCAATGACCACGCCTTGTCCATCATATCCTCGCTCATATGCAGTTGCGGTGTACACATCTGATGGACGCATTCGGAGTGCCCTTGTAGCGATGTCATTGGATGGTACCATGACGTTCTGCATTTCAATGACGACAACCCCTTCGGATGAATAAATATCCATGAGAGCTGACACTGGAACTTTGTCAACAACGATAGCATCCAATGAATCGAGCGCTTGGTACCACGCACCACCTTCTTCGCCGACCCAACCATGGGCGATAAGAATCGCTTGCAGTTCTTCATGCTCTTTATTTGTTGGATGCCATGCATAATCGACAACGATGGCAACGGTTTTTCTGCCATCAGGGCCAATAATGGCGGTAGGAGATATCGACTCCGCTCCCGCAAGAACACGTTGTAATCTATCGTCCATCCCATTCCAATCTAAATCTGGACCGTACGACAACCACCAAAGTTCATCTTCGGATGCAGGCATGCCATTTCGTTCAATCAAACGATCATTGAATCGACACAGTTCTTCACCGCACACTAGTGGGGGCAAACCCTCGATGAGAATCGGTTCATCGCTGTTTTTTACCACAACATTTGAGATTGGATGTGCAACAATTGGAGAAAGTGTTGTTGAAAAGACCATGATGAATATCATGAGAATGAGAATGCTCAATCGAGAATTTCGTTGACGTTGCATTTCACCCCTCCTGCCTGTATGTCATGGTTTACCTCCTTTATTCTATCTTTGTTTTGAATGGAAATTTCTGAAAAATCAATCGATTGCCTTTGGCCAGTCGAGATGAGATGCATTCTCCATGCACGTCAACCTTGGACCATCACTGTGTTCTGTCATGACAATTTGTTGTTCACAAATTGGGCAAAATGCAAGGTAAGATATTTGCTCCATCCACGCCAACCTCGTTTCAACTTCATCACCTTCTTGCTTTAATTTTGACAATAGCTCACGAAGATGTTTTGGAATGGTTCCATCAACTTCCCATGGGGATTCAAGAGTTGATAGGTCCACCATTTTAGATCGTATGGCCATGTTTTTGCTTTGTATTGAATTGATGAGCGAAGGCCCACCATCTTCAATACCGAGTGGTACAGGCCCACCTTTTGCAATGAGCGGTAAACAAATGTAAGCACCGAGAAAACCACCTAAGTGAGCCATGTGTGCTACATCGCTGGTTTGATGAAGGCCAATGGTGGAGTATGCTCGAAGTATTTCCAAACCAAAATACACCAATGCAATCAAAGTAATTGGCCATTTTCGAATGAGAATAAACGGAAAAGGTATCTCGTCCTTGGGCCATCCTGCGAGATATGCGCCCAGCAGACCAAAAGCAGCACCTGATGCCCCTAATGCAGGCCTGCTCGAATCTAAATTCATCAACATCCATGCTGTTGAACCAAAAAAGAGACCTGCAGTATACACCAATGCATATCTTCTCATGCCTAACCGTTGTTCCAGCGGTATGCCAACCAATGCAAGAATGATTGTATTTCCGAGCACGTGCATGACATCGTTACTGTGCAAAAAACCCGAAGTGAAAATGGTGTGCCACCACATTGGTTCAGTTGTCCGAGAAGGAACTAAGACAAAATCATGCCAAAGCCAAGTCGATAACAGACCTGAGTTGTAAAGAATCGACCAAAGAAGTTGAACAATTGAGCCAAGCAACACGCTTAGGGTCAGTGAGAGAGCAAGAGAAGTCTGGTGTCGGATTGCGAAGCCTAAAGGAGCGAGGATGGCGATGAACCACATCCCTAAGATGGCCCATTCCGCTGCACCAAAGGACATGAAATGGTAGCCCATAGGTGCATCGATGAAGTGATTACCTATTGGTTTGACGCTGTTCTCATGGTCGGAGAATTGACTTAGAAGGACCTTTTCGCTTGACCATGACTCGCACATTGGCTCAACTCCAAAGGGTCACAGTGCGTCGAGGGATGAACCTGGTTTTGAAAGACAAGTCTTTCGAAGTAAAACAAGAAGACATTCACCTCCTTGTTGGCACAAACGGTTCTGGAAAATCCACACTCATTGAATCACTTGCTGGATTGACGACTTTCGAACAAGGTACTTTGCAACATGGTGGGGAACTGGTTGCAGACGGTGAAGGTCGTCGCAAAAGAAGCACCATTCACGTCGCCATAGCCCTTCAATCAAATGGCGTCATGGGTTCAGAAACTATCGCTGAACATCTTGAATTTGCAACCAGCATGTATGGTCGAAGTATTGACCAAGCACCATTTCTTGAGGCCTTTTCACTTCTCCACAGAAAACATGATTTGGTCGCAACGCTATCGGCTGGTCAGCGACGAAAAGTTGCAATTCTTGCAGCCATTCTACCTGCTTTTGCTTCAGCATCGCCGACCATGATTCTTCTTGATGAACCCGATGCAGGACTCGATGAAGGTTCCATTCAAACCTTAACCATGTGGCTTCGTGCTTTGCAACACAACGGTCATGGCATTGTTTTGAGTTCCCATCAAGGCGTTTTCGAGTCTCTCGCAACACACATTCATTCGCTTGATAATAACACCGTACAACAACATACAGCATTAGAGCCCCCAGCTCAAAAAGAAATGCCTTTTGGAAAAGAATGCAAAAGAACTCGTCCTTCGAGCTTTGGACTTCGGCAACAATTCCGAACAATGCGATGGTTGAGTCACAATGGTCTTGCAGCCATGATGACCCTTGGCGTTCTCATGGCAATTCTTTCATTACCTATTGGAACCAATTCGATTGACCACCTTGGGTTTATTCTTGCTCCGGCTCTTGCCATTGGATTATGTGGTGATGGGCTTGTCATCATGTTGAGAGAAGAACGAAGCCTGTCGTGGTGGAAAGCGACATCCTATGGAACGCCACATTCTTCTTGGTTGCCTTTTTTACTCGGGGTCGTCGTCACATTTCTATCAAATTCAATCTTAGCAGGCATTGACCAAACAACAACCGAATTGGTGATGGTGGGCTCACTGCTTGCAGGCATCATCGCCCATATCATGCGACTGGTGCAACTCCAAGTTGAACAACTGGCGAGGCCACATGCAGTTTTTATTGGACTGCTCACCCCCGTTCTCATCTTACCATTTGCCCTCTTGCTTGATTTCTTGTCCCAATGACACCATCTTCAAGAAGGGGGGACATGGTCCACAAATCATGCTGACCACCAAAGCCCCACTCATTTTGGGCTTGGGTTATTGTGGGGTCGCCGCAACCTTAGGGCTGGGCTTTTTGTGGGCCCCTCAAGTTTCCATCGATGCATTTGAGTCGCCGAGTGCACAACGTATTTTTTACTGGCATGTACCATCCGCTTGGGCAGCTTTTCTTGCATTTGGTATTCTATTCGTGGGTTCAGCGCTGTGGATTTTTCGAAGGTCAGAACTCGGCTGGAAACTGCATGTTGCGGGGGCAGAAGCAGGACTTGTCACCGGCCTCATGACCGTTTGGTCCGGTTGTATATGGGGTGCTGCAGAATGGGGGGTACCTTGGGACTGGGCTGACCCACGCTTGAACACATTTGGACTGCTCACGCTTCTCGCTGTCTATCTCGTGCTTGGAAGACAAAGCCAGCCGGACAGTGTTGAATCACGTGATACATTCTCCACTTTTGGGCTCTATGGTTTTGTTCTGGTACCTGTCACATATGTCGCTACACGATTATGGACCATTCGACATCCTGGCCCTGTGGTCGCCACAGGTGAAGGCAGTTCGCTTGATTCTGATATGGGACTTGTTCTCCTCATTGGTGCGATTTCATTCTCAATTGCCATCGTTGGCCAAGTTTTGCTCTCATTACAAACAAGTCAACTTGAACAAAAACTTGCAGTGTTACAATCAGAAATGGATGGATGATCATGGAAAGCATAACCTACCTTGCAATCGCATACTTAGGCATGATTTTTGCCCTCGGAATTTGGACATATATCGTCGCAACAAGACATAGCCGATTGATTTTACAAATTGAATCGATTGAAGAAGCACTGGCTCAACAAAATGCAAACAAAGAAGATTCGGAAAATGAATAACAATCCTATATCTTCAAATCAAAGTGGTTGGTCCTCACCTTTGGCGTTCTTTATGTCAAGTGTCCTCGGTGGTGAATTTTGCCTGGTTTGTGGGCAAGAGCCTCCGCTCTTTACTGACCGATTGTGTGAGGATTGTTGTAGAAAGAGAACAAAACTTGCTCTCGTGCCAAAAAATATTCCTTGGGTGCGGTGTGCTCGGTGCGGAATTGTTGAACTTGAAGGAAAGTGGACCGACATTTCGTTTGATCAATTGTGGGATGAATTGCTTCAACGTCATGTCCAAGTTCATCATTTAGCAGAACAAACGAGCATAGCAATGGAAGTTGAACCAATAAGTGAACGCCATACCTTGCTTCATATTCAAGTGGAAGGTGTGATTGATTCATTGCTCTATCAAGAAGAACACACCATGAGGGCAAGAATGGCGAATGGTGTTTGCATAACCTGTACGAGAAAGGCGGGCAACTACTTTGAGGCGACCGTTCAGCTACGTAGTTCCGCACGTCGACTCGATGAGGAGGAATTCAAAGCACTTCGAGATACCTTTGATGATGTTCTCGACTCTATGCCGAATGATCCAATGTTTTTCATCTCAAAAGAAGGGCCGGTACAGGGGGGTTATGATGTGGTGCTCGGAAGCAAAGGTTTAGCGCGTTCTTGGGGGCGTCACCTCATCTCTGAATTCGGAGGGCACGCCGTTGAAACAAATTCTGTTGTCGGGAAAAGGGATGGAGTCGATGTCACTCGTTTGACCTTACTCTATCGAAAACCAGGCTATGATTTAGGTGATGTGATTTCATTCCGAGATGCACTGTGGCGACCAACCTCTTGGTCGAAGGATGGTGCGATTATTCAACGGGTCAGTCATCATGAGAAAACTGGAGTCTCATGGCGAGACCTTGAATCTGCAAACGTATCAGCAAGGCGAAAAGATATCCTCGAAGTAGAATTGCTTACCGAAGACGCATCGGTCGGTGAATTCCTTGACCCAACAAATTGGCAGATGAGTTCGGTTCGATTGCCATACACCTATGCACAACAATCAAGAATTCTCTTGTGTAAAATAGAAGGGGAGTGGATTGCCCTTCCGAGGCTCGGAATTGATGAAAAAATAAAATATGGAAGCCAATAATACTAGGTGCGTACACATGGTTGACCAGCAAGAAACTTCTGTTGCTACACTCGTCGACTTGGCTCACAAGTTTGACACACAGGGAATGATCGGTCATACCCAATCGTTCGTCGACGATTTACGCAAAGGATTTGCCTTTGTTCAACAATCAAACGATGAATGGTACTCATTACTCGCAGAGCAGAAATGGAATTCTGTTCTTTGTTTGGGCATGGGAGGTTCAGCAAGTAGCGGTGATTTCTTGGCTGCTCTTGCAGACCATGAAGGTACGGTTCCAATTCGAGTCCATCGTGATTACGATGTGCCTTCATGGTGGACTGACCAATCGCTTGTTCTTGCAACAAGCCATAGTGGCACAACAGAAGAAACTGTTTCAGCCACCGAGCAAATTCTCAAACGTGGTGGCGTGGTTATTGTGATTGCATCTGGAGGAGAACTTGCTGGGTTTTCTGAACTATATTCGACGTGTTTTCTTGTACCAACCGTTGGCGGACAGCCTCCTCGCACCGCATTTGGCCATATTTTTAGTCGCCAATATGCATGCTTACAACGACTTGGCATCATGAACATGAAAAGCGAACAGGAATTAAATGAAATCTTTGACCGCCTTGAAGATGTTTCACAAAATTTTGATTTTACACTCGACCCAGAAGGTGACATCGCACAATTGGCTGCAGCCATGACCTCGCGGCCTATATCCATTCTTGGACCAACAGAATGTGGCCCAGCAGTCCTTCGTTTCAAAAATCAACTCAACGAAAATTCAGCAAGATTTGCAAAAATCGGACTCATCCCCGAAATGAATCACAACGAAATTGTCGCTTGGGGTGGCGTTGGCGAACATAGCGACCCCACAAGTGACACTCAGGTCCTCCTCGTGTTGTCTTGGGTAGGCATGCATCCAAGAGTTCTCCAACGTACGGATTGGCTCATTGCCCATAGCCCAACTGAATTTGCTTGGAGAATTCAAGGGGAGGGCCAATCGTTATTCGAATCGCTTCTCTACCATTGCATTATCATGGATTGGCTTTCCATTGCATTATCTCTGCTTCATGGAAAAGACCCGAATAAGATTCAACCCATTGGGGCTCTCAAAGAATTCCTCAAATCGGTTCAATAAATCGGTCCGAGAATCAACCTTGGGTCTGGGAAATCCAACAGTGCTTGACTTCTATCTTCTAAAGCAACTACGCCCGGCAAATCGCAAACTTTTGGCTCGATTCGAGAAATCTGAACATGAACATGGGGTGCCCAACCTCCATTCTCATGCTCATTACCAATGTACGCGAGAACCTCCCCCTCTGCAAAGGATTGACCTGCAGTCCACATGGTGAGTACATCACTGCTCAAGTGTCCGTAAAGAACCCAGAATGTTTGAACCTCGCCAATTTCTTCTGAACCTATTTTTGATGGCAAGGAGAGGGTGTGTTTGGTGATCAGCGTTGGACCATATGAGCCCTCCTCAGCATTATTTTGGAACATGAAAATCTCACCGTCTCCAAAGGCGTATATTGGCGTACCAACTGGGGCTCCGATGTCGATTCCAACATGGTGATTGCGTTTGTTTTCAAACAATGCTGCCTCGTACATGCTAGGTCGTGTCTCATCGTATCTTCCAACCGTGTATTTGAAATGATGTAGCCAAGGTGAAGAGTTTGGTTTCGTGAAATCAAACACCCAATAGGGTTCATCGAGAAGTACAGTTGCATGAAACACGAAAACACGCTCAAACATTGATGTGCGTCGGTTCTACTTATGCTTTAACAGAAAGAAAAAGAGGCTCGAAGGTCACCCATGTCGTATGTGGGGAGTCTTTTTTGTTCTTCTCGCAGGATTGATACCAGCTTGTATATACTTGACATTGAGGTATGAATTCAAAACGAAAACACAACTGGTATGCTTAGCCATTGCCATTTCTGTCTTTCTTCAATTTATGTTGTCGGCGCTCTTGGTTATCATCTTGGGATGTTCACCATGGCTCTACCTCTCAATCATCGTTGTTGTAAATCTATACTCGATGTTGAATTGGAAGAGGTCGCAAATCCGATTTGTACAATTAAAAAATCAATCAAATCGATGGACTTCTCTGCCGCTATATACGACCGTTGGTACCGTTTTGTTCTACAGATTCATCACTCTAATTCCATTCGGCATGGATTGGATTGGATTCGCTATCATTGCTTCTGAATATGGTCTCGCCAACCAAGGCCTCATATTTTCAGAGTTCAATTGGTGGTACTCTCCAGCACTTCCTGCCCTCGTAACCCATGTTGAATTTTTTACTGCTCAAGGATACCTCAACACCACATTCGATATTGGAATCGCAGGCTTCATCGCTTTATTGTGCGGCCTTTATGGTGCTTTTGAACAACGGGAAGTATCATTTCAAATGATGGTTTCAATGATTGTTGGCATTGCAATTTTTGCAAAATTCTTTGATTCCGGATACCCAACTGTTTCGAGTCTTATCCCAATTTCATTGGCTATCTTTCTCTATTTCAGTAAACAGGATACAACATTGACGCGTTCTGTTTTGTTGGTCGGAAACCTACTTATTCACCCCACTGGATTTCTTTATCTTTTCATATTTTATTTTGCAATCCTCCTTCAATCATTAAGAGATGAGAGCCCCAACCATGCTCCACAAATGAATTCACGATTCGTCTTCATCATGGTGCTTTTGTTTCTTGGATTCGAATCCGTGGTTCGAGTGTTCAATGTTTCGACAGACCATTGGATTGAGCAAGAATACGGTTGGCAGGGTGGAGTACCATTTCTCATGTTTAATGTCCTGCTTCTCCTTCCAGCATTGTATTGTTATCTCCAATGTTCGAAGACGAGGGATATACGCTTGTTCAGCCACTGGTTTTTGTTGCTCTATCTCCTAAGCATCATTCAATACATTGGTCCCTTTACTCCAATCCTGCTGTTTGGATTTTTATCTCAAATTCTCTATTCTATGAGTTTGCATGCTTTCCATATTCCTTTAGCGGGAATCGTTGCACTGTCGTTTAGAACCAACAACATCACATTCCAACAGGAGTCATTGAAATGGTTGAAATCCTTGATTCTTGTTGCCTTGTTGATCTTTCCATTAGTTCTTGTTTTGCAGGTAACTCCTCTTGAACAAAACAAAGCAATCCAATCTTCGGATCTTGAATTGATGGAACGATATTCCACTCACTACGACTCGCTATTTTCTGAAAATGCTCCTTGGGGATATGTATGGACCGATCATGAAAGTGAATTTCTTGGCAAACCAACTGTTGGGCTTGCAAAATTTGATTCAACTACGCATACAATCGCTTTGACAGCCATTCGCTTCAACGATGTCGACACAATTTCAAACTTAGGTATTGATGCAGTCTTAACTTCACCAATGGGGATGTTGCAATGGTATCTTTCAACCTCAGAATATTGGATCGAGGTTGACAATATCGATGGAAGTCGGCTGTGGGAATTCAATGTCGAAGGTACTGCAATGAAGTGGGATATTGTTCATGTGAGTTCTGAGAATTGCTTTGGATGCGAATCAAGACATGACATTTGGTATGAACAGCATAGTATCGGTCATCGTCTTGGGTTTGACGGTCAAACTCAATTTATCGAGGAAGGTCAGTTTGCTGAAATTCATTTGCAAAATATCGCGCAACAGCCGCAGTCCATGTGTTTAACTTACATAACTCATGGTTCAACAGGAGGGATTTTCATTTTGGTGAACAATGAATCGCATCGCCTTGATTCATCGGCAGGATACCATCGAATTTGTATTCATAAATTGGATGTCCAAAAATTTGTCATTCATTGGCAACATACCTCATCTTCAATGTACATCAACCCAACTGGTATATCTGGTCGAGGAGAACATATTGTTGATTCGACTGGAATTTCTCTTGTGGCAATCGAGACAAATTGAGGAGGCGAAAGTATCAATGGAGATTCTTGCTTAGAGCATCATATGAAGAGCCTAGTTGTTCTTCTTCCAACGCTGAACGAAGCTGATGGATTACGTTGGGTTCATGAGCGTCTTCCGTTGCAAGAATTGCGACACATGGGTTTTGAAACCACGTGTATTGTTGCAGATGGACACTCGGATGATGGTTCAGGCGAATTAGCTGAAGTCCTCTCCTTCGATGTGTTTAAACAAGTCGGGAAAGGCAAAGGTTTGGCCATTCGTCAAGGATTTGAAAAAGCGATCAGTTACAATCCCGACATCATTGTGATGCTCGATGCTGATGGAACATATGACCCGAAAGAGATGGTGGAGTTTATTCCACATCTTTCAAGGCACGATGTCATCATTGGAAATCGGCTCTGCGGAAAATTATCTCCACATGCAATGACGAAATTCAATTTGCTCGGAAATCACATTCTGACATGGATTGCATCAATCCTCTTCAATCGGCGGTGCGAAGACCTTTGCTCGGGATATTGGATGTTTTCATCAAAAGCCCTTGAAAAAATGAAACTCAACAGTATCGAATTTGAACTCGAAGCTGAGATGTTTGCAACATGCGTCCATCTCGGTCTTGGTGTCAAATATGTTCCTGTTCAGTATTTGCCAAGAATTGGTGATGCTAAACTTGGTTCAACTTCGGATGGTTGGCACATTTTGAAAAAACTGATTATTCGACGAATATTCCCTCTGCCTTATGATGCCACGCAAAAGAACACGCTTTGAAAAAGAAGGACGAGGTGAAATTTGTATGACGAAGGTGAGTACAGTTCTGTTGGGTTCAACAGGAATGGTCTCTCAATATGTCCAACTTTTGCTCACAGACCATCCTTTTTTTTCTCTGGATTTTATTGCAGGCAGCCCGCAAAAGGTAGGTACGCCAGTTCAAGAATTACCTTGGTGGATCGAGTACCCTCGGCCAACAATTCCAAAGAATAGTGTTGTATCCCTTGATGACGAACAAACCATCATTTCACTTGCAAAAAGCGGTGTTCAATTAGCAATTTCGACTTTACCATCGCAATTTGCACATGATATTGAACCACTTTGGACTCGCAACGGCATTTCTGTTTTTTCAAACTCAAGTTCATATCGATGCAGAGATGATATTCCGACCATCGTTCCAGAAATCAATCCTGAATTATTCGATCTCCATGCATCCTCAAAGCACTTTTGTGCGACAAATTGCACCGTGTTAAGTTTTATTTTCGCCCTTCAACCTTTACTTCGTCCCACGATAATTCGTGATTGTAAAGTACTTACTCAACAAGCATTATCCGGGGGAGGTCGAAGGCTCATAGAAGACTTTGAAAAGCAGCGACGGATTGCTGAGCCAACCATCCCAGGTGAGGCGGAAAAAATAATTCAAGAATTCAAATATTTATCAAACACAAACATACCCATCAGCGTTTCATGCAGCCGTGTGGAAAGAAAAGATGGGCATATCGCTGAAGTCCAAGTGGAATTTGAAGAACCCTATAGCATTGAAGAATTCAAGCAATCCATTGAAGACTTCAATTCCAAGCAACATCTTGGTCTACCATCAAGTCCAGAGAAATTGATGAGCATTCGTGATTCCATCGATGTGAACTCAGATTTATGGTCAAATGGAAACTCAAATGCACGACCAGACCAATCGGCATATCGACGAAGTCATGGAATGTCAGTAACGATTGGTGATATCGTTCAGGTGGATAAAGAAACGATTCGATTCAAAGGATACTCTCACAACCTCATCCGTGGCGCCGCTGGGGGTGTCCTTTACTTGGCGGAATTCGCACATATGAAGGGGTATTTTGGTTCATGATTTTTGACCCTCATGGCTAAAGAGGAAAACAATGTCAAACATACAGGTGAGACGATGGGCATAACTGCGATGATTCCTGATGCTACCATGGGACAACTGTTCGTAGAGGCTGAACAACGATGGGGGGAAATTTGGGATGTGAACGCCACCCGCATGAGGATTCTTATGTTGTGCCCGAGAAAGGACCGTAAAATGATGGAATTGCACGGAGACCTCGTCGAACATGGACAACCGATTGTATCTATCTTCCACCGCCCACGTGAGCAAGCACAACTTCTCGAGGAGCAAGGTTTGAATCCACGAGATGCCTCTTTTCAATTCGTTGACCTTGCCACGACCGATTTGGGTCCATGGGTCCAACACCTTATCAAAAACGAGGGATGGAAACGAAGCAGTATCGTAGTTCGCCCACTTCCATTTTCGATTGATTCACCAGCACAAAGGGCCTTTGAAGTAGAACAAATCATGTGTTTTTCGCATCCCGATATCGCACCCATCAACGAATACTTTCTACCATTTCCAACAAGTTCCTTACCCGGGAAAGCTTTCATAAGTCTTCCACGAAGACAAGCAGCAGAATTTGCACGACAACAAGCCGAAGTGCTTGGAGTTGGGCGACTTCAACGACCTGCACCACAGGTTGTTGAGCAACCAGTTGATAATATTACCATCGAGCAACCAGTTGTTGAAGAGGTCGTAGAACCTAAATTCATCGATTCTCAACCTGAGGAACATGAGGTCGAAGTTGGAGAGGTTGAACATGTTCCTTTACCTCCTTCAGAAACTGCCGTTGAAGTCGAGGATGTGCCACTGCCCAATAATCAATACACCGATGACATAGAAACCTCGGCTCCCGAAGAATCGGTTCATTCCGAGGAACCCGATGTCGAAGAAGTTGCTATCGAAGAAGCGCCTGAAGAGGAAGCGGAACCTCAGTCAGAGGTTGAAATTGAATTCAGAGCATTTATTCAAGAAAAAATGGACGCCGGGGCGGATGTTTCAGAGTTTATGGATGACCCACGCTGGGAGGAATTGAACGAACGTGCGATTGCCAATCAACTTGATACTTGGTCTATTTTGGTCGACATGACATCAATAGGTTGAAAAGGAATTCAATAAAGCATAAAATGGAGGAAGAAGAATGGCATTTTGTATCAACTGCGGCCAATCACATCCAGATGGAACGCGATTCTGCAGATTTTGCGGCAATCAACAACCTGGTGAAGCCCTTCTCCAACGGCTACGCATGGAAGCCCAACAAATTCAAAACATAAGATTCCAAATGCAACAACAATATCAGCAGCCACCTCGATGGTGAGGGAATGAAAACGAAGCATCTCGCGATGCACCTCTCAAGTCTTGAGCAACATCCCCAACTCAGTGTTGCTCTTGAGCAATATCAAACCGAAGGGGCACTTGCTGCAAGGTGGTTAACCGTCATCGAGCAGCAATACCAAATCGATGATGTGATTGTAGCTGATTTGGGTTGTGGAAATGGCATTCTCGGCATTGGATGCTTGCTATTAGGTGCTGAACATGTGACTTTTATCGAATCTGATGTGAACGCCATTGAAATTCTTCACAACAACTTGAAGGATATTCCAAGTGAAAGATACACTATCGTTCACCAAAGTATCGATGAAGGTACCGTATTACCATCAAACATCCAAATGGTCATCATGAATCCTCCATGGGGCGTTCAAAAGTCGATGGCTGATCGAGCGTTTTTCAACACTGCACTATCTTGCATGGCATCTTCAGTACATGTGCTTCATTCATCTGAAGCACAGCATATCCAAACATTAGCAAAAGACATGGGTTGGTCTTGTCAAAAATTGTTCAACGACCAATTTCGGTTACCAGCAATATATCAGCATCATCAGAGTCGACAACAATCCACATCAATTTCTTGCTGGGCATTGACACGATGAATGTGAAATGCCCGGTTGTGATTGAATGAAGGGGTTTGAAAAGGAATGACATGTGGGGTTGTTTAGCGGCGTGCGACCTGTCGATGGCCATGTCCAAGGAATGAGAATTATGACGGCGAGCATCGTCACCCCCGGAACGAAGTTGTGCAATGACGGTGAATTTGAGGCTGGTCACGGAGTTATATCCCACGAGGGTGTGCTGAGGGCAAGCATTTTTGGGGAAGTTCAACACCTCGACGGGGTCATTAGTATCCTTGCAAATAAACAACCTCCTGTACCGGAAATTGGCGATAAAGTCCTTTGTGAAATTAGTCGCCTCAATGAAAAAAATGGCGAAGCCACGTTACTTGTCATCGAAGGCAAGCGAGGTTCAATCGATGCAGAGAACTTAATTGCTCAATTCCACGTCACCAATATTACAGATCGTTATCTCCACCAAACTCGAGATGCACTCAATATCCGTGATATTTGCCGCGGTGTGGTCATTGAAACCAAACCTGTGTTGAGAATTGACTTTCGCTCCTCTTCGGAGCTCGGTGTTCTCAGCACCATTTGCGGTGCATGTGGCGGTGACATGAAGATTAAACTTGATGACGATTGGAATGTTGCTTGCACCGTCTGCAACACCAAAGATTTCCGTGCAGTATCCGACCAATTTGGTGTGGGTTGGGGCACTGGTCGAGAAGACATCGATGAAGTTTCAAGGAAAGGAAAACGCTGGAGTGAAGCAACTGAGAAATTTAGAAACATCGGTCCTTCTGCTCGTGCAACTCGAATTGCAGCCGATGTTCGAAATGATGGTCGAGAAATCGAATATTTTTCTTTCGAAGGCGGTTCTTCAGGCGGTGGTGGAGCAAAGCAACAAGCAGACCCAGACTGCCGACTTTTCGTTGGAGGAATTCCAAGAGACATCGATACCAATGGGCTTCGTGAAATTTTTGGTGAATATGGTGAAATGGATGATTGCATCGTCATGACCGACGAATCTGGCAACAGCCGCGGATTCGGTTTTGTCACTTATGAACACAAAGATATGGCTCAAGCAGCCATTCAAGCCATGAAAACCAAAAAGGTGCAAGGTCGGATTCTTGGTGTGAATTTAGCCGATGACAAAAGTAAGAAAGACAAACCAAAATCAATACCTGAGGTTAAATTCTATGTCGGGAATTTACCATTTTCAATTACTGAAGAGCAAATTCGTTCATTGTTTAAAGACAAAGCCGAAATAACACACATCAACATTGTGACTGGTCCTGACAACAAACCGAAAGGATTTGCTTTCGTCTCAACAACATCCGAAACCAACGCAGATGAATTGGTTGGCCAAATCACGAACACTGAAATCGATGGTCGAAAAATTCGCATCGATGTCGCAGGTCAAACCGGGAAGAAATCCAATAAATCGTCGAGAGAACTTCGAGCCATGCTTGAAGAAGAGCAAGACGGAAAGAAAAAAAGACATCGCCCTCGAAAAGAGAAGAAGGATTGAAATTGTAAACTCCTTGAGTTGTTCATGGACTCAGGAGAATCCAGACAATGGCTCGTCATCGATGGCTATGAGGATGAACCTGCAGCATTTGGTGTTCCCCCATACATTGGTTTCCACATTCGATATGTGTGTGGTGTACTCGAACAACATGCCCTTCCTTACCGATTCATGACCATCGATGAATGGCGAAGAATTGTATCAAATCAACAAGATGAAGCAGCAAAAATCTTGTCAACCAGCAAAGGAATTGCACTCATTGCAGGTGCGATTGTTCCGGGAAAATATCTACGAGGCACACCAATTTCTCAAAAAGAAGTCAATGAGGTCATCGCCCAAGCACCTCGTGACATTCCAATGATTTTTGGAGGCTGGGCCATTCGTGGATGGCGTCATCAGGGTTGGCAACCGTTACGAAAGAATCTATTCCTGTGCGTACAAGACACAGATGCGACCCTTCATCATTATCTTAGAGTAGGCGAAATGAAGCATCAACGAAGAACACCTGAACAATGGACCATTTGGGCACAACTGGGTGCCACCTCAAAGGCGGTAACACACCATCCTGACCTCGGTTCACCTCAGCAACCAGGCCCTCTAACTTACGAGGTGGAGGTGTATCAAGGGTGTGTACGATACAAACATGGTTGCAAATTTTGCATTGAGCCAAAAAAGGGTGTACCAATTTGGCGTCGTCCCGATGACATCATTCGTGAAGTGAAACTTGCTCTCGACCAAGGGGTCCAACATGTCCGACTTGGGGGGATGACTGACACATACACCTACATGGCTGAAGGTGTTGTGGAACTTGAATATCCAATTCCAAATCCTGAACCCATTGCTAAACTTCTCTACGGTTTGCGTGAGGATGAACGCCTCAATATTTTACACACCGATAATGCAAACCCTTCCATCATTGCAGAACATCTTGAACCCTCGGAAGAAATCACAAAAACACTCGTCAATACTCTCTCTGACGGTGCAGTCTTGTCATTTGGTCTTGAATCTGCAGATCCAAATGTGCACGAACTCAATTGGTTAAATTGCGATGCCAACCAACTAAAATCTGCAATTTCGCTCATTAATAAATATGGTAAAGAGCGTGGGCAACGTGGCCTACCCAAACTTTTACCAGGCCTCAATTTTATTGCTGGTTTGAATGGCGAGCGACCGGAATCCTACGATTTAAATCTCAATTTACTGCGAGAAATTCGAAGCCAAGGTCACTGGCTTCGCCGAATTAACATTCGTCAAGTTGAAGGCGATGGTTTTCAACCTGTGGATAAAGATGACTTCGCTGATTTCAAATCACATGTACGAGAGAATTTCGACGAACCACTGCTCAAGGAATTGTTTCCAATTGGTCAAATTCTTCGGGACGTTCACTGGGAGAGTCATGATGGCAGGACACGACTACCAATTCATGAGACTGAGGAACATCGGGAACTGGCTTGCCACGGCAAAGCCGGGGTAACTTTTGGCCGTCAAATCGGGGCATATCCGATTCTTATTGGAGTTGAGTACAAGATACCTCTGGAAACGACCTCGGACATCATTGTCACAAGTCACGGTCAGCGTTCAATCACCGGAGTTGAAATCGGTCTTGATGTAGATTCAGTAACTGAAAAACAACTCGAGGCCATACCAGGAATCGGGAAAAAGTCTGCGTGGAAGCTTGTGAGTGAACGCGCAAAATTACGCTCAAAAAAACAAGAAATTGTCGCGGAGAATTGGTTCAAATCGGTGAATATTGATTGGAATCTCAGTTTTTCGAATTTTTTCGAATGAAGAAATTGACACAATTTGAGATTATTTTATATCCTATTTTGCACTCAATAGAATTATGAACGGCCGTACACTAGTGATAACTCTTGTTTTTGTTTTGGGTTCAATGGCTCCCAGTATGATGAATTCAACAACAATCATGTTGGAAGAATCGACAACAGAAGCAAATTCAGGAAATAATTCAACAGGATGTGGATACAACGAATCCTACGCTTATATTTCGGGTTGGTACAACAACGGGCCGTACTACGTCGGGGACTCATTCAACGGATCGGTCTACTCAAATTGTAATATGCTCAATCAGACCATGTATGTCATATACAACGTGACTGCACCTAACGGTACCTACGTTCAATCAGGCGCTTGGAATTGGACGGCGTATTCAATAACGCAAACACATTATCATTACCTCCAAAATCTAGTTTACGGCACATATACTGTGAATCTTGGATTGTATTACTACGATAACTCGCAAACGTTCACTTGGCTGGATGGCTATTCATACAACTTTACCGTATCAAACAGCAGCAGTTCAGGATGTGGTTATAATTCGAGTTATGCCTATCTCGACCCCAACAGTTACTACACATCATACACTGCTGGCGACACCTATGAGGCATACATCGACACATATTGTGCCCTTCTTGGAAACACCATGCGAGTTGACTGGTACATTATGGACAACAACAACAGCATGAATCTCACCACAGGGTCTTTCCAATGGAATGCATCATACTCAACATATTACTACGACATCAACTACACCAACATCAGCGCAGGTTCGTACACACTGTATGCTACTTTGTACACCTGGAACACCACAAATCAAGGATGGACATATCTCGACTACGATTATGACTCATTCACTGTTTCATCTTCTTCAAGTAACAACTCAGGTTGCGGTTATGAAGAGAGTTATGCGTACATCTCAGCATGGAACAATTACTATCCCCTCTTCGAAGGTGATTCGCTCAATGCTACCGTGTACACCTACTGTAACATGCTCAATCAAACCATGATTGTCAATTACACAATCTATCAGTGGATCAACAATAATTCAGAGTTATTGGAGCTTGACAATGGATCATGGAGTTGGACTGCGTACAACCTGTACGATTATCACTACTTCTACATGAGTAACTTGAGTATCGGAAATTATACCGTATCGACCTCAATGTCCTACATTGATAGCAGCACTCAGCAAGTTTTGCTCGACTCCTACACGTATCATTTCAATGTCACAGCACCTTCGGGTTGCGGATACGATGCAAGTTATACTATGTTCTACATGAGTGGACTTTACGAAGGTGACGAGTACATCCTTGGAACTTACATGCCATACCCATACATGTCAACCTATTGTAATGTGCTCGGAGCCCAAATGATCATCAATTGGGAATTGAACTCTGGCTCAACAAACATTGATTATGGTTCTTGGAATTGGACCGCATACAACACTTCTGATTACCACCCCCTCAATTTCACCAATCTTGGTGTCGGGAACTACTCGTTCTCAACAAGTGCTACGATGGTGTGGCAAGGAACGACGTACAACCTCGGCGAAGAGTACGCAAACTTCTCTGTGGTCGCTCAAAACAATAGTGGCATGGGTTGTGGTTATGATGCAAGCTACGCATACTTGTCCCTTAGCGGATTGTACAACGGTGATGTGTATTATGTCGGTGATGAAGTGTATGCTTACATTGCAAATTACTGCAATGTGTTGAATGCAACCATCGTTAATGAATGGTGGATCTCAATCTACAGCTCAGAAACTAATGGAACCATCATAGACTATGGAAATTCAAGTTATACCGCTCAAAACGATTGGGATGAATTGTATTTCAATTTCAGTCAATTAGCCTCTGGTCCTCTGCAAGAAGGCAGTTACAACTTCTACATTGAAACTTGGATTATCTTAGAATCCAATAATTCTTGGTATTATGTCGGCTCGCGAAGCGTCAACTTTGGGGTCATCGACACGAATACCGATACCGATGGCGATGGATGGACGGATCAAGATGAGTACTACTGTTACACCAATGCCTCGGATAACAACAGCGTACCAACTGACTTCGACATGGATGGTACATGCGATGTTATCGACAGTGATGATGACAATGATTCGTACTCCGATTGGGAAGAATGGGATTGCGGTTCCAATGCTACAGATGCGAACGATGTGCCAACTGATTTCGATGGCGATGGAGAGTGCGATGTAATCGATGCCGATGATGATGGGGATGGTGTGGATGATATTGTCGATTCATGCCCGGAAACGGCCTCAGGTGAAGTTGTTGACCAAGAGGGATGTGAAATTTTGTTGTGTCCCTATGATCAAATCGATTGCAATGGCAATTGTGTCGACATTTCAACAGACATTACAAATTGTGGCGCTTGCGGCAATGCTTGCCCCTATGGCGCTTCATGTAATAGTGGCCTTTGTGTGACTCAAGAGGAAGAGGAAACAGATTCGGATAATGATGGAATTGCTGATGTTTTGGACAACTGTCCAAATGTAGCAAACGCCGATCAACTCGATGCAGACGATGATGGTATCGGAACTGCATGTGATGTCGATGAAGTTGAAGAATCTGGTGATGATGAAGAGGAGGAATCCATTTCTGGCCTTCCTTCAATCGGTATGTTCGCTACACTTGCATCAATTATTGGTGCATGTGTGGTCATCTCATCTCGCCGAAAATTCGAGTGAATAAACACATCAAGGTAAACCCTTAGGCGTTGGCATGGGCAGTGTTCAAGACCTTCTGGTCGAACGAACGAAGCGTTTTCGAGATGAATGCTCTGCGCTTCAGAGTACACTTGAACAGCATGCACTTGTCGCCCATGCAACCAATCCTTTGGATTATGCTTGGCCACTTCATGAACAATATCTCACGAAATGGGCTGGTCTTGGAGCGAAGACCATCTTGCTCGGCATGAACCCCGGCCCGTTTGGCATGGCACAGACGGGCGTTCCATTTGGTGCGACGCAGTGCGTTCGGGAGTTTCTCGACATCAAACCGGTCCAACTCCAAACGCCAAAAAACGCTCATCCAAAACGCCAAATCGAAGGATTAAGTTTGAAACGTCAAGAGGCCTCAGGAACAAGAATATGGAATCTTATGAAAGAGACGTACGGCTCACCAGAAGCATGTTTCTCACATGTCTTTGTCGTCAATCACTGTCCACTTTTGCTTCTTGGTGAACGTGGCCAAAACATAACGCCGGACCAGTTACCCAAATCATTGCTCGAAACTCTCATGCAGACTTGTGACCTTTACCTCAAGAACCTCGTCGAGATTTTGGGCATCGAAAGAATCATCGGGGTAGGAAAATATGCTGAACGAAGAGCATCGTTGGTCTTCAAAGCAAAAAAAGGGACGGGTAAAAAAGACGATGGCACCTCTATTTTGATTCAATCTGTTTGGCACCCTAGCCCAGCAAGTCCGCTTGCAAATCAAAACAACGGCGAGGACTGGAAAAGAAATGTTCTCGAAACCCTTCATAAAAACTCGGGGTGAAATTCAAATGTTGCCGACTACATCAGGTGTTCATGACAGAACTGAAAATGGCATGGAAAAGACAACCGGATGACCGTCAATGGGAGAAACCGGAAGGTGACGACCCACGAACTTTGTACCAAATGTTGGCAACGAGCGTCAGTATGTTTGGCGACGACCACTGTTTTGGATACATCCCCAGTCCGGGTATGCCAAGAATACATCTCTCCTACAATGAATTTGGCGATCTGGCCACCGCCGTTGGCAAGCAGTTAGCAGCCGTTGGTGTTCAAGCCGGCGACAGAGTTGCCATCATCCTCGATAACTCGGTCGAGTGGGCTGCCCTCTCCTACGGAGCAAACGGCATTGGTGCTGCTTATACTGCGATGTATACGCACCAACACGGCGAAGAATGGGCTTACATTCTTGGTGATTCGACGCCCGCTATTCTTGCGGTTCAGAACACCTCAGTACTCGACAAACTTGTTGCACACATGCCCAAAGAGGCATCCGGTTGGCCAAGGTGTGGTATCATTCTTCTTGGTGATGAAGAAGCAAACGAAATTCCTCCCGAAGCCATTTCAGTCCATGCATGGAAAGATTTCGTCAACGCTGGCCGTGATGCTGACATGTTCGAAATCGCTGATGACCCATTTGCACTCAACACCTTGATTTACACCTCCGGTACCACAGGTCATCCGAAGGGTGTGATGTTGTCAAATTGGAACACACTTTCAAACATTCTTTGTGTTCAATCCGCCTTCAAAATTTACATCGGTGACAAAAACGCAGCCTTCTTACCCTGGGCTCACTCATTTGGTTCAACATTTGATCTGCATTGGATGATTCGTTGTGGTGTTCATATCAACCTTATCTCAGATTTGACAAAGATCGCAGATGAATGCCAAGAGATTAAACCCGCTGTGTTACTTGCCGTCCCAAGAGTTTGGAACAAATTCTACGACAGAGTCAACAGTCAGTTTGAAGCAGCAACCGGCCTCAAGAAGAAGTTCATCAACAACGCAAAGAAATCCGCTGCAAAGCGAATTGCTAATGCTGGTGTCGAATGTGACGCCGTTCCACCAAAGGGATTCGGTGACAAGTTGTGGGACAAACTCGTGTGGAAGAAAGTCCGTGCTCGTTTCGGTGGAAACATCCGATTCTGTATGTCTGGAGCAGCAGCTCTCTCTCCAGATGTTGCTTCCTTTATCCAAATGGTTGGATTCAACTGCTACGAAGGCTACGGGCTCACAGAAACATCTCCTCTCGTTTCAGCAAATGGTTGGATGGGCCCTGGTACAAGTAAACTCAACACCGTTGGTAGAGTCGCAAATGGTGTGAAAGTGACCATTGACACCTCGGCTTGGGATGACCCAGACCGACCAGATGAAGGCGAAATCGTCGTCACTGGACCAAACGTCATGATGGGTTACTGGAACAACGAAGAAGCAACCAAAGAGGTCATCGTTGAACCAGGCACCTTTAGAACCGGTGACCTTGGAAAGTTGACCAAGGACGGTTACCTCTCCATCACGGGCCGTGTAAAGTCTCAATTCAAGTTAGAAAACGGCAAGTATGTTTCACCCTCATCACTCGAAGAGAACCTCAAACTTTCGCCCCTTGTTGAGCAAGCAGTGCTCGATGGTCGAAACATGAAGAACACCTTCCTCATTGTCCATCCGAACCTTGAGGCTCTGCGAAGTGCCGCTTCGTCTGCAGGTGTTTCGGTCGATGCATCGGACGAGGCCATGTGCAAGCAACCTGAAGTACGAAATTGGTTGCTTGGTGAATTGCAAACCAACAACATGAAGGCTCCAGATTGGAAAGGATATGAAGTTGCAAAAACCATTATTCTTGACCACGAAGAATGGACAACGGACAACGACATGATGACACCATCCATGAAGGTCAAACTACGAAATCTCTTGTCCAAATTTGACGAAGAAATTCAAACAATTCAATGAGCAAGATTGGGAGAGATACGATGGATACGGACTTGGAAGCGATTTGTGATTTGATTTTCAAGATGGCATGCGATGTCAATAAAACGTGCTTTTATTTTGCAGCAGAAAGTTCCATCGAAAAAATTTACCAACAATGCTTTGCCTACGAGCTCAATCGAGCCAAACTAAAATATCATTCAGAAGTCACAATCGAAGTTCTGTACAAATCGTTTCCACTCAAAGATTTACGTGCAGATTTTGTTTTACAACCAGGTGGTAAAAATAAATTCACAAAGGATATTATCATCGAAGTTAAGCATTCCAATCCAACTAAAGCCGCCAAAGACAAAGCAAGATTGCAATTGTTCGGATATCTTCACAACGCTCCAATCCACAGTGCATCCATGCTTTCAGGTATCGAGTATGGCATCGTACTCCACTGGCCAGTTGCGGATGAAAAAACAACATGGGATGAGACTTCCACCGATGGACAGTTGCAAACTCCGGCCCCTAACCCTCGAATGGAGTTATGGAAAACGAAGAGTACACCAACGAATGCTACAAAATTTGAACTCCTCAAAGAATGGGCTTAAACTTCTGAAATTTCATCCTCACCAAGAGGCGGTAGGCCTTTTTTGGCTCGAATATAATCCGTATAATTGCCGTAGTACACGGTAATGACACCGTTTTCAAGTTCCCAAATGCGATTGACGACTTGGTCGAGGAACCATCTGTCGTGAGAGACCGTGACGAGTGATCCTTCGTAATTGATGAGGGCTTCTTCGAGTGTTTCTTTGGATTCCATGTCCAAATGGTTTGTAGGCTCGTCCATGAGCAGTAAGTTATTCTCCTCAAGGAGCAATTTGAGCAGGGCAACTCGGGCACGTTCGCCCCCAGACAATTGGGAAAGTTTTGTTTCAACTTGATCATTTTTGAACTGAAATCGGCCGAGGGCAGCACGAATATCGCCATACTGAAAGTCCGGCCTTAACTTTTGAATTTGTTCGATGGGGTTGAGGGAGAAGTCAAGTGTTCCGTGGTCTTGATGAAAATAACCAATGACGGCTCCTGGTGCAAGGTTGAGTTTTCCGGAAGTGAGTTTTTCTTCACCGTTGATGAGTTTGAGCAATGTGGTTTTACCTTGGCCGTTTCCGCCCACAATGCCAATTCTGTCACCTTTTCGGACTTCGAGATGTTGATTGTTGAGGATTGGACGTTTTAGGCCATCAAAGGTTTTGGTTCCGCCCTCAATGTTGAGCACATCCATGCTTCCTTTCTCGATGGCTTCGAGTTTGATAATGAGGGGTTTGCGTTTCTTAGGAATTCTTGATTTGAGTGCCTTGAGTTCTAATTGAAGTCGCTCGACCATTTTATGTTTTGCAGATATCGATTTGTCGTATTTATTTGCCCTCTTCATTTGTTGGAGAGCCCCGAGTGTCGCTTGAATCTTCTTTTCTGTGGTCTTGATTTGGTCATTGAGCGAGGACTCACTGGCTGCCTTTTGTGCTATGAATTGGGAGTAGTTGCCCTTCCATGGCCAAGCCCTTAAATTGTCAATTTCAATGATTCTCGTGCACACTTGGTCAAGGAAATAACGGTCGTGGGAAACGATGAGTTGGGCACCTTTGAAGTCTCGAAGAAAGGCTTCAAGCCATTCGGTTGTTCGAATATCAAGGTGATTTGTAGGTTCGTCGAGAAAGATCACGTCAATGCCAGCAAGTCCCACAAGTTGGCGAGCAAGAGCAAGTTTTGCCTTTTCACCGCCAGAGAGTTGTGCGACAGGCATTTCCATAGGATGCTTGTCAAGTCCAAGGCGTTCAAGAATGCCTTTAGCGATACCAGCGACGTTTCCTCCACCGCTCGATGCAAGTGTTTGTTGCAATTCAGTATAACGTTCCATCACAGGCTCCCAATTCCCCTCGTAAAATGCAGGGTCGACCATTTGTGCTTCGATGGAGGCGATTTCTTCCTCGAGTTCTTGGAATTGGCGACCTTTTCGACTCAATTCTTCCTCGATGGTTTTTGTTGATTCTAAATCACGAATTTGTGTGAGGTAAGCAAGGCGAATACCAGGGGCAAGTTCAACATCACCAACATCTTGTGCTTGTTCGCTAATGGTGTTGAGCAATGTGGTTTTTCCAGCACCGTTGTGGCCCACAATACCGATTCGGTCGCCATCGTTGACATTGAAGGTGATGTCCTTGAGTACATCGACTGGCCCAAAACTTCTGTCGACACCCTCGATGCGGATGAGTTCACGAACCATTGGAATCCCCCAATCTTGTCGGCGCGGTATCAAGTTGTTAAACGTGAAGAAATTGGGATTGGGTTTCCTCCATGATTGCAAACATTGTGTATTGGAAGAAAAGGTGTATTTCATGAACCATTACATAATGGGAAGGGCATGAGCGATGATGAGCAGGGTGATGATGTCACCTTTTCGACATCCACAGGTCCTGTGCGTGTCATAACCGCTGCTTCATTGTTCGATGGTCACGATGCAGCCATCAATGTCATGCGACGACTCATTCAATCAAGTGGTGCGGAAGTCATCCATCTTGGGCATGACCGTTCAGCAAAGGATGTGGTCGATTGCGCCATTCAAGAGGATGCCCACGCTGTAGCACTGACATCGTATCAAGGCGGACACGTGGAATACTTCACCTACATCCGAGAACTCCTCGACGAAGCAGGGTGCAGCCATATTCGCATCTTTGGAGGTGGAGGTGGGACGATTACCCCTCCAGAAATCAAAACACTTCACCAAGCTGGAATATCAAAAATTTACTCGCCTGATGATGGACGAACCATGGGGCTCATGGGCATGATTCACCACTTGATGGGCCAAGCATCGGAAGTTGACCTCATCAGTGAAGACCGAATGGCAAGCCTCGATGGTCCTGTAAACGCGATGGACACTGCAAAGGTTGGACTTCTTCTCACTCTAAGCGAATCCATGGATGATGCTTCGTTTCGAGAGGTGTTGGAGCGTTGTCGCTCTTCGACAAACGATGTTCCTGTCATCGGATTTACGGGAACAGGAGGGGCAGGAAAATCAAGCCTTCTCGATGAATTGATGCTCCGAATTCAGCGTGACAACCCAGGAAAACGAGTCTGTCTCTTGTGCGTTGACCCAACGAGAAAGCGAACTGGTGGGGCATTGCTCGGTGACCGAATTCGAATGAATTCGCTTTCAAACAACGACCTCTACATGCGCTCTCTCGCGTCCCGAGGATCGGGTTCTGAAATCAGCCAACATCTCGACCGTGCCATCGAAGTAGCAAAGGCGGTAGGTTTCGACCTCATCTTTTGTGAAACGAGCGGCATTGGCCAAGGTAGCGATGCCATCACCTCGGTTGCTGACCATTCCCTGTACGTCATGACGGCTGAATTCGGTGCCCACACCCAACTTGAAAAAATTGAGATGCTCGATGTCGCTGATGTTGTTGTGCTCAACAAATTTGAGAAGCGAGGGAGTGAAGATGCACTCCGAGCCATTCGAAAACAGGTTCGACGAAATCGAAATCTTTTCGACATTTCCGATGAAGAACTGCCGGTGGTCGCTACGATTGCAAGCCAATTCGCCGATGCTGGTGTTGACCGACTTTGGATGAAGGTCGCCGACCTCGTTGGTTTTGTAGCCTCCCCGCCGACCGATGAATTTGGTGGGGCAAAGGGTGTCATCCCCCCAGAGCGTGTCAATTACCTTGCAGAAATTTCGGCAACTGTTCGAGAATACCACAAGCACAACGAGGAGATGGCTCAGAAATTACGCCTTTGCCAGCACTTGGAGACCGCTGCCAACCATGCAAGGCAACGGGGGCAAGGAAGTGTTGCAGACGACTTGCAAGCGCAAATTGACGAACTCATTTCCCAACTTGAAGATGCAAGAAAAGAGTTGCAAGCATTTCGAGACCTCGCTCAACAGTATGCTTCAGGAGAATACACCTACCACGTCCGTGGAAAACCGTTTACCGTTCAAACCACAACCGAGTCGCTCGCCCATTCCAATATCCCAAGAGTAGCGTTACCAACCTTTGCTGATGATGGTGAATTGCATACATGGATGAGTCGAGAAAATGCCCCGGGCCACTTCCCGTACACAGCAGGTGTCTTTCCATTCAAGCGAACTGATGAATTGTCAGCGAGGATGTTTGCTGGTGAAGGTGAGGCTGAGCGAACCAATCGCCGATTCCACTATCTCTCCAAAGGACAAGATTTCGCAAGGCTGTCAACAGCTTTCGATTCGGTCACCCTGTACGGCCGAGACCCAGCGTTGCGCCCTGATATTTGGGGCAAAGTTGGCAATTCTGGTGTCAGTATCGCCTCATGCGATGATGCAAAACGGCTGTATTCTGGTTTCGACCTGTGTGACCCAAACACCTCTGTGAGCATGACCATCAACGGGCCTGCTCCAATCATTCTCGCCTTTTTCCTCAACGCCGCAATCGACCAACAAGTGGAGCGTTATCTTGCCCAGCAGGGTACACCGCTCGATATTCCAACAGACGCATATCGTGGAGATTTGCCCGATGGACACAACGGGTTCGGCCTTGGAACTGTTGGTCGCCGTGGTGATGAATTGGTCGATGCTGAAACGTACGCGGAACTCAAAGCAATGGCTCTCTCCACCGTTCGTGGCACGGTGCAGGCTGACATTCTCAAGGAGGACCAAGCACAGAACACCTGCATTTTTTCCACTCCGTTTGCCCTCAAACTCATGGGAGATGTTCAGCAGTACTACATCGACCACAATGTGAGGAATCACTATTCGGTTTCGATTTCAGGTTATCACATCGCTGAAGCAGGGGCAAACCCGATTACTCAACTCGCTTTTACGCTTGCCAATGGCTTCACCTATGTCGAATATTACAAAAGTCGAGGCATGGACATCAACAGATTTGCACCGAATCTTTCGTTCTTCTTCAGCAACGGTCTTGACCCAGAATACACCGTTATTGGTCGTGTAGCACGTCGAATTTGGGCTGTTGCCATGCGAGAGTTGTACGGTGCAGACGAGCGTAGCCAGAAACTCAAGTATCATATTCAAACCAGTGGCCGAAGTTTGCACGCTCAAGAGATTGATTTCAATGATATTCGAACCACGCTTCAAGCACTGCTCGCCATTCAAGACAATGCCAATTCCCTTCACACCAATGCCTACGATGAAGCGATCACCACCCCAACGGAAGGAAGCGTTCGCCGTGCCCTTGCCATTCAACTCATTGTCAACAAAGAAAGTGGTTGGACCAAGACAGAAAATCCAATGCAAGGTTCGTTCATCGTCGAGGAATTAACTGACCTTGTCGAACAGGCTGTGCTTGAGGAATTCGAAGCCATCAGCCGCCGTGGTGGTGTGCTCGGTGCCATGGAAACGATGTACCAACGAGGAAAGATTCAAGATGAATCGATGTATTACGAACACCTCAAACACGATGGAACGCTACCAATCATTGGTGTGAACACCTTCCAAAACCCGAACGCACAAGCATTTGATGAATCCAACGCTGATGAATTTGATATGGAACTTGCTCGCTCAACACCAGAGGAGAAACAAGCCTGCCTTGACCGAACAAATGGTTTGCACAACACCCATGGAGACGCAACCGATGTTGCACTCAAGCGCCTCCAACACGTAGCACGAAGTGGTGGCAATGTGTTTGAAGAGTTGATGGAGACCGTGAAAGTTGCCAGCCTTGGTCAAATCACAACAGCACTCTTCCAAGTCGGTGGACAATATCGACGAAACATGTGAGCCGATTTGTATTCAATCATTCATTTTACCACATCTAAAGGTGAAAAATGGGCTAAATATTAAAACCTAAACTTGAGGAAACAGATTTTATGACCCCTTTCCTGCAAGGTAAAAATGGATTAATTATCGGAATAGCATTACTCGTTGTCAATATGGCAGTTCTTGCCCCATTGTCAACGGGTGCCGTCGAGGACGCAGTTCAAGAGAATGTAGCAACAAAGCCTCTTGACGATGCCTGCACTGACGGTAACTGTGACAATGTCGAAGATGACTGGGCAAGTTCGACCGAATCGAGAGATTTCTACGCCTACTCGATTACGAATTTAGCCGCCATGATGTCGGATGATGTTGCCCCAACCTATGAAATGCTTGGGCCTTTCACCTACGACGTCACATCAACAAAGACTGTCGTTGAGCACAACTCAACCGCTGGAACACTCACCTACAATGAAGTCATTTCCTACGAGTGTGCTGCTGATTCTGCAAATGATTGCACAACCCAAATCACCAACCTCAACATTGCCTTCATGCCTCAAGTCATTGGTGCCACAGGTACTGCTGTGGCTGGAATCATGGACCTTACCAAGGTCGGATTCTCCGTAAAAGCCATGGCCAACGACCTTGAAAATATGCAAGCAGGAAAAGCGGTCGCAGCTTCCATTGATTCAGTGATGGCGGCAAGCGATGGTTCAGAAGCCATGGATGCAGCTTACTCAGCAGGATGGGGTAATGGTGCCTACCAGCAATTCGATGCCTACTTCGCTGCGATGAATATGTCAGGAATGAACAACGAGAATGTGACCTATTCTTACACAGATATTACCACAATGCAAATTCAAGCAAGAACTTCAAACAACACAACTGTATTCGGAGGTGCTGCATTTGGCAATCTATCTTACGCACTCAACAGTGCCATGATGCCAACTGGCGACTCTGTCAACCTTCTAAGCACCCAAGGTCCACTTGCATTCGCTGGACATTGTGAGGCATATCCAACTGCTACGTACGACGAAGTCATGGCAGACGCTGCCAACGGATTTGCAAATGTTGGTTCGATGCAACGTGCAAATGTTTGGGGCTTTATGGCGATGGCAACCGAAACAATGCCAGATATTGATACGACGCTCGCTCGAGATGCGGCTTTGTGTTTTGCAGTGGGTGGCGGTGCTCTCATGGCTGGAGCAGGTGATGAAACATGGATGATGGACACCACCGGTATGTCCGTCAACGCTGCAGCACGATTGTACAACATGCTTGGCATCACCATTGACAACATGATTGCGATGAATCTCCTGCTCAACGGCACAGGCACTGACATGCCCCTTGGCTTATTTGCCACCAATGAAGATGGTGATGACTTCGGTCTCGCTGCTTTCATGGGCATGACCCCTGCAGATGCCATGGCAACCTACATGCTCGATGAGGCACAATATGGTGCTGTCATGATGTGGGCTGGTGGATGGCTCACCGATGCTTCGAGCATTCCACTCGTCTTACTCGGTGGAACTGGCACAATGACCGCGTCTCAATTTGTCAACACTTCATTTGGAAATGTCAATCCAATCGATGGTACATACCTTGAGTACTCACTCAACCTCGGTGGGTTGTGGATGATGCTCGGCAATGCACCTGTGGAACTTACGCCAGAACAATCGGGAAACCTCCTCTATGGCCCACTCGGTCTAACCACACAGGCAGGTGCTACGCTCTTCATTTACGGTGAAATGGCTGGACAAACACCGCCTATCAATTTCCTCACCATGCAACCAGATACTCCAATGCCTTGGGCTGATGAAACTGTTGCGGCATTGTACCAAATTGATGTCAATGCGGCTAGAGCGGTCCGTTTAATTCTCATGGATGCCATCATGGCTGACTTTGTTCCAGGCTTCTTGATGGACTCCTTTGGCACCACACCATACATCACTATGGAGATGAACCAGTGGCTTCTCGGATGGCATGACCCAGTCAACGCTTACCTTGAAACAGGCAACCCAATGGACATGAGTGCGGGTTGGATGAGCCTTGAAACCAATGCAACCTACTACGGTTCTGGTGGTATTGCCAATGGTGATGGAACTCAATACACCATTTGTACTGGTGAAAACGCAGATTGTGATAAGGGTGAAATGCTCTTGCAAGACGGTAGCCCCTATGTCTCATGGCGAGACATGGAAAAGGCAACAGGAACTTTAGGTATCCTTACGCCCGAATCTCTCGAAGGTGCAACTGGTGGCTTCATCACAGGTGATGGCGACAAAGTTGACCTCTCTGGATATGGTGTTGTTGACCTCGTTTGTACAGACGGTTCTGAAACCGTCAAAGACATCCCAGTGACAACTTGTCAAGCATCCATGGACCCAACCACACGTTCAGTTCAAGCCAAACTCCTTGGAACAGATACACTCCTTGATGCACTTCCAGGTGCACTTCCGGTGTATTTCGGCAGTGATGTCACTGTGAAGGCAGAAGACATGAGCGGTGCCATCATCAGTGGAACCTCGAAGTCGACATTCTACCTCGACACACGTGAGATGGGCAACCAAGCTACACCTCCAACCATGGATGATTTACAACCTGTGTTCATCATCGAAACCTCTGGAGAACTTTCGGACAGCGATGCCGATAGCCTTGAATCAGCAATTTACACCAATCAAGAATTCTTTGGATATTGGACAAACTTTGACCACCCCATCGACTTCGTCACACTGCTCTTCTACATTGCAGGTGTAGCACTTCTTGTGTTGGGTTTGTACGGCATGGTCGGTAGTTCTGAGGATGAAGAGATGAACATGTATTCATCTGGCGAAGAATCTTCTGAAGAAGATACAGAATAACATCAAAGCCTACTCAGGGTGATGAACATCACCAAGGCTCACAATGAGCGGTAGCCCTTGGCTCAAGCGGGATTGTACTTCATTGAAGATTCGCAGATCCTTGTCCTTCTGCTCTTGGGACCTACGCTCCAAGGTTTTGAGCGTCATCGCAAGTCGATGATTTCCTAAAAATTCGTCCTTGTGACGCTCAAAAAATTGCCAATATAGAGGAGTGATGGGGCAATCTTTCTTTGGATTGAAAGCACAGGAGGAACATGAATCACCCATTCGATGAATGTAAGCAGAGCCTGAGACATATGGTTTGGTCATCATAGCATCGCCGAGGGCAAAGGTACCCATTCCGAGAACATTGGGTTCAACAACCCAATCAAAGGCATCAACGAATGCGATATGAAACCAATCGGTCAATTCTCTTGGTTGAATATCGAGTAAATTTGCGATGTTTGAAAGCACCATGAGTCGTGGGATATGATGCGTCCAGGCTTCATCGAGAACTTGTTCGACAACAGTATCAAGACAGCGAAGTGAGCTCTTTTTACCCCAATATGCCTGAGGCAGTGGCTGTGATTGTTGCAATTGATTTGCATGCAATTCAGGCTCCGATGAGGCATCATTCCATCTTGCTGTTCGGTTTGACACCAACGATTGCTTCACATCGAGATGGGCAAAACCATCCGTCACATCATGGATGTGAAATACATATTCTCGCCAAATGAGTTGACGAAAATAGCCTTCTTTTGAGGAAAGGGGCATATCGAGCTGAAAAACAATATCCATCATTGTTCGGGGAAGAATTCGATGAAGATTGAGAACTGGGGCGAGTTTGGTATGAAACAAAGAACGGCTCTGCTCTGAAAATGCATCCTCAAAAGGGCCAAAGTTTGGCAACACATCAATCGCATGTTGTACGGCTCTATCCAAATCTCGAGTTGACGTTGGATGGATGTCGAGCCTTGCTACACCGGGATGTGATGAAAAATTCCGTTCGACGAGAGCAACGACCTCGTCATCAATAGTATCACAATCAAAAATCGGCAGAGGTGGTACGGGCGGCTCACCTTTCCATGCAAGACGATTCTCTGCGTCGTGACTATATTTTCCACCAAGAGGTGAACCATTTTCCATTAATACATTCAATTCTTTGCGAACGCGTTGATAAAAACGGTCCATTCGAAATGGTGGTGATGAGCCAACCGAAGACTCAAACCATTCTCGTTGAGTAAGCCACCCTGGATGTGCATGAATGTGGATAAATTTCGATTCGATGAGGGGTTTGATTTCTTTTCGAAGCGTTAATTCAGCCGGTCTGCAAAGATGAAGCACCGAAATCTGGTCACGAATCGATTCAAGATATTCAGCATAGGATTTCGAGGTACAAACATACTTCACATGGTATCCTAATTCGATGAGTTCTACGGCAAAATGTCTCATGTTGGATAGAACAAGGCATAGTTTTTGCTTATGATATGGTTTTGATTGACCTTTGTGAAGACTCTCAATCAAAAGCACGCCAATCTGTTTGTTATCGGGTAAAAATTCAGTGTTTAACTGGTCGTAAGGAAGCCACCACCATTCACTCAAGTCCCCAAACTGAGCACAATTATGTGAACGGATAAATTTGCCAAACGAATCCATTTTCTTCATTTAATCAATCTCGCATCACCGTTTAAACTCAAGTTTTTTTGATTTAACAAATGTACTTGAAAAAACGACCTTCAAATGCGCAAATATTGAGAAGAACATATAGTCTTTCAAGAATACTCGATGTTCATTCATGAGTTCAGAACGGCACATGAAGGGATTCAAGAAATCCCTGTCGTATCGTCGTGGCATTCGCTGCTCTCACACTGAAACTAAGTTACAAAACTGTCTTGACGCCAACTACAAAGTGTATGTTGTCGGAGATATACATGGTCATTTTGAAACCTTTAGAGCACTTATTCATCGACTAAAACTTCAACCTGAGGATATTGTACTTTGCTTAGGTGACATGATTGACCGAGGGCCAGATTCCGCTGGACTCATTTCGTTCATTCGAAACCATCAAAATATTATCTGCATCAAAGGCAATCATGAACAGATGGCAATCCAATCTCTTACAGATTCTGGTGGATTTGAGGCTTGGAAGCCTTGGATGCAACGAGGTGGAAAATCTACCTATGGCTCATACATTGTTCAATCAAATGGCGACTTGTGGAAAGCCAAAGCGAAGATGATCGATGATTTTTCATGGTTGGATACGTTACCAACAGAAATCGTACTCGATGCTTATCGCTTTGTCCACGCAGGCTACGACCCCCATGTACCCATTTGCAAACAAAGTGAAGCAGAACATCTTTGGATTCGAAAGCAATGGTATCAATCCGACAAAGTCGTTGATTCGAAAAGAACGATATTTTTTGGACATTCAACCACAACAAAATTTGGATTGGGAGGAGATATAGTTCCTTCCTGTCATACAATTGATGATGGTCGAAGTGCTTGGGTCGCCGTCGACGTAGGTGCTTACAATCATGTCTTACCGTCGCTTGTTGCTGTTGATGTCAAATCGCTCAAAGTCATTCGACAACAGACACTCCCCTCAGAACAGTGGTTTGTCGACGGCGTTCAAGGCAGTGTAGGCAAGAAATTGCAACGATGGAAACGACACTCATCCCGTCAAGAGTCAGATACCGCGATACATTATGGATTGCATATTTTGAAACATCAAATCCATTCATCGCCTCAGCGAGAACGACTTGAAATTGCTAAACTCCGGGCGGTTGGACTCAAGATGATGGGCCGACGGCACGGAAGTTCCGCAAAGATTGGAAATTACACATTTCGGGTGTATCCTCAAAAGAAAAAAGCCGTGTACGAGAACATAATTCAACGTGCTGAGGTAGTGTAAATACTACACTTGAAAGTTGTGAAGCATCGATGATGCAAATTAAACAACATATAAGTAGGTCTACGGCGATTGTCATAGTGTGACCGAAAAGTATGGTGATGGAAAAAATCGAGACGCTCTCATGAGGGCTGTCTTTACCGTAATGAAGAACAGAAAAATTCACAACGCAGCGATTCAATCATCAAAAAATTGTGAAAAATACCTTGAGAAGAAAGGACAAGGTTTGTCATATTCCATTTACCTCTTCTAAGCAACATCAATCTCAAGTATGACCTGTTTCCAAATGGTTGATTCGGCAACCATAAGTAAGCCAACCTTCTAAACTGGACATGGATATCGCATGGGGGATTTTACTCCCTGCTGCTACTGTGTTCTGTTTAGGTGCAATATCACCTGGACCAAGTTTACTCGTTGTTCTGCGAAATACGCTCATTGGTGGTCGAACACGAGGTATCGCATGTGCTCTCGGCCATGGATTTGGTTTTGGATTGTATGCATTATGTGCCGTTTTTGGACTCATTTATTTGCTTGAAGAGCACCCTTCTGTGTTTCAAACCCTACAGATTTTAGGTGCCCTCCTTCTCATCTATTATGGATACTCACTTTGGAAAAATGATTCATTCCAGTCCGATTCGGACGTGCCTCAATCAAATCAAAAAGGATGGATGGAAGGTTTTGCGATAGCGTTTTTTAATCCAAAAATCGCTCTTTTTCTTGTTGCGGTGCTCGCGCAGGTGCTTGAAAGCGACATGAATCTGGAAAGTAAACTCGCTGTTGGATTTGTAGGCATGATCATCGATACAACTTGGTATCTCATCGTTGCTATTGTGCTCACGGGTTCGACGTTTCTTGAATTCATCCAAAACAATAGTCAACAAATATACAAAATGACCGCATGCGTTCTCTGGCTCTTTGCGATTTCTGTTGTGTGGGCATTGTAATCATTTTTGACATCGCGGACAGAGGAAAGTCGACCTTTGTCCTTGCACAATTCGTTCAATAATTCCAAAACACCCTTGTTTAAGACAAGGTTCATCTTCTCGCCCGTAGACTTGAAATTGATGTGAAAAATACCCCAATGAACCATCCGTATTGGAAAAATCATTCAATGTCGAGCCTCCTGAATCTATCGCTTCTTTAAGCACATCTTGAACCTCATGAACCAATATTTGGAGTTTCTTTGTCGGCTTACCGGTTTGAGTGACCAATGTAGTTCCGAGTGTTCGAGGCGAAATACCACTTCGATGCAACGCCTCACAGGCGTAAATGTTGCCTACGCCCACGACCATTGATTGTTCAAGCAGCAGTAATTTAATCGACCTTTGACTTTTGTGGATCTTACTGGCGAAATCTTTCGCATCCCAATCATCAAAAGGTTCAGGACCAAGTTGTACGAGTCTTGGGTGTTCGCCTTCCTGATCCAAGGTGAACACATCGATAAAGCCAAATCTTCGGGGGTCAGTGTACACTGCGACGCTGCCATCTTCAAATTTGAATTCGAGGTGGTCGTGCTTTCCTTCGTATCCGGTTGTTGTTCCAAATGCACTTAATTGGCCTCCATTTGTTGTATGAGGAAAGACTCTTTGGACCTCATCTGGGGAAAAAATCGTATAGCGGCCACTCATTCCAAGATGTGATAGCATGACCATTGAACCTTCAAAGTCAAGCAAGAGATATTTCGCTCGCCTTCGAATATTGACAAGTTTTCTTTGCACAAGTTCATGAATGGTCGATGGGACATCGTACCTCAATTTACTTGTTCGCACCACAACTTCAACCAATCTTTTTCCCAGCAGTGAAGACGATAATCCACGTTTTACAGTCTCAACTTCGGGTAATTCGGGCATGCACTTCACCCAATACTCCGAATGACAAACAGGAAATGTTCGTCTTCGTATCCTTGTAAATCAAGAACTTCTTCACACACAAAGTTTGAATGTTCAATTCTTGCTTTCATCGTTTCAAGTTGATTGGCAATGGCTTCATCTGTCCAACGTTCACTCGCCATTTTGAAAGAAAACAATGCCTTAGCATCTGACTTGAGATGGTTGCCACAGGTCTCTAAAAAAATGTCCAATTGACCTGTTTGTGACACATCTTGAAAAAGCCAATCAGCCCTCTGAAGCATAGCGTTTTGCCAATCATTTTTTCTTGCATCTGCTAAAATTGGAATAAAACCTGGCCGTTTTTCGACCAAGAGGAGTAAATCTCGGATACAACGAGGAGAAATATCAACGCCAACGATTCGACCTTTTGAGTGGTTTTTCGACCCACATACAATATCATGGATATGGCTGATCGTTGTTCCATGCCCAGCACCGAGATACAAGACGTTTGAACCTGGTCTTGGCAGGAGGTTTTCTGGTTCTTGTTTTGTTCTCAAAAGTGCCGCGGCAATTTTCGAACGGTAGGGGTCCCATCTTCGAAATTCTTGGCCAGAGAATCGTTTCAATTGCTCGCCGTAGACCCTCTTTCCGGGGGTGGCGTTAAGTGTCCAAATTGAGGATTTCTCCATCAAAAATCGCTTTGATTTCGGTTGATGATTGTTTGACATGCACATCATCACTTTTGGTTCTTCTTTCGTTTTGCGGAGCGCAAAACCTCAACTCGTTTTCCAATTTTTTCAACATCTTTTTCGGTCCAAGCCTCGCCTTGAAAAGCGTCAATCTTTGCTGCAATACTCACCTTTGATGCGAGCATTCGAGATATTTTTCCTCGTACCCATTTTGGTGAATGTGAAATCCATGGGTGCATGAAAATATGCCCGTGTTTAGGCGGCGGAGAACCTGTTTTCAAATGATGGAAAAATGCCTTTTCGGCCCCCAACACTTGTATGGTGCCTGATGGTAATTTGCTCAATCGTTCTCTTCCGTGAGCTTCGACACACATTCTCGCTGCAAGCAGAGGTCCGAGCAGCACTGATACAGATGGTAAATATTCGTTTGAAAGCATCCTTAGGGCTTGTTCAACTCTGTCAATTTCAGCCTTTAAATCAAGGACATGTTGAGCGGAAGTCCTCATCAAATTCCATTCTTTTGAAGGCATATTGTGTTGGGGTAATTCAATGCCGATTGATTCACAAAATGTTGCCATCTCCTCATGGGTAGAAGCCTTTCTTAGGAACTCGTGACGGTCTCGCTTTTGTTGGGCGTACGGGAACATATCCCCAAACCACTCAATGCAGCGGTTTTCAAGTGTTAATTGACTTGAACGTAATTCATCGGACAACCGAACCAGATGTTCTAACCGACGATCTGGATGTCCTGCACCGAATTCAATTTCCATTTTGGTTTGCAAAATGAGTGCTTTGTCGAATTGTTCAACATTTTCAATACTTGGTTCTGGCAGTGCGAATAGTGGAAGGTTAGGCTCATGTTTCTGGCACATTTGTGCATCGCTAAAGCGGTGATGTAATTCAAGTGCTTCAGGTGTTGGTTGGTTGTTCTGAAGGTCGGACAAGCGTTGAAGGATATCTCGTGTACTGAGTATGCCTTGAACTTGAATGTCATCAATGATTTGACCTACTTGGTCGATGACAACTGCAGCCTGCCAATCGTACACCAGCCACATAATTGGGCCACATATGGTTTTGACTTGACACTTCCGATGATGATGCACGAGTCCATCGTTTTATGTCGAGAATGAACAATATTGATATACAACTTTGTTTCAACTCACTGTAATGTTTTGTCCAAAATGTGGAACCTTATCATTTCCGACACCGTCGGGAGACATATCTTGCACAAATTACAAATGTGGATACAAGGGTCCTGCAAAACTCATTGTCAAAGGAACTGATGGATCTGAAATCGATTTGTCAAAGGTCACAAGCCAAACAAAAACCGAATCAAGAGAATATGAAATTATCAAAGAGGAAGACAATGTTCAGGGTATCTTGACAAAAGGAACATACATGTGCCCAAAATGTGATTTTACCGAAGTCTATGCCTACCTTGAGCAAACAAGGTCATCGGATGAACCCGAGACGAGAATGTTGACCTGTGCAAACAATGATTGTAGTCATGGGTGGAGAGAATACTAAAATTCATTCTCGACTCGTGGTGCAAGGAAATATTGGACCTCACCTGCACCGTCTTGGAATGTAAATTGAAGAGAAAGAGGGTAACTATCTCCAAAACCAATGTGAACCGACTCAATGGTTTTGAACACTTTGGCGAGCGGTACTAAGTATGTCAAGGAATATTGACTTCGGATTGGATTGTCGCATTTGATTGACTCAACTTGGTCTTTGCCAAATTTAACCGTCACCGAATCTGAATTTCCTTGAACGTGAATAGTAAAATGGTCTGAATCCAAACTAAAGGACACCAAATCTCCTACTTGGCGAGCGGCTTGCAAGGCTGTTGCCAAAGCAGCACCGTTGATTTTAACAGTTGATTTTTGTTCAAGTGGAGGTACTTGAGGCGAAACGATGGCAGATTCATCGATAGGCCTCATGGTTTTGTCGATGAGTCCGAGATTCAGGCTCAGTTCTCCGCTGGCATCGTTCCAAGACATTTCAATCAAGTCTGTTGGACCACCAAGGCTCACGAATTCTTTGATTTTCTTCAACTCGAGGCCGAGGTTAACATCATCCAGTTCCCATGTTTCAAATGCAGCTGAATCGACATCAAGTTTGATCATAGCAACGTGTGATGCATCAACCACCCTCGTATGCAATCCATCACTCTTAAATTCAAATTTTGCATCTTCAACTACAACCCCAAGGGTATCAACAATTTTACTCATTAATTCTTGGCGGGCCGCGACGTTCATCATTTGAGATACACCCCTCACTCTTCACCCATTTACGACGGCTTATGAACTTATTATCATAAACATATGAAAACGATGCACTGATAATAATTTTTGATTTTTCAAATAAGCCGTGAATTCTTAATGGCCGTGTCCCTCGGGTCAACATGGGCGAAGGCCAAGGGTCAAATGTACCCGTCATATGCCGCGAGGATGGAACCCCGTACTCAACAGCAGTTTTGATTCCTACAATCAACAATGCCGATGAACTCGATATCGTCTTGGAACGGTTATCAAAACAAACTTATCCTCATTTCGATATTGTCATCTCGGACTCGAAATCAAGAGACCACACGAAAGATGTCTGTGAAAAATGGAAAGCGATTTGGATTGATGACCCTTCACGAAATAGGGCTGATGCTTGCAACTTTGCCCTTCGGCAAATCGATTATGACCTGATTTTATTCACCGATGATGATACCATCCCTCCACTCGATTGGGTTGAAAAATTAGTTCGTTGGTTCAGCGACCCGAACGTTGGTGCAGTCGGGGGTCCTAATTTCGCCCCAGATGAAGATTCATTTGGCTCAAAATGCGCTGATGTTGCTTTTTGCACACGATTCATGACAGCAGGAACAAGATATGGGGCTCAACCAAAAGGTGAGCTCGTACCCATCACTCACAACCCAGGAGTCAACTGTGCCCACCGAATGAAAAATCTTCGAGAAGTGAACTTCTTTGAAGAAGGCTGTATCGGTGCTGAAGATGTGGTCCTCGATGCAAAAATACAACGTGCTGGACACAAGATATTCATCGACCCATCCAACGTTATGCCTCATCGAAGACGAAAGCCGTTCAAACCCTACATGAAGCAAATGAGAAATTATGGCTACACACGAATGGTTGCGAATAAACGCTGGCCAGAAATAGCAACCTGGTCGCATACAGCCATCGGATTTTTCCCATGGGTGACGATCGTGGGCATCCTCATGCTGCTTTTTGGGGCAATCAATGGAGGTGCAGACTCCTCTCATTGGTTCACCCTAAGTGGCGAGTGGGATATCTTTCGAGCAATGTTTCATGGTACTCTCGGTCTCATCTCGTTTTACATTGTATTGGCTTGGCTCGGTGCAGCGATAGGAACATCACCACATCGTTCAATCGCAACGGTCTTCCTTGCCCCATTGTTCGTTTTCTTAGCACATTGGGCTTACGGGCAAGGGGTGAATAAAGCGTGGAAAGAGATTCGAAGAACCGGCGGTCGTGCGGGAGAAGGTGCTCAAATCGATGATAGAATTCGAACCGCTTGAAACAACTTATGCTTAAATCAGTAGTTTTTATTCAAAAACGAAGGAAAACCTTTGATAAAGAGGGATAATGCGATTCATGAATTCTTCAAAATTGATGCGTCGTTTTGAAGAATTGGACCAACCGACTCATGGAGATGATTTGGTCGATATCTGGAAAGGATTCAGGGCTTTGTTGTCAATTGTTCGAGTCGTGGTCATCTTCGCTATCATCATCGTTTCGGAATTGTTTAATGAGATCATCATTTCATCATTAAGTCTCTCAATTTGGTCAATCATTGTCGGGCTACCGCTCTTTTTGGTCATCTCCATCGTTATCCTTCTCGGAGATTCACTTTATTCGGTAGATGACTCTGACATCGAACCGGTTTGAATATTCCATTGACTTGAATACACACCGCCATTTGATAAGAGAGCCTCATGCTTTCCTCGTTCGACGACGGCTCCATCGACCATGGCGAGTATTTCTGTTGCATTGCGAATGGTACTCAATCGATGGGCTACGGCGATGGTTGCTCTTGCCTTACCAGTTGAAAGCAGATTTTCCTGAATTTTCTTTTCAGTCTCTGCATCGAGGGCACTGCTGGCCTCGTCAAGAATGAGTAGGCTTGGGGATTTGAGCAGTGCACGAGCCAGTGAAATTCTCGCTCTTTGGCCACCGCTTAACTTCACACCTCGGTCACCAACAATGGTATCGTAGCCTTGTTCAAGGTTCTCAACAAATTCGAGTGCTCCAGCGAGTTGAAGGGCATGTTTGACTTCATCATCAGTTGCCACTTGATTATAAACGACGTTTTCCTTGATGGTTCCGAAGAACAAGAAGGGTTCTTGACTCACAAATCCGATTGCATTTCTTAAAGAATCCAGAGTGAAGTCATCAATTGATTTGCCATTGATGAGCACATCACCGCTATCTGGAGTATAATATCTCATCAAAAGTTTGAGGATGGTGGTTTTCCCTGCACCAGTATGCCCCATAATTCCGAGAAAATCACCTCCTTCAACTTTGAAAGAAATACCACTCAGCACTTTTGTGGTGGTGTTTGGATAGGTGAAATGAACATCCCTAAATTCGACTGATTTTATACCGCCTTCAATTTCAATGGCTCCTTCTTTGTCGATGATTTTTGGTTCGAGGTCAACCACTGAGAACACACGTCGAGCTGCTGCTTCGCCACGCTGAAGTTGATTGATAAGGATACCAAAAATGAACATGGGCATGGTCATACGAGTACTGATGAGCAAAAAGGTGACAAATTGGCCGGTCGTAATTTCAGCATTTGGTGGTTGGACAAGGAATCCACCCGCTGTGACCAGAAGCCCGAATGCAACACCAGCAAGAGCGTAAATCATCGGAACAAATCGGTTGCGGTCTTTACTTGCTGCCATTGCTTGGTCCCTGTATTCACCGGATTCCTTGTCCACTCGCAGTGCTTCCCATTCTTGAGCATTGTATGCCTGAACGACGGATATTCCTGAAATGAGGTTCTCAAGAATGGCATTAATATCACCGGTTGATTCCCTCTGCTTTCTGTATTTTCGTTGAACATTGGTTGAGAACCAATACACGATTGGAACAATGAAAATAATGGGCCCAAACAAGATTAGTGCGAGTTTCCAAGACATCAACACGAGGATCAAGAACGCCGTGAAAAAAGTGATAATGATGCGAATAATTGATGTTGAAGAATCACTCACCACGTCTTCGAGTTGATTGACATCGCTCGATAAAATCGACATAAGTTGACCTGTTTGACGTAAATCGTAATATGAGGCTTCCATGGCAATGAGCGAACGGGTGGCATCCATCCTCAAATCGTGTTGAATTTTGTAACCAAGTGTTTGCCATGAGTATTCTGATATTCCTTGAAAAATTGCTAAGCACACGAAGCTGAGGAAGATGATAATCCCATATCCAATGGCAGGTTCAGAATGAATGCCCTGCACAACATCTTGAACGATTTGTGGGCCAGAAAGTGAATTCGTTGTGAAAAAGTCAACAGCAAGTCCAATAGCGACAAATGGAATCAAATCAAAAAATCGTGCCATAGCGTTTGCTGCAATACCCACAATGGCTCGTTTTGGATATTTCTTGGCGTATGGAACCACCCTCCATATTTGACGACCAATGATTTGTTTGTCATCATTAATTTCTTCTGGTTTAAGGTGGTCCTGTTTATTTCCAGATCTTGAACCAGTCATAAGCCGACCTAATGAACGAGGTTTTTGAATGCTTTCTGTTCTTTTGCTAAAGATTTGTAGGCAAATGTTTGATGAGGGAGGTCTGCACACAAGACATTGTAGGGTGTGTTGTATGCGTATGAGTTTTTTTGTTGTGGTTCTCTTCTTTACCCAAATTCTGCTACCAACGGTCAGTGTTCAAGCATTGGTATCTCCTTCAATTAATATGGATTCAGAAGCTGATATCGACACACTTGCCCTCCTCAACATTCACCCTCAGGCTTCTCCAGAATATGGCTGGTCAATTGCATCGAATGTCGAGGAGACGGTCGGATTTTTGTACCGTGATTCCAAACCCCTTACGCCTTCACAATTTGCTACTCTCACTGGAAGTTCAATCATCTCTGGATTCCATATCTTAACACATTCCTACCCCGTACCAACGGATTGGGTTGGGCGTTTAAGTGAAAAGGGTATAGATTGCTATTCATACCTGCCAAGAAGTTCATTCCACTGTTATGTCCCAGACCTCAAATCTTCTGAGTTGGCACAGCTAGATGTCATTGGAGTCAGCAAAATGGACCCGACCGATAAAATTCGAACGAACCTTGCTCGTGGACTCACTGGTCAATCCATGCATGGTTACAATCCATTTGTATCAACTGGTGAAGCCTATGTCAACGTGGTGCTCTCTGGAATCGAACTACCTTCCGGCATCGAATCCATCGATGACATTTCCGTGAAATCGCATTCCACTCGATTTGCAACGATGTGGGCCAATAGCGACGGCATCAAGTGGTTGGTCGAGCATCATGAAATCGAATGGGTCGAAGAGAAACCTTACTACTTTCTGCTCAATAGTGAAGCCACTGAAGTGATGAAAGTCAACGATGTGTGGTCCTCAACCAACATGGCTGCTATCGATTCCAACTGGATAGGACTGGATGGTTCAGGCGTGATTGTCACCGTTGCAGATACGGGTTTGGATAACGGCTATAATAATTCAAACATGCATCCCGATTTCAAAGACCATATCACCGGAATTTTATCTTGGCCGATGTCGGCCTCAACATGCAACTATTACAACAGTCAAGGATACACCGTTCCATCTGGATGTGCTGATGATGCTGAAGACCATCATGGCCATGGAACCCACGTCGCTGGCTCAGTTCTTGGAGATGGAACAGACAACACCATTGGCATCATCGGTTCAGCACCCGAGGCACACTTGCTTGTCCATTCTATCGCTACAACGGTAGGCGGCAGTGAATTGCTCGCAGGAATACCTGATGACCTCGATGACATGTTTAGCCTTGCTTGGGCGAACGGTAGTCAAGTCCACACAAACTCATGGGGTTCTGACGTCAACGGTCAATACACAACAAGTTCAATGCAAGCCGATGCAAGTGCTCGAACGCATGATGAACTCGTGATTCTCTTTGCTGCAGCAAATGAAGGTGCTGATGCAAATTCAGATGGTGAAATTGACAATGATTCACTTGGTTCACCTGCAAGTGCAAAGAACGTCATCACCGTGGGGGCTTCAGAAAACAACAGACCTTCGATTTCAAACGTTTGGGGTTCAACGAATTATGGTTCACCAATTTCCTCAGATAGATTAGCTGATAATCCGGAGGGCATGGCTGCGTTCTCAAGTCGAGGACCAGCTGACGATGACCGAATTAAACCTGACATCTCAGCACCAGGGACATACATTCTGTCGACGAAATCTCGTTCGGCCGGTAATTGTGGATGGGGTTCATACAACACAAGTTATTGCTACATGGGCGGCACAAGTATGGCCACTCCACTCACAGCAGGTGCAGTAGCGTTGTTGATTCAACATCTTGATGAGAATGAAAATTACTCTGCACCAACTTCAGCCCTCATCAAAGCCATTATGACCGCTTCTGCACATGACATGGAAGGTCAATACTCCAGCGGGGGCGATGGGACAAATGGAGCGAAAGAAGCCTCACCGAACATCCACGAAGGATGGGGACTCGTGAATATGTCTGCGGCGGTTAATACGTCTTGGATCGACAAAGAATCCCTTTCAACCAACGACGATAGAGGATGGTCGTTTTCAATACCAGCAAATGCTGAAGATTTCCAAATACTCCTGTCGTGGACAGACCCTGCATCGACCACGGTCGCAAGCGTTAATCTGGTCAATGACCTTGACCTCGCTGTCAAAGACCCATCGGGCACCTGGACTAACCTTTCAAACGACCGTGACAATCTTCGTGGTCTCAAATTTTCCAACCCAGCCCAAGGAACCTGGGAAGTACATGTCCTCGGTTCCAACATCCCCACCGGGCCTCAATTTTTTGCGTTGGCCATCAATGCCGATGTGAGTTTTACGAACCTCACCCAAGACATGGACAACGATGGCGTCATTGATACTGCAGACGATTGCAGTTCTGTGTTTGGTACCTCAACACAAGACAGGGATGGGTGTCCTGACACCGATGGCGATGGTTATTCAAACCCTGATTCAAACTGGACCGTCAACAACGGTGCTGATGCTTTTCCTTCGGATAGCACTCAATGGGCTGACACCGATTTTGACGGATACGGCGACAACTCCGCAGGAACCAACCCTGATGCCTGTGTATCGACTGCTGGAAATTCAACGACCGACAGATTCGGATGTACTGATGATGATGGCGATGGATACTCAAATCCGGATTCAACTTGGACGACGGCAAACGGCGCAGATGCTTGTGAAACAGTCGCAGGAGATTCGTATAGAGACAGAAATGGTTGCACCGATACCGATGGTGATGGGGCAAGCGATGGCGATTCCACATGGACGACATCAAACGGTGCTGATGCCTTCCCGAACGATAGTTCGCAATGGGAAGATTCGGACGGAGATGGATACGGTGACAACCCGCCACCAGCAACCGATGGAGATGCATGTCCAACAACCTCTGGTACTTCGGATCAAGACCGATTTGGTTGCACCGATTCCGATGGTGATGGTTATTCTGACCCTGATTCGACATGGACCGTCGGGCAAGGTGCTGATGCATTTACATCCGACGCAACACAGTGGGTTGATTCTGACGGGGATGGATACGGTGACAATTCAAGCGGTAACAATCCGGACGCTTGTCCATCAACTTCAGGAACCTCTACTCAACTCAATAGATTGGGTTGTCCAGACTCGGATGGCGATGGGTATGCCGACCTCGATGATGAATTTGATAACGATGCAACACAGTTCGAAGACGCTGATGGCGATGGCTATGGGGATAATGCCTCAGGAAACAACCCTGACGCATGTCCAACAGTGAGCGCAACCTCGAACGTCGACCGAAACGGTTGTCTTGATAGCGACGGGGACGGAGTTTCCGACCCCGATGCCAGTTGGACCGTCGGCGATGGAGCCGATGAATTCCCTAATGATTCCAGCCAATCAGCCGATTCAGATGGCGATGGTTATGGTGACAACCCCACAGGTACAAACGGCGACCAATGTCCATCAACCTCGGGTACTTCAGTCAATGACCGAATAGGTTGTCCTGATACAGACGGCGATGGATATTCTGACCCCGATTCAGGTTGGACGGCAAGTGATGGTGCGGATGCATATCCAAGCAACCCTAACGCATGGTCTGATGGGGACGGGGACGGTTTCTCTGACCAAACAGAGGATGACTGTGAGAATGTAGCAGGAACTTCGATTCACGACCGAATTGGTTGCCTCGATAGCGATGGAGATGGATATTCCGATGCAAGCGGAAGTCATACAGTTGCTATGGGTGCTGATGCCTTCCCGAACGATGCTACACAGTGGAACGATACCGATGGTGACGGATACGGTGACAACCCATCTGGAAACAACCCAGATGCATGTCCAACCGAATTTGGTACCTCATGGACCTCACAGGCTCTCGGCTGTCCAGATGGAGATAACGATGGTCGTGCAGATTCAATTGATGCATTCCCTTCAGACAATACCCAATGGAACGATACAGACAATGATGGATTTGGTGACAATCCTGGTGGTACGACACCCGACACCTGCCCAACAACGCCGGGGAATTCAACGAAAGGAAATAGATACGGCTGTCCAGATGACGATGGAGACGGATGGGAAAACGTCATCGATGAACTACCTGACTCGGGCACACAATGGCTCGACCAAGATGGTGATGGATATGGCGATAACGCCTCAGGTGAGTTCCCAGATGGTTGCCCTGGTCAAGCAGGTAACTCAACCTTCGACCAATACGGCTGTCCAGACTCGGATGGAGATGGCGTTTCAGACATCAACGATTCATTCCCACTAGACCCAACCCGTTCAACAGACTCGGACAACGATGGATTTGATGACCTCGAAGATGCATGTCCCTATGTCTTAGGAAATTCAACACTTGACCGAAATGGTTGTGTGGACACGGACGGTGACGGTTACTCGAATCCGGTATCAGGTGTTTGGAACACTTCCGATGGTGCTGATGCGTTTGTTAATGACCCAACCCAATGGTCTGACAGCGATGGAGATGGATTTGGAGACGAACCAAATGGAACCAATCCGGATAGTTGTCCAACCATACAGGGTAGTTCCTCGATTGATGTGTATGGTTGTGTTGATTCGGATAGTGATGGTTACTCCGATGACGGTGATGATTTCCCGAGCGTTAACACCCAATGGCTTGATTCGGATGGTGATGGTTATGGTGATGAGGCAGATGGATTCCAATCCGATTCTTGCCCAACCACAGCAGGAACTTCGACCATCGATCAATTTGGATGTGAGGATTCAGATAACGATGGCATGAGCGATGAAAACGACTTGTGGCCAGACGATGCTTCGCAGTGGATGGACAGCGACGGGGACGGATATGGTGATGAATCCAATGCAGTCGATGGTGACGCTTGTCCAACTGAATTTGGAACAGCCACAGCGAACGGTATGTTTGGCTGTCCTGACGCAGATGGAGATTCATATGCGGATTCAGATGATGCGTTTCCGGACCAAGTTACCCAACACAGCGATGCTGATGGCGATGGTTGGGGTGACAATGATCAACTTGGTTCATACAAACCCGACCATTATCCCAACGACCCTACTCGGAATTCAGCCGAAGGTGAATTGATGTGTTCACTAAGCGAACTTGAAATCGACATTGTGGTGGAAACGAGTTTTACCTTTTCATGCACCCTCACAACCGATACTGAATCTGCGTTCTTCGCACGTATCGAGTGGCAACCGATGTCCATTTTTATCAGCCAAGCAACGGTGCAAGCCTTGACTTTCGATGACACCACAGGACATACTCAAACTGTAACGTTTAGCGGTACGATTTTGAAGACAGGGAAAGCAAATCTTGTCATCGTAGCAAGAGAACCCGGTTCAACTCAACCGATGGATACGCATTCCATCAAACTTGAAGTCTTCAACTCTTCACTTGATGATGACTCAGATGGAGCCTTCGGTTCATTACTGCAAAAAGGCATCAATAACCCGATAGGTCAGGCTTTGCTTGGTATCGGATCTTTGGCACTTCTGATGGGACTGCTCGTCAAGCGTGGCTCAAAGAAGAATAAGAAAATCGAGGAACTTCGTCAAATAAAGCAGGAAGAATTCTTGCGAAACAGGCAACTTCAATCTCAACGATTGCCTCCTCGTCCACCACAACTTTGAGCCACATCGATGACATCAATTTAGCAAATCGAAGATGCCGCTACAAGAAGTTCAACCGATTTTTTCAAAGAGGTGATGCGTGTCGGCAGGTTTGCCACATGCGGATGTGGTGTAGTGGTAGCACTCGAGCCTTCCAAGCTCGCTGCGCGGGTTCGACTCCCGCCATCCGCACTCCTGCCTTCTTTTCTCAAGGGGTTGTTTCGGTTTATGGATAACCTGTTAAATCACCGCTTCTCCAGTACAGCAATGAAGGCCTCTTTGTTACCTAAGAATAGTACTCTGTTTGGGGTTCTATTCCTTCTGCTTATCGGACCACTTGCAGGATGTTTTGGAGAAGAAGAGGCTGAAAAAGTCATCATTTCCAATATTCTCTTCATCGATGGCAAAGTAACATCTGATGCAACTTTGTACCGAGGTGAAATGCACGATTTCTTGCTACGGGGAGAAAACCTTGTTCTCTTTACCGAACAGGATGATGTGTTGTTGTTCGTCAATGGAAGCATTGTTCCTACTGGAGAAGTTCGGACAGATGAGAACGAAGTGCTTGGTGGTTGGATCTTGACCACTCCCTACACAGAAAAAGTTGAACTTCAAGTCATGAATAATGCTGGCATCACATCACAACTCACGATTCCTCTTGAAAACGGAACGCCTGTTGTCAACGGGGAGGACTGGTATGAGAAAATGGAATTCATTACCTCAGTTTGCAGCGATTCTTCAGCATGTGGTGGGTACGTCAACAGATGGATGGGAACGCCAAATCCAGCCTTTGAGAGAGCCGCCGCCTTCTTCCAAGGTCACTTCGAAGGATTGGGCTACGAAACTGATATTCTGCGAGTCAACGACCATCTCAATCCAAGTCAACCAGAATCTCTCAATGTGATTGCTTGGAAGGAAGGACGAAGCGATACCTGTGTTCAAGGCATGGGTGCTCATTTCGATATCGCACCTCCTGGAGGCCCACCGGGTGGAGGAACATACGAAGGAGCGTACGATAACACTGCAGGAACGGTGACGATGATGCTCTTCGCAAGAGCGTTTGTTGACATGACCTTTGAATGTGATACATTCCTTGCGTTATGGTCGTCTGAAGAAGAAGGTCTACGTGGTTCAAACGCCTTTGCAAACAACGATTGTGATGCTTGTTTGCCTCAAGATAAGGAACTCCGATTCTACATCAACATGGACATGATGGGTATTTCCTGGCCGGCCTACAAGCCGACTGGTGAGCCATATCCATATCACGCATGGTCTGGACCGGATAGCGACCCCAACCAGCAAGATGTCGAAATCACTTCGATTCTTGACCATGTCCATCGGAACATTCTGAAAGCACCAATGAATTTGACCATTGAAGGCACCTACGGTGCGGGATGTGACCAACACTGGGATGAACATGAGAATTTGGTCATGGATGTGCATGAAGATACGTTTGGGCGCTCCGACCACGTGACGTTCAGAAATCTTGGTGCCCAAACCATCTTCCATTTGGGAGCATACGACGCTGACTATGATGCCTACCATTCACCGAGCGATACTTTGGATAACATGATTCAGATGGTAGGTGGTGTAGAAGAAATTCAAAAATCAATTGAATTTGTTATGTGGGCTGCAATGCTTGAATTCCTCCTCGCCGACCAAACACCCGAGATTCGAAACTTGAACTGAGCCAACCGAAAGACAAATCTCAATCTTGTCGTTATTCGTCGTATTCAACTAAGGCGTGGATTGGTACATCGAATTGGGCCCTTCCGTTGAGGAAGGTTAGTTCGATCACCACGCCGCACCCAACAACTTCTGCACCGACTTGTCTGCATAATTCGACAGATGCAGCAAGCGTTCCACCAGTAGCAAGAAGGTCATCGAGGATGACCACCTTTTGACCGGATTCAAGGGCATCTTCTTGAATCTCGATGGTGTCTGTACCGTATTCTAATTCGTAAACGAAACTTCGAGTTGGTCCAGGTAATTTTCCTTCTTTGCGAATCATCATCATCGGTAGACCCATGCGTTGTGCTAAAGGAACGGCAAAGAGAAAGCCTCTGCTTTCGATGCCGGCAATAACATCTGGATTCCATGCCCGAAGTTGAGTTTCCAATGCATCAAGACAATACTCTAAGGCTTCTGGTGAGCGTAACAACGTTGCAATATCGTAGAAGAGGATGCCATCAATTGGAAAATCAGGAACCCCTCGGATATACGATTTGAGGTTCATAGGTTTCACCAATCACGTTTGACCGCCAGATACACCATGGCTACAGTTTTTGACATCTAGATGTCAATGTCAGAGCATTCCGAAAATCCACTCAAAGGTGGTTTCGTTGCCTGGGCCGAGGTAGAACATGACCATAAGAGCACAGAGTACTCCCATGACGGTATTGATTTGGTCCATTTTACCAGTTCCTAATTTCATAACGACGTATGAGATAATACCCCAAGCGATACCATCTGCAATTGAATAGGTGAGTGGCATCATAACGATCGTAATGAATGCTGGAATAGCCAATTCTTTGTCATTCCAGTTGATGTCTGCTGCTCCTCTCATCATCATAGCACCCACCACAACAAGAGCAGGCGCTACTGCGAATGCTGGGATGGATTGGAGTAGGCCTGAAAGGAATAATCCCATGAGCATCAAAACACCAACAACAACGGCGACAAGCCCAGTCTTTCCACCTTCTTCGATTCCTGCGGCAGATTCAATGTAAGTTGTGGTGGTGCTTGTACCACACAATGCTCCAACGATGGTTGCTGCTGCATCAGACATGAATGCTTCGTCTGCACCTTCGAGGTTGTCATCTTCATCGACCTTTCCTGCCATCATTCCGACACCATACAATGTTCCTGCAGTATCAAAGATGTCAACGAACATGAAAGTAATCATCACGAGGAGGAAAGCTCCAATCGTATCACCATCGATTTCACCGAGGGCACTCAATGCTGCTCCCACTGCCCCAAGGTCAAATCCATCAAGTGAAACGATATCTCCGACGGCAGGTGCGGTCACAAGTGCTCCACCATTGTATGCATCTGCAACATGCATGTCCAATGCCCCAAGAATCCAAGCAATGGCAGTGACACCGGCTATTCCGTAGATGATTGCACCCTTGACGCCACGTGCCATCATGATTCCAATGGAAAACAAACCAATCATTGCCCAGAGTTCACCGGATCGATGGGTCCATGTGCCGTGAGGTCCGATATCAACGAGTGTTGCACCTCCAATGACCCAACCCATTTCTTGTAAACCAATATGAGCCAAGAACATTCCAATACCAGCCATGGTGGCAATCTTCAAATCCCTTGGAATGGCGTTAATCATTTTGGACCTCCAGCCGACTTGAGGTAGCGAAATGATGAGGAAAAGGACACCTTCCACAAGTACCGCAGCGAGAGCTAAATCCCAAGGAATGCCCATACCAAGAACCACGGTAAAGGCGAAATAAGCATTTAACCCCATTCCAGGGGCTAGCGCATAAGGTTGCTTCGCCCAAAGTCCCATAATAGTACAACCAACAAAAGCTGCCATTGCCGTAGCAAACAACGCTTGGTTGAATGGAATGCCTAATCCGACGCCCGTTTCTGGATCAATTGTGAATCCCAAGTTCAAAAAATTGGGGTTGACAACCAGAATGTACGCCATTGTCAAAAATGTCGTAACACCTGCTCGCAGTTCCCCTTGTAATGTGGTATCATTCTCTTCAAATTTGAAGTAATTTCCTAATGTTTCATCTAACCCCATAATTTTAATCTCCTTTCGATTGGTTCACTGATATCACAGTGGGGTTAATATACTTCGGGTGCAAAAAAGGCGAATCGGCAGAAAAATTACCGTTTTCGTAAAAACTATGCGTTTTTCCTTACAGTTGCACAACCTACGGTCCATTCAGAATATTGCATGGCCATTTTCGTAGCTTCTAACAAGTCGTCTTCAGCGGTTTGTAGTTGGATAGATCGTTCCGTTATCGCAAGGCTCACAAAATAGTCATTAAAATCTATATTTTCTAATTGAATTTTTAAATTTTCAATTAATATTTTGCACACTTTCTTTCCAATTGGAATTTTAATTTTTCTTGGATTAAGATGCATGCCCATTCCAGCACTTTTTTGCACAGCCTCTTTCATCGTCCAATATTGAAGTGCCAAAGATGGTTGTTGTCGGAGAACATCAAGTTCGTCCCCTGAAGACATCAAATCAAATACGCCTTCTGAGAGTGTTCGGCCAACTGGTTCTGCATCAATCCCAATGGCGTATCCCGATTCACAAAGTGCGACGAAGACGTGATCATCACTATGGGAGATCGAAAAGGACGGAAGCGGTTGGTTTTTCCAAACCCCCTGAATATATCGCAAATATGGTTCTCTCAACTCTGTTCGAAGAACTTCCACAGCATCAAGTGCAATGCCACCCCATACTTCAAGGGCGTATTGAAGCAACCATCGTCCATTGAAGTGGTCTTTTCGTCGTTTATCAGTGGCGAAGGTTTGAACTTCTTCTGCGTTGATAAGAAGGAGAGCGTCCTGCAAAAGTTCTCGTTGAGTGGCCATAAATGTCAAGAAACGACACGGAAATTGGTTTGTCCAATCGATGACAACAACATCATCAGAAACTGTAAACGACATGGATATCATCGTTCAAAAACAAACGACTGCCCATCGTCAATTGGAGCCATCGATTTGAGCCTGAGATTTCGGAGAGCGATGATTGGAGCATCATCTTCGCCCACCACAGTGACATGATGCGTCGTGACGCCATCATCGGTTTGGTCAACCAAGATGCTACGAACTCGTAACGATTCGTGTTTTTCAGGAACTCTCAACATTGTCGACCATTCAATTCCGATTGGAAGCGAACTCAATCGTAGGAATTCCATGGCGACTAAACCGGCATTTTGGAACCCTGCTTCGATGAGCATTGGAAGGCTCTCAAGCAAGACCGCTTCACCGTCATTCTCTCTTGAGAAGAGGTGACTGTTTGGAAGTTGATGGCGCATCAGTGCGATTCCATCAATACCTGGGCTCTCGCTTGTTCCACTGCCACCAACGACACCTCCGTGAGACTGGAATCTTGGTCCGTGGAAGTATCGAGAATAAATGAACGATGGTCCTTCAATCGTTTCTCCCGCAGGTGGCGTACCGATTTGAGGTGCATGATGCAATTCCTTTGCAAACATATCTGACATTTCACCCTTCTCGACAAGTCGAACTTTTGCGATGTGATGTTCTCTTTGGCCAAACACCTCACCTTTCGAATTCGTGAGGTCGGAGACCATTTTACATGCAACCGTTGTTATTCCGTCGTGTGTTGATTCCAACGTGGCGATGGTTTGAACGACGAGTGGTCCTTTCATCAATTTCACTGGTAAACCAAACTCAACATCAGCAAACCCAACGATAGTGAGATGAGGGCAAATCAAGAGTGCGTTTTGGGCAAAGGACTCAAGAGCCATCACACCTGGAAAATAAGGAACGCCTTCAATAGCGTGGTCGATGAGGAATGGATATTCTTCTGTGGAGAGCGTACATTGTGTACTTACCTCAAAACCTAGTTCATGGGAAAGGACCTTGTCAACAAACGGAAAACGCTGTGGGTCGGCAAGCAAGGCGGCCATTTCGGCTGGAAGTTTAAGTGGTGCTTCCCTAAATGAATTGAATTTGTCCATCAAGCCAAGCGAACCGCAACCCAGAACTCTTCGTTTCCCTCCACGTAGGATTTCGTCGACAAAGATCGAAACACCTTGTTCAACAGTGAGGGTTTGAATACCAGCTGCTTCGAATACGGCTTCAATCGAACCCCTCGTTGCCATACCGATATCTTGCCAACCTGTCCATGCAATGGCGATGCCACGGCCATGTCCACTTGCAGTCATGCGAGCCATCTCAGCATCAAGAACGCTGTTTGCCGCAGCATAATCTGTTTGACCACCATTGCCAAAACGGCCAGCCACACTGGTGAAACAACAAGCAATCGAAGGGTGTTCAACTCCCGAAGCATGAACTGCTCCAAGCATGGCCCTCCATCCGTCGACTTTCACTCTGACTACGTTGTCAAAGGTCTGATGAGATTTGTCCACAACCAACTTTGAATCTTCAAGACCAGCACCGTGGATGATACCAGTAATTTTTCGCCCGCATGAAGAACCAAAGGACTCAAGTGCTTCGATGTCTGTCACATCCATTGCTTGATATTCAGCACTGTTCCCCGTTGTTGCAATATCGGCGATGGTTCTGTACACGTCCCTCGACCTTGTGAACTTCTGCCAAGCATTGTTCCATTCAACCATGGTTACTTTACCACTTTCTTGTTGAGACATCAATGCCTCTCGTAGTGCCATTTTGCGTTCATTGAGTTGTTCTTCGCTCCATTCCAACCAGTCTTTGGTTTCCTCGATGAGCGTTGACCTGCCAAGGAGAATAAAGTGAGCACCACTGCCCTGACTTGCAGTTGCAAGGCCGACAACAGATGCTGCAGTCACACCTGAACCACCACCAGAAACGATGAATGTATCTTTATTGGACAATGTTGTAGGTTCATCCACAACATTTTCGGCAAACGCAACAAGAGTCCAACGACGTAAATCTCGGTCAAGACCAATTTCAACTTCCCCACCGAGTTTCGTCACATCAGCAATAATATGTTGGGCAGCAAGTTGAGCCTCAAGCATCAATTCCGGATGGATATCAAGAGCCCTACATCTCAAATCGGTTCGTTCAAAAGCGTAGGATTTTGTCACACCAGAAGCAGCACACTGGATGGCATTGAATCGCTCATAATGATTGCCGTGTCTCCCATCCATGCTGGTGACTGAGACAACGCAAGCTTCGTTTGAAAGTGCATGTCCAAGTCCTTTGAGGACGCCAAACCATCCGTGTGCTGAAAGAGTAATTTGGGTCGAAGGGACGCTATCGTCGAGCAGTGTTTCGGAAGCAAGTTTCATCGGGGCAAGGTGGAATAATCCGCCAATACGCTTTGCTTGAAGTTGAGAACACACCCATTCTATGTGTTCTGGTCGTGCAGGGTCGGCCCTGTAGACTGTGCGCCCGTGTTCTTGTTGTACGGATGGGTCGCGAATACCGCATTCAAATCCAATGCGTATAGTTTCAAGATTCATCGCATCAAATTCTCTGCACATTGATTCTGCAATGCCCCAATCGTCATCGGTGATAACCATCGTATCTTTGAGTGCGAGCGGTGCATCAAGCCCAGCACAACCTTCAATCTCAACCTGCCACCGTCGGCAGCCAACAGAAGATGTTGATTGAGAGATTGTAGGTTGTTCAGCGGAAGCAACAGGTTCAACTGGAGCAACAAGTTCTACAGTTGGTTCAGAGCCGCCTTTCATTTTGTTGATGTAGGCAATGAAATGATTGAGGGTAGGATGGTCGGCTAAAACGAAGTCTTCATCTACAGGTAGTTCGAAGATGGTTCGTATTTCGGCCATAATTTCTGCCTGTTTTACCGTATCAATACCAAGCTCACCTTCGAGGTCTTGGTCAAGTTCGATGAAATCCTCTGGATATCCTGTGTGCTTGACAACAACTTGAATCAGCATTGGCGAGATGGTATTGTCAAGTTTCTCAAGATTTACTTCTTGCTTGAATGGTGGACTGGTCTGCTGTGGGGGCGTGGAATTCGATTCAACGACCACCTCTTGTTGAACAGCCACTTGAATTTGAGGTGCTGGTCCGCCTTGCATTTTCTGAATGTATCCAATCATGTGATTGAGCGTTGGATGGTCTGCAAGAACGAAATCTTCGTCCACAGGAAGACGGAAGGCCGAACGAATATCCGCCATGATTTCGGCTTGCTTTACTGTATCGATGCCGAGTTCACCCTCAAGGTCTTGGTCGAGTTCAATGAAGTCTTCAGGATAGCCAGTATGTTTGACGACAACTTCAACAACTTTTGATGCAAGATCTCCATCGATTGCACGTGTAGGTTGCTCAACCACCTGTGCAGTAGGGGGAGCAATCGTTTGGGCCTGCTCAGAACTTTGTTGTTCAACGATTTCCTGGGTCGGCGGTGAAGAGATTGGTGTGGCGACTTCTGAGCCACTCATCTTTCCAATGTAAGCGATCATGTGGTTGAGCGTTGGGTGATTTGCGAGGATGAAGTCTTCATCCACTGGGAGAGAGAATGTCGAGCGAATTTCTGCCATAATTTCTGCTTGCTTTACCGTATCAATACCGAGTTCACCCTCAAGGTCTTGGTCAAGTTCGACAAAGTCGGCTGGATAACCAGTGTGTTTGACCACCACATCGATAACAGTCTTGACCACATCACCGCTGACACTCACTGATGATGCAGGTGCTGGTGAAGGGACAGAGACAGGCTCGGCAATGGTTACCGCTGGAGGTTCAATTGGCTGTTGTGATTTTACCTCGACAACGGGTTCTTGTCGAACATGTTCGGTTTGAATCGGTTGACCTTCGATTTCACTTGTGGGTCCATACATTGCACCTTGAATACCGCCATGCAGGTTATTTTCTCCATCCACATAGGAGACGAGTTTGTTTTGCAAAATTCGTAGAACGACATCGTCGTGTCCTGCTAAGGAACGCAACCAAGCCAACAACCGCCCTCCATCTATTCTGTCCCCTTGTACAGGCCACTTTCGAACAAGTGAGAGTGCAATTTGGGAACCAAACCCTGCTCCAAATCGAAGACCGTATTGTAATTCAGGGTAAAGACCTCCTTTGGAGAGGTTGAGATTGCCAAGTTCAGGGTCAATCTCCTTGTGGTTTGCTATAGGTGGAATGCGACCAGTAAGCATGCCGTAAAACATACTCGCATCTTCGATACCCACGCCCATGGGGTGTCCGGTGAATCCCTTTGTGTTTGCAATGACCATTTTGTCTGCACTCTCACCAAAGGTATCGCGTAGTGCCTTCACTTCGGATTGAGCCGAACCACCTCGTGCTGGTGTGTATGTTTCGTGTGAAAAGAACGCCAATCTTGGTGCAATTTCATGGCGGTTGATGGCCCACTCACGCTCCATCCTCGACATGAATTGGTCGACGGTTTGGGCTACATGCTCGACATCGAGTCTTGTTCCGTGATAGGCGGAATTCGAAATTTGAGCTCCAAGGAGTTCAGCAATCGGTTGAACGCCTCTCATTTCTGCTTCTGACTTACGTTCAACGACAAAAGCCGCAGCCCCCATTCCTAGAATGAGTCCGTTCCTTCGCTTGTCGAATGGTAGTGCTGTTTCTTCAACCACATTATGTGTCGCTGCAGCCCCTGAGGCAGCAAATCCGCTACCAATCCATTCCCATAAATCATCGCCTGTGACATCATCAGCACTCACAATAACGACGCGGTCAACGCGGTTGGAGTGCAACCAATCCTCGGCAACGGTAAATGCTGCAGTTGCTGAAGCACATGCAAGATTGAGTGTCGTATTTGGCCCTCGAATTCCAGTAAACTGGGCAAATTGTGAATGGCCCATGTTGAGAACTTGGAAGAGATAGCGTCGGTCAAACCTGCCCTCACCATCGTCACCGTTCGATTTGGCATGTTTCATCGCCATTTGCAACCCAGGGAAACAAGATGCGAACACGATTCCTGTTCGTTCCCTGTACAGTTGTGGCACTTCCCACCCCGTAATGAGTCGAAGTCCGCCTTTGCCGACTTGTTCAACTGGGGTGAGTGGAATTCCAGCATCCCGTAAGGCGAGCAGTCCTGCTCCAAGTGCGAGTTGGGTTGTGATGTCCCAAGCAACAATGCTTTTTGGATCGATTCCAAATTCTTCAGCGATGTCAAACGCTCCCTTTATTCCAGCAAGTTGTGGAATGTCACCAAAGACCTCTGCTTGACTCATATTGACAGAGCCATCTCTCCCTTTGATGAGTCGAACGATGTTCTTGTCCAAAAGTCGCTGTTTGTATTCATCACTCACTTCGGATATGCATGTTTTACCCTCGACAAGGTGTTCAAAGGCCTCCTCAGAGAACACTTTGTCCATACCTGGAAGTCCAAGTGAAATACCTGTCACAACATACGGGTCTTGGTGTCGAGCTGAAGAGGATGAGGTAGGGGTCGACATGACCGCATTTGATGTGAAGACCTTTTGAGAGCGCGTCACTGCATATGAAGCCGGTGGCGAAAGCACCCAACGGTGGAGGTCCCCCGCAGTTTTTGCTGATGAAACATCGAATCCCGGATCTGTTTTCGCTTCATTCTTCAATGTTGAAATGACTGATGCTATCGACTGGTCGCTCAATTTAAGACCCTCGCGGAGGTCAACTACGCCGTGACAAAATGAGTCGGGGTAAGGCGAATATCGACCAATCACTTCACACACAAACTTGGTTTTTGCAAGTTCGGGGTCCACCGAAGTTGCAACCTCAACCACATTCGTCGTCGGCGTTGGGGGTTGTTGGGATTGAACAGGTGCAGGGGCTTCTGCATAAGCCTCGATGGGTCCAGCGATGAAGGCTTCAGAGTATACCTCAACAGTAAAACTTGGCCATGTCGGTTGTCGACCCGCAAGGGCAAGAGTTGCCAATGCTGCAAAAATGGATTGAATTCCACCCTGTTTCGGATGGTTTGACATGATAGCAAGATGTGGTTGCTGTTCGAGGATCTGGGTGGAGAAAACCGTCAACGCCCGTTTCGGACCAACCTCGATAAAAACACGTGCACCGTGAGCATACATCGTCTCAATTTGCTTGGTCCATTCAACCGATGATGCCATTTGAGGAGCTAATTTTGAAAGTACATCTTGTTTGGAATCCGAACCTGAATCCGGATAAAAATCACCGTCAACATTGGCGGTAATAGGTATAGAAGGGTATCGAATCTCCAACGTTTCCAAAAATCTTCGGAGGGGTTCACTGGCTGGGGCAACAATTCTTGAATGGAAGGCATGGGAGGTTGCAAGCGTGACTGACTGATATCCTGCTTGCTCAAAGCGTGATATGGCTTCCTGTACTGCACTTGTCTCTCCTGCGATGACGGTCATTTTTGGGGAGTTTTTGTTCGCTGATATCACGTACCCATCGATGTCATTAAGAATCGTTTCAATCTCATGAAATGGTGCAGTAATGCTTGCCATCAGCCCTCTATCATCGATTTGAACAGAACCCATTTCGGTTCCACGAGCAGCGGCAGCTCGTAGAGCGCCATCCATATCCAATATACCAGAGGCCATCAAGGCTGCATATTCTCCAAGAGAATGTCCAGCAACCATATTTGGATGGTGGCCAAATGCATTGAACACCTGTTCAATGGCTAAATCGGCGGTGAGCATGGCGGGTTGTGTATACTCGGTTTGCTTGAGTTTCTCCTCTGCTTCTTTGTTTTCCTCCTGACTCAATTGTTCTCGAAGCACAAATCCAGAAAGGGTCTCGCCTCCCAGCACATCGACCATGGTAACATCAGCCTGCTTCCACACTTTTGCAGCACAATCAAATCGACGAGTGAGGTCATAGGTCATTCCAACATATTGACTACCTTGGCCGGGATAGAGGTGTGCAACCTTTGCCTGAGCAGGGAGTGGAGAATCGTCGGTGATAAGAACGCCTTGAGCTTGAAGGAAACCCCATTTTTCTTTGTCCTCCATTGAGGATAATGCAAGGGTTTGGCGTTTGCTAAATTCAGCCCACGAAGTTGCGATTAAGGCCATGCGAAGCGGTGCTGTTGCATCGAACTCAGCACTCCACTCTTGCAGGGTTTTGGAAAGACGGGCCCCTGTAGGGCTTTGGTCAAAATTGTCTGTAGGGGCCACAAGTCCACGTAATCGTTGTTGTAAATCAGCCATCGAAGTTGCTGACAACAGAACCATTCCACCTTCGATCGATTTCAGTTCATCGTGTGACATGGATGGAGTGAGTCCTGAAGCGAATATCGATGCTGCACTGGGTGAACTTGCTTCGATTTGACCAGAATATGCTAACCAACGACCTTCCCATTGCTTGGCCACCGCTTGATGATATTCAGGTTCGTAAGCCTCGAGGGCAATGTGGAAATTCGTGCCTCCAAATCCAAAAGCAGAGACACCTGCTCGTTGAGGATGGTGTTGCGGTCTTTGCCAGTTGGCTGGTTGGGTTGGAACGTAAAACGGAATATTGCTCCAGTCCACCGTTGGATTGGGTTCAACAAAGCCTGCACTCGGTGGAATGGTTTTGGTATGCAAAGCCATGACGGTTTTCATCACTCCTGCAATACCGGCTGCTGCTTTCAGATGGCCAATTTGAGACTTGATGGAACCAACGGCAACTTTGTTTTGACCAGCAACATCCGTCCACAATTGTGAAAGTGTTGACAGTTCAGTAGCATCACCTACTTTTGTTGAAGTACCATGAGCCTCAACGAGTTCGACGGTTGAAGCAGGATACCCTGCTTGCTCGTAAGCCCTCGCAATCGCCTGAACTTGCCCACGTTGACTCGGTGCAGTGATGCCTTTGCCACGGCCATCGGACGAACCTCCGACCCCTCGGATTACAGAATAGATTTGGTCGCCGTCATCAATCGCGTCTTTGAGTCGCTTCAAGAGCAGAACGCCTGCACCTTCACCCATCACAAATCCATTTGCTCGGGCATCAAATGGCGTTGAATGAGATGGCGATAGGGCACCGATAGCCGAAAATTTCGCATAGGTTGCTGGGTCCATTGTTCGGTCGGCTGCTCCCGCAAGCATCGTGTCAACTTGTCGCATTTGCAATAATCTGCACGCATCAAGAATGGCTGCCATAGATGAGGCACAAGCCGCATCCATTGCATGATTTGGGCCTTGTAAGTCGAGTAGGTTTGCTACACGTCCTGAGACAACATTCGCAAGCTCACCTGGCATCGTATCTTCGTCAACCCTCGGCGTGAATTGATTGATTTCATCTTGAAAGCCTTCACCTGCATTCGCTGGAAGGCCATGAGCGATAGCTACTTGTTTTGTGTGATTTGACCACACACGAATGTTGGAGAGGTTTCTGTTCTCTCCGCCAAGCGCATTTGCAAAAACGACACCTGTCCTCGACCTATCAATATCTTTGGTGGCACCATCGTAACCTGCATGTTCGAGGGCGTCTGCAGATACGGTTACTGCCCACAATTGGCAAGGGTCGATTTGCGGTAGTGTGCCAGGCGGTTGCCTCCAGCGACGCCAATCAAATTCATAATTTTGGACAAAGGCCCCAATTTTTGCATATGAATAACCCTCAGTATGTTCTCCAGGGCCACCTTGTTTCCAAAAATGTTCGACTGCACCCGGCCATCTGCCTTCTGGAATTTGGGTAATACTGACTTTTTGGTCGATTACATTTTGCCAGAATTGGTCAATATTCTCTGCATCTGGCATGAGAGCAGCAACACCAATCACTGCTATTGGTTCAAATGGCCCTTGATTCAACCCCTCCACAGGTTTGCCATCAGCAGTTGTCATCGACATTGTATCACTCCATGATGCTGTGTGGGACCATTGTGATCGAATAACCTGCATCGACATGGATGCATTGTCCTGTCACACCACTGGATAAAGGACTTGCAAGCCAAAGTGTTGTTCCCGCAACATCGTCTTGTGTCACATTCCTTCGCAATGGTGCATTTTGTTCAACGTGGTCAAGAATTTTATCGAAGCCGGGAATACCCCCCGCAGCAATCGTTCGAACAGGTCCGCTTGAAATCGCATTAATTCGATGTCCTTCTGGGCCAAGATGGCAAGCTAATTCCCGTGTCCAACATTCAAGAGCAGCCTTTGCCATGGACATAATACCATAATTTGGAACAAAACGAGTAGAGGCTGCGTAGGTGAGTGTAATGGTTGATGAGCCTTGATTGAGGTATGGCAAGGCAAATTTGAGGCATCGTTGAAGAGAATTTGCTGAAATGGTCATTGCGGTATTGATGTCTGCGTCTTCGACAAAGAGAATAGGTCGGTCGAAACATGTACGAGGAGCGAATCCGATGGCGTGAATGAGGATATCTGCTTTCTTTCCCGGATGGTCTTTTTCAAAAGCGTCAAAAAACTCCTTTGTTGCTTCATCAGAGGCCACATCCAGAGGATAAAACCCGTCGATTGCAGGCAACTGGTCTTTGAGTTGGAAGATACGGCTCATGAACCGCTTCTGATATCCGAGATACAAGGTCACGCCTGCAGCCGCTAATTGCTTGCAAATTGCCCACGCGATTGAATCTTCACTAGCAACACCGAAAACAAAGGCCACCTTTCCTTTCAGTTCGAGCATATCGCCACCTTAGCCTATCCTCATCGACAAAGAAGTCAGCCTTTGACTGTTACCATAGTAAAATGAGGAAAAATGCGATTCTAAACGGCATTTATGATTGCCAAATCAAAATTCATCAAGAGCAGATTCGAAATCATCAAGCTCATCGAATTTTGCAAGACTATCGAGTAGGTCATCAAATTCGTCGTCATCGTTGTCTTGAACTTCTATCGGTCGAGGTGCTTCAAAAACCACCTTATCGTTAGACTTCCTTCCCACACTCTTAACTGCAAGAATGAGGATAACCAAAGCGAGCAACGATGCACCTGCTATTCCGCCGTACTTGATGACATCATCCTTGCTGACTTCATCTAAATTCGTTCCAATGCCCGAATTACTTGACGATGCCTCGAGGTTCACCGTAATTTTGACTTCACTTTTCGGTGAACTTGGTTCATTGGTACTTTCTGCAACAAGAATGATATTCACCGTATCTGAAGATATGATTTCTTTCGGCGAGCGGATGGTCATTTCCCTGTCTTGGGATTGAGAATTTTCATTGACATCTTCAGCAACAAATGTACCAAGAGGGAATGAAAAACCCATTTCGAGGAGTTCTTGTTCATTTTTGATAGAGACTTTGATTTTATCTCGGTCATTACCGTTGTTTCGGAACACGAACTGGAAGGATTCTTCTTCAGACTCTGACATGGTTAGGGTGGACACGCCTTTGCGTTCAATTTCTACCATTCCATATGTTTCAATTCCGAGTTGGCCAGAAACTTCGGCGGTTGTGTTCAATGCATCGACAGGGAAAACTCCTGCTTGGTTGACTTTTGCAACCAGTGAGAAATCGAGTAAAATTGTTGCAGAAAGTCGAGTTTGAGATGATGAAAAGGTCACTTGGAATGTTTCTTCTTCATCGGCAGCAAGTGTAAAACTATCTTCGCTGAGGATCATATCGATACTTGGTTGCCCTTCCTCAAGTTCTTTTTCGACATCGATTTGTTCTTCGAGACTTCCAGTATTTCGAACGGTACAAGTCACCGTCACCGAATCATGTTCAATTGGATGAACGTTCAATTTAGGTGATTTATTGTTGCAATCAATTTCAACCCCAAGAGGACTTTGGGCAGTCACTGTGGTTGAAGAAAATAAAATGCACAACACCATCACGGTTGCAAGCCGAAAACCAAGTCGCCATGATACCCCGCCCATACCCTTTGGTTTCGTTTATATTTCATCAATGTGATGGAACTTTGAAAGGGATTTTTACCTATTCGCGTGGCTACTGTCCGTACAATTCATTGGGCAAATCATGGTGAGTACGCCATAGAATCTCTTCATCGATTCCTCGTTCTGCAAGTTGTTTGGTTCGTTTTGGAACAGTTTTTGGTCCTAAAACCGCACCAGGACGACGAAGATCATCCATGTAATCGGTCTCAAGCAAAAAGCCATGGGAACTGGAACGGCAAGTATCGACCAATTCATCGAGTGCTCCTTTGCCGATGAGCACACTGGGCGTTAATCCATGTGTGTACTTCTTTGACACATTTGGTGGAGAATAGTGTCGGATAATCGATTTGAGGTTCATTCCTTGCCTTGTTGCCATGCTTGAAAGATCGACATAAGTTTCGTCAGAGTCTCCTTCCACATGCAGTTGTAATGGAATATCATGTTGTGCTGCAAGATGAAATGTTTCCTCAAGAAGCATGTTTGACAGTGCCCATATTTCCTCGCTGACATTCCAATGTGGGCGACCTACTTCACCTATGGCGTGGGCTTGACCTTCCTGAACAAAATCAAGGGCGGCGTCGATGGAATGGCGATAATTCTCAATGGCTCTCTCTTTGCCTTCCTCACCATCTCTTGCAACCCATTTTTCGAATTGGTGGGCAAAAGCAGCGGGATGTGGTCCTAAGACTACTCGAACATGAAGGTCGGTTGCGTTTCGAACTTCGGCGGCGATATCAATCGTATCCTGATAAGTTTCGATGTGTCCTTGTTTTGTGGTGGGAGGGGATGAAAAATCAGGGCAATGAACGAGTACAATATGTGTCCCTCCTGCCTTTTCAAATTCTTTAGCCGCGTGAATGCATAGACCACTTCGGTTAAGATGGAAGTGATTATCCAATATTGGGCCGTCGTATGTCATGAACTCTCACTTGCAATGTACACAAATCCGTGTTCTTCGAGGGTCGTTCGCCAGTATCGTACAGCAATGTCGACCATCGCATGATGACGGGCTGAGGTCACAACGCACATACCATTCGCAAACAAGAGCATCGAAAGGTTATGGCGCTTATCATCGATTCGACAACCACCGAGCCTCTCGTCGAATTCAAGGATTGATTCCCCAATCGTTTTGTTCATTTTGGCGACATGAAAGCCGCAGTCGAACTGATAACTGGCTTGGATTGGACCATTTTCAGTACGAAGTCCTTTGTCATCCATGCCCAAACGTAACAAGAATTGGCGTGCCACGCTTCTCGCAACGTCGGTTTTGTACGTTCCATGAACGATGATTCTTCCTTCTTTATCCACCATGATTGTTGCCCTTGGTGAATCGATTATTTTGATGACGACATCGCCATTTCTTTGGCCATTGAGAATGTCAACGACATCATTTTGTGATACAGGAGTCTGAGGAATAAAACGAACGAGTTGATTTTCAACCACAACTCGACTCACATTGTCTGTCATGTCATTCCTCCTCTTGGACATTCGTAATCGTTTGACTTGATGAAATCTCCTCTGGATTTGCCGTATCAAATTCCTGAACTATCGGGCCTAACCAAGGAGCGAAAATGGGTACCATAAGTGTCACATCATCACGACTCAAATGGCGTGCCAATTGTTCAACTGCTCCTTTAATTCGAGATGCCATCCGCTTGTTTCTTCGATGAGCTAATTCCTCTCCAATGAGCCATTCCTTGCAATCCCACCAAGAAGAAGTCAGAGCATAAGCAGTGGCGTATTCATCCGATAAGTAATGTGGAGGAACGGGGACATGCGACAAATGGTGTTTCAATCTCTTTCGAAATCGACGACCTGGTCGGACCATGCCGAGCAATTTTTTCCAATGCGACATCGTTTTTGCTGACTTTTCAAGAAAATCTATCCAATCTTCGTCGTTGTACGATGGTTCAATGAAATAGATTGGTCGTTGATGTCGTTCTGCATTTCGACAGAAGCGTCTTGGTTCAGGGTCTGGAAAAACACCGGCTTGTAACTCCGGTAAGAGTGAAAACCCTGATATCATCAAGCCAAAAATTCCTCCTTGAATTCGTGCCATCTCTGCATTCACACCTTTCGATGCTTTTTCATCTCGTTCCTCTTCTTCCCACATCGAAATGACATCAGCAATTTCCATCAAGGCAAGACCATCCCATTCAGACCTTGGCCTTCTTGATTGAGGGTAGACGATCGTAGGCAAGGTCGGGTGAAAAATCACCTTTGAACCAACAGATGTGGTGCACACCACATCTTCCCATGAATATTCATGAGGCATTGTGGCTCACTGGTTGCCGTTGACCCAATCTTGGAGTTGGTCAACCGACCAACCTTGGTCGAAATATCCTTGAATATCAGCTTCCGTCCACTGTGGGAACAAATCGAGTGCCCTTTGCATCTCTGGATTTGCTGAAATTCGTTGGGCTGGAATATCGACTAGTGATTTTGAATCATCGGTATAGTATTCCTCTTCATCGTCATAGTCATCGTCGAGAAGGTTTGCCCCTCCACTGTTTCGACGAAGCAGAACAACAACAAGCGTACCGAGAACGGCAAGGACAACACCCATGATGCCAATAATCATCACGAGTCCACCACTCGACGGGTCCTCAGAAGCAACTTTTACATTGAAGAAGACACCGTTTTGTTTTCCGTTCCACAATTGTTCATTCGATTCTTCATTGTAGATGATGTAGTACATACCAGTGGTTTCCTTACCGAATTTCTCCAAGTCAATGGTCACATATGCAAAGCCATCGACTTGTATGACTTCGGATGTAACATTGCCTTCTCGGTTTGGAATACCTTCATCAATGACCGAACGAATTTCCAAGGTGACTGTTCCTGCGAGGGTTCCACTGTTCACAACACGGATACGTAGGCTTGGAGTATCACCAACTTCTGGTGATGCCGGCGTCATGATGACGTCAGAAGGAGCAATTTCAAACACAGCTCGTTCGTAGGTGAAATCAAAGACACCCAAATTTTGGTTGGTTCCAACAAATTGTGCTACTGAACCATCTTCATTTGGCCCTCCACCGAGAATCACCGATGAACCGGTTGAATCCACACCTTGAATCCAAAGGGCAACTTCGATGCCCAAGATTGAATCTTGTTCTGGGTCGAATTCACCGTCTTCGAGTGGCCACAAATCAAGACATGTGGTTGTAGCTGAGTACACGCCACTACCTGAAGGTACGAGAGTCAACTTCGCGGATTGAGGTTTGGCTGAACCAAAGTGGGATTGATACTTGTTCCAGACAATACCGTTGTCAGCGTCGGAATAGAACATCCAACCCACTTCAATATCTCCAGCGAGGAGTCCTTCACGTTCGATAAGCATTGCATTGATATCGATACAGTGGTAGTTTGCGGTCGAAATTGGATTTGTGTTTGAAATTGTATCGCCCGTTGCTCCCTTCTTGACCGTCATTGAGGTCACTGAAGGCGCATTTCCATCGACTTTGAGTTTGAAATCTGCACATCCAAAGGTGTTCGAATTCGCACAGAAACTTGATGTCAAATCCACTGCGTTTTGTGGCAGGTTCACCAACTCAAATTGGTAGATGTATTCATTGGTCACCGATGGGACAACAACCGAGATGTTGAATTGTCCACCTGTAAAACTGTGCAAGGTCGGTTGACCAAAGTCCATGGTTGCATCTGCTCCACCAGCGGGGAATGCAGAGTAACCCTTGGTTCCATCCGATGTTGCTGCAAGTCGGGTGACTTTCATCGTGAGTTCGGTTTCAGGATTCATAAACACGGTTGGGTAGCCGTCTTGGAAAACATACTGACCTGTGAACCACACGGTGTCACCTGTATAAACAAAGCCTGCTCGAACATCTCGTGTGATTGGCTCGCTACCGTCAGCAAAGTATGGGGAAATCATGAGATTATTTGCAAAGTCATCACGTATGTCCAAACGAATGTCGCTTCCGTAATACCACGACTGGATGTAACGTCCTGGGGCTGGCAGCATTCTGTATTCTGGATTGTCCATGTCTTTCATGTAGAGTACAGGGGTGTTTGCTACCCCTCCTTCACCGAGAATACCCCAATCCACTTGTATTGGCAAATCAAGGTAGAAGTCAGAGATGAATGGATTGACAAGTGCACTTCCATCCATCTTCCGAAGGACTGGCCCATCGTTGTCATCATCTTCTTGAACGACGGTGATATGAGGGCTATCGGTCCAGGCAGATTTGTTTCTTGGGAAATAGTACACCGACATGTCGTTGCGGGCGTCGTCGAGATTCACATGGATGTAATCGACATCTCTCCAACCATTGTCGTCGTTGGCTTCAACAAGAAGATGGTAGGTGTTACCGGCATACATGGTCATGTTCCATTCGCCTTCATACTGTTGTGCATTCGAATTGAGCAAGCGCTCACCCTTGGAATTCTCAATGAAGAAGTTTCGAATCACTGGGCTTTCCGACTGCATAGATACATATGTGACTCTGTCGTTGTCAAATCCTGCATCACCACCATCGATAGCGTTTCCAGCAAGGTCATAACCAACGATGTACAATGAAACCAATCCTTCTGGGTCAAGTCCAAGGTTAGCGTTGTCGCTAAAGTTACCATAATAGGTTGCATTTGGAGCATTACCGTCGCTGTTCAAGGTGAGGATAATGTATTCATCTTCATCTGGAATTCGGTCATCATTTGAATCGTGGTCATTTTCAACCCAATAATACATGTCGAGGGTTGTCGGTGGTGCAGGTAAGTCTTGAGCCGTCATTCGAATGCTCTGAGTTGCTGAAGGAACCACCCATGTGTCGTCATACAATGTTCTCCAATTCGAATCGATGTTTCGGTCAGTATCTTTGCTCAACACTTGAATTTGCATGAGATTTGGCTCATAGGTGTCGATTGAGATGTTGAATGGAATCGAACAGGTTGTGTCTGGCCGATAGGTCGATGATGGGCAAAGAAGGTCTCCGCCCTCGTATCCTTGCATTCCAAATCGGTAGGTTTCTTCACCAGCAACGGAACCAAGGTCAATTTCGAGGTTGAAATCTCCACCGATCACACCAGTGAAGTTCTCGACTTCTTCCCATTCGACTGTAATTTCTTCGTTGGTGATGTTGACGTGCTTGAGTTCAAGGGTCAAGAAATAGGCTGTTGGGTCAGGTGCTACATCCAAATTCTGAAGGCGAATTGAACCAACCAAGTTGATGGTTTGTCCAGATTCTGCAGCATCGAGGTCCTGTGCTACACCAACGGTGTTTTGCAATTCAAATGCGGTTATACCAGCATCATTTTCAACCGCATTTCCGTTCTGTGGTGCGAAAAGAATAGCGTCAGGAAGTCCATTGACTCCATTTGTTGCGGTGAGACCAGCATAGACACGAACCTCTTCGGCGTCCTCCCATGTTGGGTTGACACTAAATCGCCATGTGATTTGTTTTCCATCGGTGATGTCTGTGACGCTCGAAGGCTCAAGTGTGATCAAATCTGTTGCTGGTGCTTCCTTAAATGATGCGAAATCTGAATAGGTGAGTAAGGCTTTTCCTGAACTCGATTCAAACGACAGCCATGCCTCAGATAGTGAGGTTCCTGTGATGCTTGAGACGGTATGCTCGGTTGTGAATTCATAGATGGCACCATTTGGATACAATCCAACTGGATTACCTGTGTCCACGAAGGTGTTTGAGAATCCTGAGCTTGTCGATACACTCAGTGATGAAAACGAAACACCACCGCCGATTGTTGAATAAACACCGACTGGAACATTTGCCGTTGAGCCACCAGTCCATAGGGCCACACCTTGATTCAACTCGACATCAAAGCCATCATTTTCGTCAAATGTTGTCGAGTAGGAGTAGAGGATGTTGAGGCCTGTAGCAATCGTACTTGTACCTGTCAAAGCATCGGGGGACGATGCTTTGAATCGGAAGGTCATCCATTCTCCACCATAAGCGTCGTAGTGGCTTATCGGTGTGAGAGGGTTTGTAAGCAGTGAATTAATTGCATCTTTCAAAGGCATTGGTGTTTGAAGGAATTCTTGGAGTACGACAGTCAAGTTTGGAAGTGTTCCAAGGCTTTCGCTTTGTGTTCCAGAAAGCAACTCGAGGCTGAACGACTCGTTGGGGTTGGTTGTGGAGAGAATGGAGTTTTGGTCAAATGCCACTTCAGCGTATGAAACTACAGCACCCTTTGGTAGCATGAAGTAGCCACCTTCTGCGACACCATTTTGGTTGATGGTGAGCGTTGCTTTGTTAGTACCGTAATTGATGCCATTGACTTTGTTGGAAAGGAACAAGTTTTGATGCCCAAAACCTCCGAAAGCTGGCTCGTTGAAGCCCCAATCGAAATCTCCATCTTCAGCGACGTCAATGCTGAGCATGTGGGGAAAGTGGGCAAATTCGAGGTCAAACCAAATTCCTCCAACTCCGCAGGCATTTGCGTACGACACAGAGGCTGAAAATCCGAAGATCATCGTGTTGAGCGTATGTTTTACGCCATCCGTAAGATTAAGAGAACCTGAAATGCCCGGAGAAGTGATTTCAATGGATGGACTTTCTATACAATCATCTTGGATGTAGGGTTTGATGGACGCTATAGGATGCGTAAATGTTGACCGTTTGAATGCTGGAGAGAATCCGTCATCCATCGTTGTTGGCGTAAAGATAAATGGCATATTCCCTCCCTGTGAATTCCACACACCATTCGAAATATCAATCGGACCTCCCATCACAGTTGCGTTAAACCCTGTGCCTACTCGAGTTCCTAAACTAAATCCGTGGAGTACGGCTGACGAAAGACGTGCTGGTCCTGAGTTAAACACAAACTTCAGGTTGACTGTTGGGTTGAGCGTCGAATTGATGTTCCATAATTCAATGACTTCACCTTCCAAGTTTTCCATGAGTGAACCATCACGTCCAACAACAAGTTGTCCATTCAAATCAAGCACATCGACGGTGAGCGAACCTTTTCGTGCCATTTCTGCTTCAAGTGTGAGAAGCCCGTAGCCGTTCGGATGATTGGCACCACCGAGAACTGATGGCGTAATTCCACGAACGGTCATCGTCTCTTCTTGGGCGAGTTTGTCACCAAGTCGTAGGTCGTCGATGTACCATCCCGAAAGGTTCCAATCGAGTGTGTTTCCTGCGTAAGGATTGTGCTCCATGACGAATCGAATTTGCACATACTGGTCGATATAATCGGATAAATCAACGGCAAGCGTACCCCAACCGTTTGGTCGGCTGCTGCTCGTGGATGAACCACCAAGACCGAAATTGAAGTTGCTACCGCTGCTTTGTGGAATTCCACCACAAGAAGAGTGAATTTGGCTGTTTTGTTGGCCGAAGTTCGTTCGCTGGTACAATCCATCGCCTTGGTTGAAGTCGGAACCCGAGCCTGAACCGTAACTGAATGCTTTGTAGTCGTAAGCACCTTCGGGGTCACCAATAGGGAATCCTGGATTTGGTTGGGACCGGAGTTCAATGTATCCACAATCTGGGTATTGTTTTGTGTTTGGCTGACTGCCTGCAATGGTTCTGAAGTTGAACCAACTTTCGAAGGTGAGATTATAATTCTTGAGCGAGTTGGCAACGAAGAATTCGTCGGACTCAAGCATCACTTTAAAATCTCCACCGGTGTTATCATCGGTGTAATTTGTATCACTCATGCCCGTTCCCCAACATTCCTGTCCTGAGGAACACGAGGCGGGATGGGTGCTTCCTGTGGGAAGCGAACCGTGATTCCAACCACTACCGATGAAAGGTGGGGGGCTAATGTCTTTGAAATTCGAAGATGTGCCTTCAAAATCAGTCACATATCCATCGGTTTTCAAAGTGACAGGAAGTGCTTCAGCGGATTCTGATTCGTATTCGAAGGCCGTAATGTCGCTAAAGGAGGTGAGTTGATTGTTTGCTGCAGGATTCCAAACTCGAGGCATGGTGTACAAGTCGATTCGCTGATGAGCAGCGTGCAACGTTGGTTCGGTTGAAATTTCCATGCTCGCAGAGGTCACAGTTTGACCATCTGGCAGATTAATCGATGCATCGTCCTCATTAAAGAAAATGAAACCATCTCTCAAATCGACGACTGTTTCACTGTCACCGTTTGCAAATGTTGTGACCACTGCTGCTGCCAGCGGCGTCAAAATCATTATTCCAATCAAAAACAATGCTGTTGTTCTATTCCTGTTTATGCTACGCACATCATCACCTGTGGCTTCGCCAAGTTTTCACAACATATAATTCGGTCGCTTTCATGGTTCGGTCTTTAAAGCCAAAAAAAATTGTGTTCGCTGAAAAAAATTAAGAAATATGCGAACGAATCCACCTTTCTGTGATGAGAGTTATGAGGGAGAACATTGTCCCTTCGCCATGGAACCCTACTCCAAGGAACCTGTGACCCTCATTGAAGAGGTCTTTCCACAAGATACAAACGCCTACGACACCCTCTTTGGAGGTAGATTATTGTCTCTGATGGATAAAGCAGGAGGAATCGCTTGTGCTAAATTTGCCCATCGTGAATTTGTCACCATCTCGATTGACACGCTCAAATTCATCGCACCGGCACGTCAAGGTGATTTGCTCGAAGTTATTGGAAAAGTCGTCTTCACAAGCGAACATACTGCATGTGCCAAAGTGTCTGCTTACACCATGAGCAAAGCAACTTGGCAACGTACGATCATCTGCGAGGGATTCTTTTTCTTCGTCGCCATCGATTCCATGATGCGGCCCATTCCTATTCCACAATTTATCGCAGACACCGATGACGAACAAGTTGATTGGAACAAAGCCCAAGCCATTCGCACTAACATGTTGAATGGTTAAGAAGCACCTTCATCAACAGGTTCTGTTACGCTATTGCATGACGGTTCTCAATGTCGCCATGGTGGGGGGCGATGAACTTGCTCGTTCGATTGCAAAAGCATCAGACCAGCGTGATGTTCACACTTATGTTCACAAGGAAATGACCGAAGATGGAACCAAAATTCTATCCATCATTCGGCCAGCAAAATACCCAGAGCGGCTAAGGCCATTTCTCAACGCTCTCTCCACCTCAAGGGCTGGACTCCTTGAAGTCGAGTCAATCGATGCAACACTCGGTGAAGCACTCGTTGCTTTTGCATCCGCTGGCATTCATGAAGGCATTGCCGTCATCGCTCCAAAAGGGGGACAATGGATTGATGAGGACCAAGTCAAAGCGTTGTTTACTCAAGCAGGACTTGGGCAATGGACCTTTGAGACCAACGATGGAATTTTATTACGAGAGCGATTGTATGCCATTCTTTCAAGAATGGAAGCGACACTCGAAGCGGCCAAAGAACACCCACTAGTTGTACCAATCGACCAACATTTCAACGTCAAGGGTATCGGACTTGTGGCGATTGGATATGTTCAGTCAGGAACCATTCGAGTCCATGATCAAGTCACTTTGCTTCCAGCACATGGCTCTGGAGATGTGAAATCACTGCAAGTGATGGATGATGATGTTGAGTTTGCTTCGGCAGGTGATAGGGTAGGCATTGCCCTTCGAAACGCAAAGGAAGACCATTTGAATGGCGATACTATGATTGTTCACCCTGAA
>JAUREO010000019.1 GCA_030827365.1 Candidatus Poseidonia sp. | reverse complement strand
ATTATTAAACTAAGTGAAATGAAAGACGATTCTCATCATGCTATGTGCTTGATTCAAGTAGGAAAGCCTCTTCATTCTTCTTGATGAGGCGACGTCTTCTACTCATTCGCGGTGGTGCGATGAGTAAATTCTCTGGCCTTGGAAAAGCCTTTCATGATTTGAAACAAGTTCTGCAAAACGACGAAGTCGATGGTTGGACATATGCGGGTACACTTGAATATGAATCGACAAGCAAAATGACTGCCTTTCAAAGGTTACGGAAACGTTGGACTATTCATCCAAAAACGGTGAAAAACAGCCTCAAAAATTCAAACGATGTAGATGCAGCGTTGATCACCGACCAAGAACAAGCCCATCTCGTTCCAAAACAATCTTCAATCCCAGTCGGTGTCTATGTTCACGACTTTTTCCATTTGTTTCCAACACAGGAAAATTTTCCAGAGGGTGAGGTCAACATTGGGCAAGCAAAACCCGGATTTGTTCGGAAGCGAGATATTTCCAAACTGAAAAAAGGTTTGGAAAGAGCAGATTTTATTTTGTGCAATACCGAATATACTCGTCAACTCTGTTCCTTGTACCTGCCGAAGAAGCCATTACATGTTATTGCATATCATTTAAATTCCAAAGAGTATGAATTCAGCGAAACTGCAAATGAATATCCGAAAGAATTTGACGCAACAAAATGCAATCTTCTTGTTGTCGGCAGCCATGAACCAAGGAAGAGATTGAGTTTCATCGTTGATGTGATGAAGGAACTTGATGACCATGTGAAGCAGGACATTTTGGTTCATCATGTTGGTTCAAATTATTGTCATGAACGAAATCATACAATTGACCATTACGCAAGCCAAGCAGGAGTGGTTTGGAAGCATTATGGGCAAGGTGTCGACGACGCACAACTCAATCGAATGCGATGGAATGCAGAGCGACTTTTGTTTCCATCAGCCGCAGAGGGATTTGGGTATCCTCCACTTGAAGCATGTCTTTCTGGGCTACCTGTTCTTTGTTCCGACCAACCTGCCCACAACGAATTTATCCCGAATGAAATGTGCATCGATGCAAGAGATTCTTCGCTTTGGAAAGAGCAAATCACTCAAATTCACTGGGTTTGGAAACAACGAAATGGCCCTCGCCAACCGTTTGATTTCGAAGCAGGAACATTCCAGAAGTTCAACAAAAGCCATTACTGCAATACTTTCTCGAAGGTATTGAATTCAGTTTTTGAAAATTAGCCGCCCTCACCTTCATGAAGTGAATTTTGTTCGGTGGTGGTATGGAACCTGTTCAAAAAGTTGCCATCATCGGTGCTGGAAACATGGGCTCGGGTATTGCTCAAAAAACCGCACAGGAAGAATTTGATGTTGAAATGGTGGATAGAGAGGCACAATGGGTTGAACGTGGTCAATCCATCATCTCCAATTTTCTAATCGAGGCCATGGAAAGAAATATCTTCAAACAAGAACAGATTGATGCCATTCAATCAAGAATTACAGGGGTTGTGGGTGTTGATAAGACAAACCCAGAAACAGATTTGGTCATCGAAGCCGTTTTCGAAGATTTTGACATTAAAACCAATGTGTTCTCGACCTTGGATGAAGTCTGTTCACCTCATACCATTCTTGCATCAAACACATCATCTCTTTCCGTCAATGCATTAGCCCAAGCGACCGGACGACCTGACCGGTTCGTTGGTTTGCATTTCTTTTATCATCCAGCAAAAAATAGACTCGTCGAAGTCATCCCGGCCAAAACGACTTCAAAAGAAACGCTTGACCGCGTCGTACAGTATTGTAAGGGCCTTGGTAAAGTGGTCATTACTTGTGCCGACCGCCCTGGCTTCGTCGTCAATCGATTCTTTGTCCCATGGCTCAATGAGGCTTGCTGCCTTCTCAACGAAGGTGCTGGAACAACTGCACAAATTGATGCAGTCGCAAAAAAGGCGTTCAGAATTGGCCTTGGTCCATTTGGTCTCATGAACCTCACCGGACCGCCAATTGCCCTTCACTCAACGGATTATCTTGCAGAACAATTGGCGACACCGCGCTATATTGGGGCTGAGAATTTACGGCAATTGGTTGCAGAACAACGAATGTGGGAAATAGATGAAGAGGAGTCATACAGTGAAGAACAGTACACCATGATTTCAGAGCGACTTCTCGGTGTTGTGTTTGGTGTAGCAGCTCAAATCGTTGACGAAGGCGTCTGTTCGATGGAAGATGTTGACCGTGGGGCAAAAGTTGGGCTACGTTGGGCTCTTGGACCGTTTGAATTGATGAATAAATTAGGTGTTCAACGATCGCATACGATGGCGAAATCCTATGCTGACATCGCAACTTCAGGCTGGGAAGTACCACAATTTTTCACAGACCAAGGTAACCAAGCATGGACATTTTCATTTGTTGATACCGCCATAGACGCTGGTATTGCAACGCTCACCATCAACAGACCAGAGGCGATGAACGCTCTCAATGTCGATGTTGTAGGTCAACTTTCTGTGGCGCTCGCCGCCGTTGAGTCAAACAACGATGTGCACACTATCGTGCTCGACGGTGCGGGAAAAGCCTTCGTTGCAGGTGCGGATGTCAAATTCTTTGTCGATAAAATTCGCTCGGACGAGTTCCAAGATATTTACGACTTCACCGCAAATGGTCATCACCTCCTGAATGCGATTGAAACATCATCCAAAACAACCATTGCATTGACCACTGGACTTGCTTTGGGTGGTGGCCTTGAACTTGCCATGGCATGTGATTACAGAATCGGCACGAGAAAAACACAGTTTCGATTCCCTGAAACAAGCATTGGCATCTATCCCGGTTTAGGAGGCACGCAACGGCCAGCCCGTTTGTGCGGTAAAGAAGTGGCTCGATGGGCTGTTCTTGCAGGAAATTTTATGGATGCCCAAACTGCTTTTGATGTTGGACTGCTTTCACATTTGGTCGAAGTTTCCGAAGTGAGTGGGTGCATCTCAAATCTCAGTCAAATCGGGAAACCAGCATCGAAATTCAATGGAAAACCAAACAACGAAGACTCTAGAATCGTACAATTTGCAAAGTCGTTTTACAGTGATGAAAATATGCAAACCATTCTCAACCATCAATGCCCACAAGGATTTGATGAACAAGATTCAGTTGTTTCAAGACAATTAAAATCGTTGAAATTTACTGCTCCAGTCGGCCTACGAATGGCTCATGACCTCATCAACTCGTCCACTCAGCCGCTTTCTGACGGACTTGAATCAGAGTTGAACGGTCTTGAGACGATTTTTTCCACGGAAGATGCTCTTGAAGGATTATCTGCGCTCATTGAAGGTCGCAAGCCAACATATGTTGGTAAGTGAATTTGTCTCATCAAACATGATGTCGCGGTCTTCATACCACGTTTCCCAGTCCTCAATGGCCTCGTCGGTCCAAAATTGAAGTGGTTCAGCATCCGACATAGAGCGGTATTCATCGATTTCAACCAATGTTGAATTTCGACTTGTCTTGATGCCCTGTCTTCCAAGCACCGATGCATTTTGAAGCAAAAGAGTAGAGAAAGCAAGGCTGTCTTTGTCTGTTCTACTCCAGTATGTATCCATTCGAGGGTGAGTATGAACCCATAATTTGAAAGGAATTTTTGCACCGATAGGTTGCTTTAGATGCACACTTCCAGGTAGCCCCCAATCAATAAAAATTTTATTTTCTGCGTCGAGAAGAACTGAAGTTTCAAGACCAGCGAGATAGGAAAGTAAGTACACAATATCCCATCTGTCGTGCTCTACACTTCGTTTTTGGATATCGAGTAATATTTCATCCTCCACATTTTTGTACACGGCTTGTTGCATGGTATGCAACCATTCTTCATCTTTGATTCCGTATTCGGCAAGTCTTGGAGGAATCACGCACCCACCTCCGGAAAATTGAATCGACCATTGGTGATGCTTCCCATACTTTCTGTTGGTCCTTGTGCTCCCCGAAGGTGTTGAAACGCCCACTGTGCACCATGGGCAGCGGCAATGAGAAATCCAAATTCGATGTTTCCAATGTCAAGTGCTCCTTCGAGTTGGCAACTTTTTGGTAGGTGGTCAGGCGTCATTGCATCGACCAAGGCCTTCTTTGTTTGATAGGTAAGTATCATGTAACCGTCCCCGCTACAACGAAGGTCAATCCATGGTGCTGATTGTTCATGAACGAGTCGACGTGGTTCAGGACGGTCGACTGACACGACAATGAAATCGAAACCTTGCAGTTGTTCGGCATGTCGTAAATCTTCTTCAATGCCGACCACTTCAACATTTGAATTCTCATCTTTGTAAAGATTTTCAAGGACACTGACTTTCGTTTGGCCAACATCAATCGAGTGAAATCGTTGGTGACCAAGATTCGTTTCGGAGACAACATCGCTATCCATTATGTGGAGTCTACATGGCACATCTAAAGCATGACATGCTCTGTATAAGGCGTCGACAACATTGCTTCCAATACCGCCGCACCCAACAATTAACGCATTCTTTTTTTGATTCATACTGATATTGTTGTTCCAGTGAATATAAACTCACGAATTGAGTTGTTCCTTCAGGAGCAGAGAGAGATGTTCAGCTTGCTCATCGAGTGAAAAATGTGTTTCAACATATGGCCTGCCTCGGGCCAAACACCGGTTACGAACATCTTCCGATTGTGCTCGTTCAAGACCTGCTCGCCAACTTTCCACATCGTTTCGATCGAATAAGTACCCCTCGTCAAGAGCACCCATGGTTTCAACAAAACCACCATCGCGAACCATCATCGGTGGAATGCCGACCGCAAGAGCTTCAAGAGGCGTGAGACCAAAAGGCTCTCCGTGGGCGTGAGATACAACAGCGATGGAGCCACGAACAACACCGCAAATTTGGCGTTGGGATAATCGAGGCATATACATGACCTGCACATTTTTGGCTTGGGCGAAGCGCATCAATTCCACTTTATCCGAATCGCTTCCTCCTCCTATCTGTACAAGCGCGACATCAGTGTTTTCCAGCATAGCAACACTTTCCATGGTACCTTTGACAAACAAAATTTTGCCAATGGTCACAACATATTTCTCGGGTAAATTCAAAGATTCTACTTCGGCCTGTTCCTCTGTTGTTGCCATAATTGGCCATTTTTCGAGGTCGATAGCAGGATGAATAAATGTGCTTTGAAGAACCCTTCTTTGAGCGTCTCTTTGAGGGACATTGCCTTTTTGATTTGTGCAAGCATTTGGCAATTTGTAGGTCGTAGCAAGTCGATTGGCAGTGTAGAGTGAATTTCCGCAAACGGTGGAATTTGGGCGTTTGAGCAGCATCCTAACAAGACGTTGGTCATCGTTCCTTTGCTTTCGGAATGCAACTTTTGTGACAAGAGATGGCCGTTTATTTGTGCCATCAAGTCGACGGTGCAGCACATCTTCGTACAACCAACGTGGTGGTTCAAGACAATGGTACAGAACGGGAATCGTTGAAGGGATGAGTGGGAGAATTTCAAGGGTTCCGCGGCAGACTGAAAGGTGCACAACATCGATTGAATCCCATGGTATTACTATGCTTTTCCACAACCGGAGTGCCTGTTTGGAGGCAACATTTCTTACTTCAGAAAGTGTATCGATAGGTGGTTCAAACGATGTTTGACTTTGATAAATATCGATCGTTGTCGAATCCAGAAGTTGCTTTGCCTCTTCCGGAAGCGAAAGTGTGGCGAGTGAAACCTTCCATTCGTTCTCTAATTTCGGGATGAGTTGCAATAATTCACGCTCAGCCCCTCCAAGTGCCCCGAACACACCACGTACGACCAGAACATGTCGTTTGGATTCCTGAGCATTGCCCATACCTAAGGTTAGATGGTCTGAACTTTCAACTTAACCGATGTTAGCATACTCAAGCAGTGTAAACATTCGTGATGAAATCAACCACCCAATTCAAAAAAGGAGGAGCGGTAGGCATGCTATGGCCGCTAAGAAAGCCATCATCACCGGAATCACCGGACAAGATGGCTCCTACCTTGCAGAACTTTTGCTTGAAAAGGGGTACGATGTCTATGGTCTTGTACGTCGAGTGTCTCAGCCAACAAGCGGTCGTAGTCTCATCAACCACCTCATCGAGCACGAACATTTCCATCTGTTTAACGGCGACCTTGCTGACCAAAATTCAATCGACAATGCGGTGACTGAAATTCAGCCCGATGAATTCTACAATCTTGGAGCAATGTCGTTTGTTCCAGAGTCGTGGCGTTCCCCAATGATGACAGCCGATATTACCGGGTTAGGGGCTCTCCGTTGTCTTGAAGCCATTCGAAAAAATGCACCGAACTGTCGCTTTTACCAAGCAGGCTCCTCCGAGCAATTTGGAAAAGTTCGCGAAGTTCCTCAGACCGAACAAACGCCATTCCACCCGAGGTCACCATACGGTTGTGCCAAAGTCTTTGCATTTGAAATTACGAGAAATTATCGAGAATCGTACAACATGTTTGCTTGCACAGGTATTCTCTTCAACCACGAAAGCCCCCGACGAGGCCTTGAGTTTGTGACCAGGAAGGTCACTATGACCGCAGCACGAATTGCCAAAGGCATCGATGAATTTCTTATGATTGGCAACGTTGATGCGAAGCGGGATTGGGGCTACGCAGGAGATTATGTCGAAATGCAGTGGCGAATGCTCCAACAGGATGAGCCAAGTGATTTTGTCGTTGCCACAGGCCGAACCCACAGTGTTCGAGATATGATCACGCTTGCGTTCAGTCATGTAGGTCTTGAACTCGTCTGGTCGGGAGAAGGCATTGATACGATTGCAACCGACCAAAACGGTGTGGTTCGTGTGAAGACAAATCCGAAATTTTTCCGTCCTGCCGAAGTTGACCTCCTCATAGGTGACCCTGCCCTTGCCAAAGAAAAATTGGATTGGGTTCCGCATACTTCGTTTGAGCAACTTGTCCAAATGATGGTCGAGTCCGATATGAATATCGTCCAAGAAGCACTTGATGGAGGATATGCGCCCCCAACCCCTCCTGAGTGAGCCGATTTGATGCACACAAAAGAAGAGAATACTTCGCTACCTATCCTGTACTCTTTCCGTCGTTGTCCTTATGCAATGAGGGCAAGAATCGCACTTCATCAAGCGAATATTTTGTGGAACCATCGAGAGGTTGTGTTACGAGATTTGCCATCTTCTCTGCTAGAATTCTCCCCAAAAGGAACGGTTCCTGTGCTTGTGCTACCGGATGGAAAAGTGATTGAGGAGAGCCTTGATATCATGCATTGGGCCCTGTTACAAAACGACCCCGACCACTGGCTTGCTGATGAAGACCAAGCGTGGATTGCAAGGTTTGAAGACGAATTCAAAGGCAATCTTGACAGGTACAAATATCCAAATCGTTTTGATGATGTGGACTTGCATCTTCATCGAGAATTGGCCTTGACATTCCTCTTCGAATTTGATGAGTTCCTTTCAAATCGTTCGAAAACCCAACTCGTTGACATCGCAGTCTTTCCTTTCGTGCGCCAATTTGCAAACCATGACAGAGCTTTTTTCTATGGGCTTTCTTTTACTACAATTCATGGATGGCTCAAGAGCCATGTTGATTCAGCGTTGTTTGGTAGCATCATGACCAAACACAAACAATGGCAACAACCTAGATAATTGTACTCAACGGTACCCACAATACCGTCGGCGACAAAAAGGGAGGCCCTTTGTGAATGCCAACATCGAATCCATTGTATTCCAGCAATAGAAGAAGGTTAGTTCTCTGATTCTCTATTTTTTCGTCCCAATCATGAAAGCGAAACAAACGACAAATGGGAAGATTTTGAGCCGCTTTTTTATTGGCCAGTACAATAAATCATCCGATTGTGTTTTGCTTTTTTGAATCGAAGTGAGCGCGATTTTTTTTTCATAAAAATTCGTTATTGCAAGCAAAACAAAAGTTACAAATACGGCGACGTCCCATTAAAACATCTCATCGAGTTTATTTAGCAAATCGATATATTTGTTGAACAAACAAATTCCTCATGAATCTGCGAAAGTTGTATTTTTTGAATATTTGGTCGATATTTTTTTTAGAGTTGAATGAGAAAAACATCATTTCAAAAATAGGGTGCTTGTAATCAGCGTATGAAGGAATCTCAAAGCAACATTGGTCGATTCCTTGTTGAACGGGTAAAATCCATTCACATTGTCATGTTTCTTTTGTCGCTTTTGATGATTCCTGGTGCTATGACCGCACTTGAACCCATCGATATGGAATCCTACGAAATGGAATCCCCAGAACTTACTGCACAAAGCATCATCGAAGACGAATTTTCCGATTCAGAAATTATCCTGGGATTTATGGTCGCTCTTCGTGACCCAGAACTTGTTCCAAGCAAAACCGATTGGCAACCTGTGGCACCCACTTCAACGGGAGCTGCCGATTACTCTTCACTTCCATCAGTAGGCGAAATGCTTCCTTCTGGTGAGGCCTGGAGCGGCATAGAATCGCCCACCGGCGGTATTCTGAACCTTTCTGTTCTTCGAGAGATCGATGAAAAAATCAGTCTCATTCGAGAACATCCTTTGGCTCCAGCAATGAAACCACTGGTCAACGATGTCACTGGTCAACAATCCAGTGGTGCAATTTCCCTTCCAAATCACTTTCGTAGTTTCATGAATGGAAGTTCAATTTTGACTCAACCTGGACTTTCATCACTCGGTGTTCCCTTACCAGCACCAACAAATTGGACCGATTGTTTTCCTTTGGATTGCTTGGAATTTGATGATGTTGGTGTGACCCAACAACATATTGACATGGCTGCCTCTCGAATGGCTGAGGCGTCAAACAACAATTTCCTTCGTTGGCTATCGCTCGATAGAGGATTCCTGTTCGACGAACATGCTCTGCAAATAGGTCCAGTGAACGGCTCGTTGCAAAGTGATGGTTCTTGGGGTGATGCCACGTTCACCAATGGTCGTTGGTCTGCATCTTCGACTTGGCTTTTGATTCAACTTGACCGAACCTCTCTCCGTGAGATGGGTTGGGAAGTTGTGTGGAAGGATGCCCATCAAGAAAAATCGGTGTACTTTTCTGATGATGGATTCCATGTTGGCGGCTACCGTTTGTTCGACAATCACCTCATCCTCCACCCTCCACAATACAATTCATTGTTGTGCCAAGAGATGATGAATGATGGTGCTGGTTGTGCAACTGAATGGACATATATGGATTTGGAAGGCAAGATTCGAAGCCATGACAGAACCACAATCACACTACTTCTCGGTCAAGGCGTAAATGTTGAGGTTAACCGAGAATTGCAATCCAGTGCAAGTTTAATCGCTTTGATGATGCTTTGTATTGTGGTTCTGTTGTTCGTGAGTTTGCGACGATGGAGTGATGTTGTGATTGTGATGTTTGCTCTTGCAATCGCCCTTCTATGGATGCAAGGTCTCATCGGTTATGTTTCCTCTTTCACATCATGGTTTGGTCTTCACATTATCACGAGGTCGCAATTTTCGAATTTGCTGCCCATCTTAGTTCTTGCATTAGGCATTGATGATTCTTTACACGCCCTCCATCGCTACAAGGAGGAGAGAAACAACAAACATTCAACCAAAACGTCTGCTGAGATCACTATTCAAAGGATTGGTCGTGCCATCACGCTCACTTCTATCACAACGATGGTGGCTTTCGCGGCAAATTTGTTCAGTGATATTGCAGCGCTCAGGTCGTTTGGTGTGGAAGCGGCCATCGGAATTTTTTCAGCGTTTTTGCTCACAGGTATTTGGACACCGCTCATTCGCATGTCCGTCGATGATTGGTTCGCAGCAAGACGAAAAGAAAATGCTACTAAAGAGGGGTCAAAACGAAGACGTAATTGGCTTGAAAAAATCCCCACCTTTGCGGGTCAACCTAAATACGCATCCATCATTTTGGTGTTTGCTTTGTTGATAAGCATCCCTGCGGCCATCGGAATGTCGAGTTTGGAAGGCGACTTTGCCGTTGAGGATTTTCTCGACGAAGAATCAGATTTTGCCGTGGGTGTACACGAACTTAACCAGCGTTTTGCAACGGAGGGCGAACCCGCCAATCTCCTGATTATCGGCGATGTGCTCGACCCAGAAGTCTATGCCTCTATTGATGTATTTCGACAACAAATGAACGAACTTCCTGAAGGTGTTCCAGACAAGGTGACAAGACAACCAGATGGAACCATTGATTTGCTAGCCTTGGATGAAATGGTTTTGGCAGCTCAAGGGTCGTTGGTGCTCAATTCAACTCCGTTTGAAATGGCTGGATGGAATGTCAGTGAAACCGAACACGGTGTGGGATGTCCAAATCAAGGAAGCAGTTTGTTTGTTGATACTTCCGATAGAGACTGCCTTACATTTTTCTACGGATTCTTGAGTCTTTACGGCGTTCCAGGCACCGGACCTATCCCGGACATACCTCCGAGCATTGTTCGGCTGTATATCACTCCTGACGAGCCACTTGACCCGCTTCAACCTTGGCTTGATATCAATGGAAATCCCGCTTCGTATTCGCTCATGCAAATTCGGTTTGGTGTCACACAACCCGAAGATTTTCCCGGACTAGGAGAGGGCATCGAAGAAATATGGAGGGATTTATCGGTCTTTACAAATTTATCGAGTGGCACATTTTCAACCATTGGCGAACAAGAAGATGGAAAACCGCTCACATGGGTGATGTTAACCGGGCGACCGATTACTCGATATGCTGCATCTACTGCGATGCAAGAAGAAATGCAATCGTCGCTCGTCCTTGGCTCATTCTTTGTCCTCATCTCGCTTTCGATTGGCTTCCGTTCGTTTTCACAAGCCCTCGTGACGTTCCTTCCTATCCTTGTTGTCGTTGTCTGGTTGTATGGTCTCATGTTCATACTCGGAGCATCACTCAACATCGTCACCGTGACGATTGCAACGATTTCGCTCGGTGTGGGCATCGATTATTGTATTCACGTGACAGAACGTTACCGTGAAAGCAAATCAATGGGTAAGAATCATCAAGAGTGTTTGCATTCGATAGGCGGTGCCTGTGGCTTAGCACTTATTGGTTCAGCCACATCGGATATTGTTGGATTTGGTGTTATCGCCCTTTCCCCTATGGGCTTATTCAGTAGTTTTGGAATCTTTTCAGCCGCTATGATCGCTTTGTCGTTGTTTGCGAGTCTTGTGCTCACAACTTCTCTGCTTGGTCTATCTGCATATTTCCATTCAAGGAATGGTCACAAGAAATCACCCCTCTATGACGATGCAGAGTAAAGACCTAAGGTCCATCCAATACAATTTGCCAACAGCATCAAGAGTCATTTCGATAAACTGCATTCGAATGTTAGAATTCAATGACATTTCTTCTTGAAATATATTCGACATTTTACCAATGAATCCTCAAATGTTCGGCATGAAGGCATGCGATGTATTCATGAAGATGAACAAAGGCGGAAGAATTGCGGGAAACGGGGTTGACCCCAATTTCGTGGTGTTTTGAATGCCTGAGAAAGACAAGGAAACCGAAGAGGATTGGATGCGTTATGCATCGGCGGGTTTCGGTCAAACCAATTATTCACTTTGGGATGATGTCGAAGAAACCAAGGACGATAAAGAAGAAATCGACCTTGATTCAGGTTCACTCGAAGTTGCAGACCAACTCGGAACACACATGGAGGAAATTCCAAGGGCACCATCACCAGCAGGCTTGAAACATTTGGTTCGAATTGGTTGTTGTGATGCTTGCTTAGGTCGTTGTGGGGGTAAACAACGGTTTGGTCAAACCATGCAAGAGTCAGGTGTGGAAATTCGGAACGAGATAGAGGAACAAGATAGCCATTTATCATCAGCAAGAATCGACGTACCGCTCTGCCCAATGTGTGAAAATTTGTTTGAGGAAGTCGAAGTGCTCGCAGATGTTATCCTTGAACATATAGAGGGCATTGACATTGGTCGTCTCCAACTTGGTGCGCGATTTCCAAAAGACCAACTCGATACCGAAGAGGCTTTGCGAAAGAAGTTTGCAGCAGGTGGCTCTGAACCACTCAAATCGGCACTTGTCAACGATATCGGTCGAACACTGAGCGGCCAACTTACGAATTCTAAATTGGTTAATGATAATCCAGAAGCCTTAGTTTTGATGGATGTGCTCACGCTCTCGGTTGAAGTTGATTTGCGAGCGGTGTATATTTATGGAAGGTATCGAAAACTGACTCGAGGCATACCTCAGACGCGATGGCCATGCCGCATGTGCAAAGGTCGAAGTTGTGAATCCTGCCAATTTACTGGCTTGCAGTACGAAAAAAGTGTTCAAGACCTTATTGGCAATCCACTCTTGGAGTTGTTTGAAGCCGAAGAACATGCTTTTCATGGAATGGGAAGAGAAGACATCGATGTTCGTTGCCTCGGCCGTGGACGACCTTTTGTCATCGAGATGAAAAACCCCAAAAAGAGGTCAATGAATGTTCAAGAACTTGAGAAGTGCATTAATGAATCTGCCAATGGTGACGTACAGGTTTCATCGATTCGAGAATCCTCCCGAAGCGAGGTTATTCGCATCAAAGATACGCCTGCAGAAAAATCTTACACAATACGATTTGCACTGGAACCAATGTCGGAGGCTGAATTCGCTGTTTTGACCGTGCCTCTTGATTTGACCGATGAAGATGATGGTCAAGGAAAGCGAAAGAAAAAGAAACGAACTGAGAAAAGGTCAGACAGAACCAAACCAATTCAAAATGAAATCATTGTCGACCAAGGTTATACTGAAGAACAACTTGAGTCGATGAAAAAAGACGAATTGGTTGTTCTTGCAAAAGAAAAGAAACTTGCCGTGAGTGGAACAAAGAAAGACCTCATGGCACGAATTATAGAATTTCAAAATCAACCATCACCAGAGTTTGACCTTCCAAATGACGATCACATCATCAAAACAATTGAGGCATTAAATGGATTAAAAATTGCACAACGGACACCAGACAGAGTAGCTCACCGACGTGCAGATTTAATACGACGACGAACCGTTTTCGAAGCCCATTCACCGTCGATTGAAGTGAATGAAGAAGGCAACAAAGAGGTCGAATTTACTTTACGTTGCGAATCAGGAACGTACGTCAAAGAAACCATTCACGGTGATTCTGGCAGAACTCAACCATGTCTTGCTACCATGCTCAAAGCAAAATGCCGAGTTCTTTGGCTGGATGTGGGGGATATTCACGCTGACTAAGGTGGTTTTGCCTCACAAAAGGGGGTTTCAATCGTCGCGGTGCTTATATGGGGCATATCAGTCGCCGAGTTGCTCCGAAGACGTATGTGTGTACAACTAAGGAAAAAAAGGTGAGAAAATGAAGCGCTCAAAGGGACAACGAATGGGGACCCGTAGCATACTTAGGCGACGAAAGTCTGAGAAAAGTCAACTCAACATTGCTCGTGTTATGTACGACTACAATGAGGGCGACAGAGTTGCCATCGTTCTTGACGGTGGCCAACAACAAGGCATGCCCCACCGACGATTTCACGGACGAACTGGTTTTATTCAATCACGACAAGGACGAGCTTGGATTGTCGCAGTCAAAGATGGTAACATGAACAAAACCGTCGTAGCACGCCCAGAGCACCTTCGGCCACTTGAATGAGTTGATGTAAATGACCGATGAACAAACATTTCTTGATTTTTCAACAGTTCGAGACGAACTCATTGCAGCTCAAGAGCGACGTGGTGTTTTGACCTACGAACAAAAAGCGGCTCTTCAGCATGCAGAGTGGGCTGCAAGTGAAATGAGAAACGGATTCAAAACCAAACCTGAGGTGTTTTCAGAACTCACTGCTGCGCTTCTTGAACTTGAAGTCCTCACAAAGTACCCTGACCTCGCTGCAAAAATCGCAGAACTTATTCCAAAATACCCTGGTGATGTACGGACCATTCTCGCCTCAAAGAGAATACAAATCAACGATAGCGACATCGATACTATTCTTGAGCTCGTACGGCAGCATATAGGGTTTGAGTGAACTCACGTATGAGGCTCATCAATGTCAACCGACGATAGGCATAAGCGCATCTTCGTTCCGAAGAAGCAAGCACCAAAGCAAGACGATAAGTCACGCTACATGCCGAGCCGGCCTGCTGAAGGAAGGTCTGAACCCGTTTCCCGACCGACAAAACCACAACCTCCTGTTCAACGAAACCAACGTCCACAACAGCGTGATCGACCTTCTTCTCCTCAAAAAGTGAAGCAACAAAGCCCGCAGCAACACAAGCGTCCAAAACAACTCGAAGATGAAAGTTGGGCATTTGTCGTCGAACACGATGTTGACGACAACATCATTACAGCAGTATCAGAACAACAGATGGTTCTTTGTCGCCTTCGAGTTAAAGATGAGTGTGGAATGTGTTCACCGATGCAACGTATCAACATCGGGAAACACCATCAAGACCGTAAAGAAGTACTCCACATTGTGGGGTTGGCAAAAATAGACCGGATGTCATCGTATGCAGTTCTTCAATTGCCCCAAGTCATCCATCACATGGTGTTGCGACATGCGTCGTACTTCCTCGACGCATTCTTCAATGTTGCCTCAAATATTTCGCTCAAAATGCATGCCTTCGAATTGTTGCCTCAAGTCGGTAATAAGAAAGCAATGCAAATGGTTGATGCAAGGGGCAGTGGTTTCGAATCCATTGAATCGCTTAATGAACAATGTAACATCGATGCTCTTCAATTGCTCTCACAACGTTTTCTAGAGGAGTTAAAAGACCAAGATTTACAACCTCGGCTCATTTCATTGCTCCTACCGGTGAAAGCATGAAGGACGCAAGATGGTTTGTCGACCAGTTGCTTGACCTTCAACCAGCGAACAAAAATCTTGGTCAGCACTTCCTCATCGATGATTCGATTTTACACCACATCGTCAGTGGTGGAGAACTCGATGCTTCGGACCACGTTCTCGAGATTGGACCTGGTCCGGGGACTCTCACTTCGAAATTACTTGAACAAGGTTGCAAAATTACCGCCATCGAAATTGACGAAGGTGCATGTGAACATTTGACTTCAGTCTTTCATCAACAAGTGGAGTCTGGCCAACTTGAGCTTGTCCAAGCCGATATTTTGGATTACGAATTACCTCCATCAATCACCAAAGTCATTGCAAATATCCCTTATCAGATCTCATCACCTCTCATCGAAAAATTAACCAAATATCATCTTTCAAACAGTCGTCAGTTGCAATCGATGGTGTTGCTTGTTCAAAATGAATTTGCAGAACGCCTTGAGATGAAAACCACGGACACCGTTGGTTCACTTGGGCTTGTTGTATCACTTGATTTCCGAATCGAGATGTTGGATAAAGTTGCACCGGATGCTTTCATACCTCATCCTAAGGTTCACTCAAGGGTTGTGAAATTTTCCTCGGACGAACAGCATATTCCATGCGACAGGAAACTTCTCGTGATGATTATTCGTCACTGCTTTGAACAAAGGCGGAAAAAATTGAAGTCGCTGCTCAAGGTACCCCCAAAACGTCTGAGTCGGGTGCAGGGCTGGTATCATCAACGATGGAAAGATGCTTTTGAATCGCTTCGAGAAGACCCGATTCTTGAGTCACGTCCCGAAGAGATTGACCTTCAAGCGTGGTTTCAAATCGTTTCAACTATGGAGCAACATGCTTCATAATGTGTCGATTTGATCATATTCCTACGGATTGCTGCACGGGAGGGTTTTCTAATGAGTGCCTTCTCGTAGGAACGCGGGGGGATGCTATTTGGCAAAGAAAGACACGTATCTTGCATTATTACGTCGAGGTATCGACGATACAACCGCAAACCAACTCGCCGATGCGGGATTAAAAATTGGTGACCTGAAAAAAATCGATCAAACAATTTTGATTGACAACTATGGGTTGAAACCAGACATTGCTCAAGGTGTTATCGAAATCATCAAGGCCGGTCCACAAGTTCACGGAAAAGAACGCTATCTTGCAAAAGTACTTGCACCAGAACGAAAGAAAGAGTCGAAAATCGAAGAGATGAAATTCAAGCGTCAACAAAAAGACGTCCTCACAGAGCTTGCCGAACAAAAAGAACGACTCAAACAAGCAAAAGTTGAAACATTTAGAAATCAAAAAATCATCATGAATCGACTTGGGAAAACAATTGAACTCATTGTAAAATTAGAAAACAACCTCAATGATGAAGGCAAGGACGACCAGAAAGTAAAAATTCGAGACCAACTTGAAACTCGAGGTCTTGAAGCGGCACGCGACCATGAGATGTTGGAACTTGAAGGCACTCCTCAGGACATCGTCGATTTTCGAAGAAAACATGTTCCAAGCCTTGTGTTTCATGCTTGTCCTGAATGCGGTGATGAACTCGACCCTCGGCAAAGTAGGGACACCGATCGACCCGATGATTGGGCGTTTATCTGCTGGGAATGTGAAACCAGTTTCATGCCAGAACTCACACAATCCGTCGAAGATATTCTTGCTGAGCCGCGAATTTCTATCGACATAAATAAAGCACCGAGGTCACCAGTCCCTCCAAAACCTGCAAGCCTCGATTTCTCGAGCGTCAACAACCTCATTTTGCAAGACCTCCAACAAACCGGTGCATCAGCAGATGAGATGACCAGAGCCATTGAAGACACCGTTGTTTCTGGTGGATTGATGGATATCAATGATTGGATTGACCAAACACTTGCTGCAAAGAATTACATTCAAGCCCAAGAAGACCGAGAAGACTTCATTCTTCGTACTGGTGCAGGTGCAACAAAGTTCAACAAGTGGATGAAAAAAGCAGGTTTGTACTTCAACAAGCAATCAGGCCGTTGGACTCGAGAAAAGGCACGGTGATGCTTTCCGATGACCGTTCCCGAAATGGTTCGAATTCTTCGCGGTCCAGTATTACTTGGTCAGTGTTCATTAAACGCCGAAGAAACCCTTGTTGAACACGCCCTGAGAATGGGGCTATCTATTCCAACGAATTGCACTTCAGGAACTTGTGGAACGTGCCTTATCACGCTTATCAAGGGTGATGTTCCTGTGGATGGCGAATTGCCGCCTGGCCTCGATGAAGATTATGTTGAGCAGGGTGGTCGATTGGGTTGTATTGGCAAACCAACAACCGCTGTTGATATTGATATTCGCCCACCGTTGTGATCAAGATGTTTGAAGAGTGGGGTACAGCTGAGTGGATTTTACTCATATTTGTCATCCTTGCCCTGTTTGTCATCGTGAGATTTTTTTTCTGGAAAATCCGAAGTAAACTTGCCGAAGTTGAAAATCGGCATCAATTTTCAACTCAACGAAGGCTAGATGAAAAAAAGTCTTAAATCTATGATTTTGGCTTAAACTGAAACGCTTACATGTGCGTTATTCTAGCGTATGTCATGGTCGACATACGTTTCTATGATATTTCGTCCTCGTCAAAAGAGAGTGGTTTTAACTCACTTGACCAAGTGCATGGGGCACTAGAAGGCGAAGGGATTGCTTGGCTTGATATCCTCAATCCCGACGAAAAGGTGAAGGAATTTCTTGTTGGTCTCGACATTGATGAGTTGATTATCGAAGACATCTTTGGCCATGCAGATACAACTGCATTGAAATTTTCAAATCACAGGTATATTGTGGTCAATGCACGTGATGCTGACAATAGGTTGGATACTGAACCGTTGGCCATCATCATGCTCAACAATGTCCTCGTGACATTAAGGCATTCGCCAATTCCCGCAATCAATGTTTTTCGAAAGAGAGTGGAAGAGATTCATGAAGATGATTTGCAACTTGGTGTAGATTTTTTGCTCTATGAATTGCTTGATGCCGTAGCCGATGATTGGACTCCGATTCTTGGACGATATTCGAGGGACCTCGATGAACTGGAATTTCAGGTCTTCGACCCGAGCAAAAAGTACGATGATTTGCTTGAAGGATTACACGACTTGAAAAGAAAATTGCGTCAAGCAAACAAATCAATCGAATCACTCAACAGCGTGACGATGAGGATGATTAAACCCGGAGAACGATTTGTTGCTTACAACTGCCAACAATACTTCAACGACCTTCATCAACTTTCGATTTCCTTATTGAAGCGATGCACGAATTACTCAGCTGGGGCTACTTCTTCAAGAGACACCTATCTTTCAAACATCAGCATGCAATTGTCACAGTCAAATGCACAATTGACCGAAGTCATGACCACACTCACAATTATTGGTGCCATCATGTTGCCACTCACACTCATTGCGGGAATTTTCGGTATGAACAATGAAGACCTTCCCACTGAACTTATTGGCGGTTTTTGGGGCATTATGATGTTCATGAGCCTATTTGCTCTTGTGATGCTCATCTATTTTTGGCGAAAAGGTTGGATTGGAAGCCCAAAGCGGCAGGAACCGACTTAGTCTCCTGAACCCGTGTCCCATGTGTCGGACATACCGACGTCCTTCTGGATTTGCGCGGTGATGTTCAGCGGTTCCATCGTGGCCCTCGCATCAGAGAGGGCCCGGAGCATCAGCAGGTCCGCAAGGGCTTCCGAACTTTGAGGCAAGTCGGCCAACGGGGTCTCCTTGAAGATGCTCTCCGGCTTGTGAGCCCCACTGTGGTAGATGATTCTCGCCGCATAGGCGCCATAGGCCAGAAGTCCGGTGACCACGATCAATAGGAAAGCGAGGATAGCCACCACGCTGAGTGGGTCACGTACGTGAACAAAAAGCAGGATGGCCCACCACACGCCGACTCCATAGATAGACACAACGATGGCGTATTCTGGCAACATCACGAAGCGACCCGTCGGACCCTTGGCACTTACAATGGCGCGGAAGTTATCATCGTCCACCGCTGAATAGACACCGTGAACGACGAGCAGAACGTTGAGGTGAACGAAATTGATGATGACAATCAATCCACCAACCATCATCGCCCACCATTCAATGCTCGCGTACGGAGTGGCATTCCAGTAGCGGTCTTGGGTCTCGCCAATGAGCAGACCGAAGAAAAGCAGGGCATTCATCGACAATACGAGGGCTGCTGCGATGGTGTGGACTTCCCAAATAGCCTTGTAGCTCTGCTTGAGGGCTGCCCCTGTGGGATAAGCCTCGTGGAAGGCCTCTTTCCACATACGACGGTGATCAATGGGGTAGAGCCATTCAATAAGAGGTACCAATTTGAAGAAGTTGCGAATAGGTCGTTTCGCAGCATTTGAGGTTCGAGATTTGCCATTCTCCATAGCCCATCACATTCGACTCACTTCTCAATGATTGTGGTTTCAAACAAGCCCATCGGTGAATTGAAGATGTAAAGCAGGATGGTGGAGCATGAAGAAATCACGAATCGAACTTGACGGAGCAGTAACTTACGGCCCATACTCCCCGGGTGTAACGGCTGGGTCGATGGTATGGTTAAGCGGTCAAATTGCACCAGATGCTGGTGACTTCAAGGCCCAGGTTCAAGCCACGCTCAATAAAATCGATGCACTTCTCGCATCTGCTGGAACGAGCAAACATCATGCAACCTTTGTTCAGGTTCTTCTTGATGACATCAACGATTTTGCTTCACTCAATGAAGTCTATTCTCAATGGCTCGAAGGTGTGGACATCCCACCTGCAAGGGCTGCGTTCGAGGCGGGTGCATTACCAGCCAATGCTTTGGTCGAAATTGTGGTTCAGGCAGTAAAACCAGAGTGAACATCATGCCAGGTTCACCGTATATGGAAGAAACTCCAAAGGGATTACTCACATGGCCTCGTTTATTGATTCGAGTCGTTCCCTTGCTTGTCCTTGTACTTGCCAGTGCTTGGTATCTTGACCTCCTCGTCGAAGTCGGTGTTGCAATTCTTGTCATTGGAAGTATAACGGCTTTGATTCCACGCCCATAATTGCCTCAAGAATCCGACATACTCATTATGAGGATTCGCAAGGGGCGAACATGACAAGTGCTTGGCCTGAACATTGTTTCAAGGCCTACGATATTCGTGGTCACGCTTATGGTGACGGGTCTGGCGACCTCACCCCCGAATTTGCCTACCGCTTGGGTCGCTCGATTGCGACCTATCTCTCAAGCAAGACCTTGGCCGTCGGCCGAGATATTCGCGAATCCTCCCCCGCTCTCGCCCGTGAATTGATTCGGGGGCTCACTGAATCTGGCGTCGATGTGCTCGACCTCGGCATTGTATCAACCGGCGTGGTGTACCATGCATGCTGGACTTTACCAGTGGATGGAGGCATCATGGTGACGGCAAGCCATCTTCCCATGCCCACACACAACGGATTCAAGATGTGCAAAGGAACCTTACCACTCGCAGGTGAACAAATTCAAGAACTCAAACATGTTTTCCTCGAAGGAATATTTCGAGAAGGCGAAGCAACAACCATTGAGACCCCACACCTTGACGACTATCTCAAAGCCATTTTGGCATCTGTAGGTCCTGTTTCAAGGTCGGTCAAGATCGCCATAGATTGTGGAAATGCCGTTCCTGGTCCAGCGATGCTCAAACTTCTCCATCTTCTTGGTTGCGAAGTTCATGATTTGTTCTGTGATTGGGATCCAACCGAACCTAATCACGGAGCAGACCCAACTCGACCAAAAAACATGGTCGACCTTGCAAATTTGGTGATTGCAGAAGGTTGTGAGTTTGGAATTGGTTGCGATGGCGACGGGGACCGAATTGGGGCAGTCGATGAACAAGGTGAATTCGTCTATCCAGACCGACTTGTTGCTCTCATGGCCGACGACATCTTGCGAAGTACGAAATCGAATGAAAGGGAAGAAATGACCGTGATTTATGATGTGAAATGTTCGATGAACGTTGAGAATGTCATTTCAAATGCGGGGGGGCATCCTCTGATGGCAAGAACAGGGCACTCATTCATGAAACGAGCACTTGCAGAACGACCTAAATGCCTACTTGCTGCCGAGATGAGCGGACACATTTTCCCTGCCGACCGAGGTTGGTACGGCTTTGACTGCTCCCTTTACAACACTGCAAGAATTATCGAATTGTGGTCAAGGAAACATCAAGAAACCAAGTTCTCTTCGATTCTCAACCGACTTTCCCCTCCACTTCCAACAACGGGGGAAGTCAAAGTCCCATGTGCTGAAGAAGAAAAATCTAGGGTCGTTGAGGGAATCACCCAAGCATTTGCCGATTTTGAATGCATCACCGTCGACGGGGTGCGGGTGCGCTTTATCGACAATGAAGGCAAGCAGTACGGCTGGTATCTTGCTCGTCAATCGAACACAGAACCTGTGCTCATTATGAGAATGGAAGCCGAGACAGATGAACAATTGGGCCAGATGAAAGCGATAGCCAATGAGCGTGTTTCACCACTGATTAACATCGAGAAATTGCTCAACGCTTAAACACTCACTCTTCTGGAATTTCGATGTATGGTACGATGGTGTAGTCGAAGACCATCAATTCAATGGTGTACGAAACATCTTCGCCGTTATCCTCGTTATCAGCAGCAAGCGGATTTATGCATGAATCGCCTTGAGCATCGACTGAAATTTCGATGTCATATTGACCAAGTCCGGCACCCATTGAATCGATTTGAGATTTAATTTCATTCACACTCAGTCCTTTAACGACTGCTTCAACCATGGACGAATTAAACCATTCGACAGTCACATCATGAGAGCCACTTCCGCCTCCATTTTGTCCATTTGCTGAATTTGAAAATTCACCATGGGTTGCAGATCCAGAAATGGTATCTGCAGCAGTCTGAGACCCACAAGCAGGAAGCCCTCTACCTTGTTCATCTTCGCCGTACGATAACGACACCCGAACCCCAACGATGTTGAGGTTATCTGCCCCGTTAAGAGCATCAGTGCTGAAGGTACCGCTCCAAGGTGTGCCATCGGCAACATACTCAGCACCGGAGTCAAGGGTAACATAGGTAACTTCGCCATTGACTTTGTAATCGCCCACGCCACCACCAAGTGAACCATCGGCCCGCTCGGCTGCGACAGAGAAGTATGTTGGGAAGGCAATAAGGAAAAATGCAATGCACGCAACGGTAATTTGAGCATTTCTGTTTTCTTTGAGGTCGTCCATTGAATACATCGTTTCTCCTCCGCTATGCTAATGCTAAACCGAACTTGACTGTCATAGTTTCGCTTATTCTTCCTCTTCAAACACGTCGAAAGTTGGGACCATTTCCTCTGAAATCGGCCAACCTCTTTTGCCGACATTGAGTCCAAGATTTGCAAATTTCTTCTTTGCTCTACGCCACACAGGCAGCAATCCTCCAATTTTCGAACGCTCGCCAAAAGTCCATTGCCAAGGGCAACGGTCGCATTTTGATGCCCAGAGAATAATGAGGTCTCGATTTGGTGGATGTTGGATACCTTGGGGCAGGGTCCACGAAACAACGTTGATCGCCCCTGAAGAGCCTCGAGTTTCCGCCCACGCTGACAATTCAAGGCCTGCAAAAGGCCCGTTTGTGATTTGCAACGTTAGAGTACGAGTGGCTTGTGCCATCGGCATGATAATTGCAAATCGGTCGACGAGACGTGAACCTTCAAGTCGTTTGCACGACCAATTGAATTCTTCAGCAATCAATCGCATCGTCTTGATGCTTTGCACTGGACCAACACATACCTCAAAGTCGTGTGTTCTCCTTCGAACCATGAATATCCTTTACCTCAATATTTCATCAAATCAATGGCGTTTCTTCTTGCGTCCTTGGTTGCCAAAGACCTGAATTGCCGTTGGTTGACTCACGCGGTCATCGCCCTTGCTGGGCGAGGTTTACCCTTAGACAAGACCAGAGTCAAACCATTCCGTTTCGTTAGCGTGTGCTAACGATCGTTCTGGATGCTTGTTCTGTTCTCAGCCAAAGAGCGAGCCAAGACCTTCGAAGCCGCCGTCGTCGTCATCTTCTTCTTCGGCAGGTGCTTCTTCAGCAGCTGAAGCAGCGTCTCCACCACCGACTGCAACAGGGGCAGCGGCGGCAGGTGCGGCAACAGCCTTGGTCATGGCATCAGCAATGTCAACGCCAGCGAGGGAAGCAACGAGTGCTTTTACTCGAGCAGAATCAACATCGACGCCAGCGCCCTTGAGCACTTTTGTCACAGCATCATCTGTGATTTCTTGTCCGGCAGCGTGTAACAACATAGCAGCATATACATATTCCATTTTTTCACCTCATTTTTTTTCTTTTTTCAGCCAAATAGGTCTCCGAGTCCGCCAAATCCGGCGTCTTCATCGTCCTCTTCTTCCTCCTCGGCTTCGGCTGGGGCCTCGGATTCGCTCGTACCGACAGCACTTGCTGCACTGGCGGCTGCTGTAGCAGCGGCACCAAGCATTTCTGCAAGTTCGTCATCGAGTGCGTCTGGACCAAGTGCACCTGCAACACCCATGAGGCTTGCATGTGCTCTGGCAATGAAGAGTGGCATGGTCTCAGAGTTGGTAATCTCTGCTTCCATAGCCACGGAAAGTGCTTCACCACTTGCTTTCGCAATGAGGGTTGGCACGGTTTCTGGAGTGAACCATCGAATGAAACAGGCGACGTTGAACGCACCTGCTGCGTACCCAACAAGGTCTTGTCCAAATTGGTCATAGTCAATATCGAGAGTTTCTGGCGAAAAGACGACACCATCTTCAATGGTACCACAAAGTCGTAGACCGGTGATGATGGGGTTGATTCCAACCTTCGATAACATCATACCAAGGTCGCCTTGGAATGTTTCTCCAGCGTTTAACACAGTGATGGTCTTTTGGATATGAACCGAACCACTCAAGATTTTCGCAGGAATACCCACGGAGTTGAGTTCACCGACAATAGGTCCAGGCTTCATGCCGGTATCTTGCTTTTCGACGATGATGTCGAATGGAGCAATGTCACCAGGCTTTGCAGCTCGGCCAGCTTCGGTTTTCTTCAATTCCGTGAAGAGTTTGAATGAGTTGAATTTACTTGTTGCAACGAGAGCTGGTTGCACAGCACTCTCGTACATAGTTTCGAGGTCTTTTTCGTCGTATCCGGCACGTTCCCAAGCAATTTTCATCAAACGCTTTTTCGCAACGAGGATCTCCATGTTATCGCGAAGGTTTGCTCGCATGTTGATCATCGAATCGGCAGGAACACCGTGAATATCGATGACAGCGATGGTTTCACCGCTGGTGAGGAGTTCGTGCAACTTGTCGACGGTGTCGCGCTTCCAGTTCGTCACTTTTGGAATCACAAAATCACCTCGAGTTTTTGTGCTGGGCCCATAGTGGTCTTGATGTAGACTGAACGTAGATTTCCAGCACCACGTTCAAGTTTGGAAATGATACGATTGTAGATTTCCAAGGCGTTAGCGACGAGGTCAGATTCACTTTGTTCGACAGTTCCAAATGTTACATGGAATGTCATCTTGTCACCAGATTTGACGACAACGGTTGAACGTAGACCGGTTGCAATGGTGCCTGGGTCGAGTGTTGGTGGAACTGGACGCGGCATTTTACCACGTGGACCGAGAACAGTACCAAGATATCGACCGATAAGTCCCATATGAGGAACTTCTGAAAGGAAGAAATCATGTTGATTTGCAATGGTCTTGGCTCTTGTTTTGTTTGAGCCAAGGTCTTCGATTTCCTGAGGAGAAATGACTTTGATACCCGCTTCTTTTGCTTTTGAGGCTGCCTCACCGGTAGCAAACATTGCAACCTTGACTTCCTTTCCTCGTCCTGAGGGTAGTCGAATTTCTTCCTTGATACGGTTGGTAGGATTCTTTAGATCGATGTCCTTGATTGTAAAGGCGATGTCAATTGACTCGACGAATTTTCTCTTTGGCGCTGCAGCAAGGGCTGCTTGGATGGCTTGTGTGATATTTTCTTCCATTTTTCCTCACCTCTGCGGTCAACGAGGATGTTCTTCCTCTCCCGCAATTCGTGATAGCTCAATTAAACCGCTCGTCCCATTCTCCTTTTGCAATGATTTCGAGGGCGTCATTGGCCCAGTGCCCATCGATCTTTACTCGCATAGAAACGCAGGTTCCGATAACTTCACGTGTCTGTGCTTTGAGATCTCGGCCAGTCAAGTGTCCGTCGCCTGCTTTTTGTTTTGCGATTTTCATCGCTTCTTCAAGTGGCAAGCTTTCGGTTGCAGCATCAATACTTCCGTTGCACTTCTGGACACCAAGTGATTTCTTGATGAGTTCGGAAGTCCATGGTTTTGGCATCGATTTCACCTACTCTCATAACCTGAGCAACTTGCCCGACTTGAAACCCCTATTTAATCGCACCGTGCTACAACGGGTTAGCCATCGACACGCTCGTACACGCGAACGTGGTCTCCACGCATGCTGATGGTCATTGGAATTGGATTCTCATAAAGGTCAAGACTGACTTCATTCTTTGTGTCTTGAACTGAAAGCACACGAGCTTTTTCACCCTTGAATGCACCAGAAATGATTTCGACAATGCATCCGATTTCGATACCGTGTGTGACTGATTTTGGCTCGAGGTAAGGAAGAATGTCTTCGAGTGGTGCTTCACCTGGAAGAACGGATTTTGCATTCTTCAATGGTGTTTGGTTGACGCCACGGCGAGAAGATGGGTCTCTTCCACCACTTCTTCCGATGAGTTTCTCCACATGGTGGAGAGCACTTGCTTCAACAAAGACATATCCTCTCATGCCGGTTGGATGCAGAATAGACATGATTTCTTCATCGAGGTCGGTCAAGGAACCTGAGCCAGTTAGTCTTGCTCCCATTTCATCCACCACTCGAATTTCTGAATTGATTGCGGTTTTGACGATGTAGAGGAAAGAACCAACTGAACCATACATCTCACGAAACAATTTGTGAGAGTTGTCCATATCAAGATTCGAGAAGATACAGGTGTATTCTTGAATTCGACCTGGGTCAACCCACTCTGCATGTGTGTAAATGCCCGAAGGTTCTACTTCATCTGTTGCTGAGACGACGAGAACTGGTACGACATCCACAAGATTTCCCGAGTCCATGACAATACCGCGATCGGGTCCAATGTCGTAGCAGACGAGGGCTTCGGTGGGAATGCCTGTGCATTCTGAAACTCGAGCAATCACATCTTCTGAATTTGCTCCGGAGCCAGCACCCCAAACACCATCCCACATACTAGAGAAATCTGCGGCAGTATTACTGCGCTTGAGAAGGAGAAGTTTTTCTTCAAATCGTACAAATGCTACAAATGCTTCACTCATCATTTCACCTCAGGGATTGGCGATGTCAAAGACATCATGAATAATCCATGGAAGGAAGTTATCCATTAGGACAAGAATAGCAAAGCCAATGGCACCAAGGACGAAAAGACCGATGCCACAGATAATTGCGGTTTGGCGAAACTCTTGTTTTGTTGGTTTCTTAGCCATTCGAATAATACGTGCCCAAGACCCGCGAGTAATGCGTCGAAACTGCGACTCAATCCAATCTTGACGGTCCTGCACTCGTTGTTCAAACGACTTTTCGTTGGTGCTTTCATCAGGCATGGTATAACCTCGACCCACCGAGCCACAAACCTCATCATTATAACCACTCCGCAAATCTTCAATCTTTTGCGATTGCTGTCTGTTCAACATTCTTTCGATGGGAGGGTTGATGAAGAGCCTACACAGCGTCGCTGGTTGATGAGTGGGCGCAATCCATACGAGGTCCTTGGTGTGTCAAAAAGTGCTACTGATGCAGAAATCAAGCGAGCATATAGAAAACTTGCACGGCAGTACCATCCCGACCGTAATCCTGGCAACCCAGCGGCTGAATCAAAGTTCAAAGAAATACAGGCTGCCTATGAGAAGATAGAGACACCCGAAGCACGACAAGAATTTGACCAGCAACAACACATGTCAAACATGTTCGGACAAGGATTCGGAGGCGGAAACATGCGGTTCAATATGGACGGTTCGGGAATGGGTGGTTTCCAAGACATTTTTTCTTCAATGTTTGGCGGTGGTCAACCTCATCAACAATTCGGAGGACAACCACGACAGCGGCAAGTCGAGAAAGCAGCACCCATCAATGTCGCCCTCGAACTTTCGCCTGAACAAGCCAAGGCAGGTGGCGAATTTCCTTTTTCATTCAAGCGATTCAAAACCTCAGGAAGGGGCATGGAAACCAAAAAAGTGACACTCAAACTGAAATTACAACCAGGAGTTCAACACGGTGAGAAAAAAACACTCAAAGGGCAAGGACACGATCACCCAGAAGGTGAAACAGGTGATGTTCATGTCACCTTACGTATCGACCCTGGAGAACACAGGGCATGGGACGGAGATACACTGATTCAATTTGTTGAAGTTCCTTACTCGACACTGGTGCTCGGCGGTGCGGTTTCAACCAAACTCCCGAGTGGCAAAACGGTACGTCTGAAAGTTGAGCCCAATTCTCAAAGCGGGGACCGTCGTCGAATGGGAGGCGAGGGTTTCAATGGTGGGCCACTCGATATTGAATTTGTTTTGCCCGAAGTCGAAAGTGACTCGTTGACAACCGAACAACGTCAAGCCTTGGAGAAACTTAGAGACCTTGGATTATGAGCAGAGGTCATCGAATGTCAAAAAAAGGCACACATAAAAAAGCCAAATCTAAAGGGCCCAAATTGGATATTTCAATCCGTCTGTGGAAGCGGGTTCAATCGTTGCCTGGTGATTGGTGGAATCAAGAGTGGGATGTGGAAACCCTCACATTGAAGTTGGTTGAACATGAACATGTCACCCAACAGTACAAGCAAAAAAAGGAATTTGCAAAAGCGTATGACGCTAACCTTCAGTATGCATTTGTCGAAGCTCGAAAGAGCGGAACTTACGCTGTTCGGGGCGAAAAAAACACCCTCAAATTCCGATCTCCAAAAGATATAGAAAGGCTGACTGCAAGACTAGAAGAGTGGAAAGGTCTGTTTGAATCCACCTCGATTCAAGATTTGCAAAACGAGGCATCTGCACCTTCGTCAAACGCATCTATTCTTATCGAAGCTTGGCAATCCATACTCAAAAGTGAGCGGCTCCCGAGCGAATTTAGCATAGACCAATCAACTGAATTACGCCATTGGCCCGGATTTGAATTGGTTGAGCAAGCCAAGAAATGTGCTATGAGGCTCAGCAAACTTCGGTTTAGGCATGCTGAACCATCGATGGCCCTCCTTTTGGTACATCTCGGTGTGTGGAATGCAAACGATATCATGACATCTCGCTTGCATCACTTGAGAAAAGAAGGCAAGAACCCGTTTGCTCCAGTCTATCCCACATCCCTTGTCGACCACGTCTCATCTCTACCCGAGGTTGATGGGGCACTCGAAATTTCTCGTGGGCGAACAGATTTACGCCATCTCGAATTTGTCACGATCGACCCCGTTGATGCCAAAGATTTTGACGACGCTATTTGCCTTGAAACCAGTGCAAATGGACAGAAATTGTGGGTGGCCATTGCTGATGTGGCACACTATGTTGTACCTCATACTTCGCTTGATGACGAAGCATATGCAAGGGCGACATCCGTCTATTTACCACACGCCGTATTGCCCATGCTACCCCCTCGCCTCGCTGACGAATTGTGTTCTTTGCGTGCCGAAGTTGACCGACTGGCGATGGTGGTATGTCTTCACATCGACAAGGGTGCTACTATCGTTGATACCGAAGTGTTTGAGGCCGTCATTCGGGTGCGAAGAAATCTATCCTATGAGCAAGCCCTTGGGAATTCTGCTTTTGATGAACACTTTTTACTTGCAAAACGATGGCAAGAGGGTGAAATCAAATTGCGTTTGGAGCAACCAGAAATGAGGCCGAGAATCGCACAGGATGGTAGTATTCGGATCGAAATAAAGTGGCCAAATGAAGCAACGAAAATGATTGAATCTTTCATGGTTGCAACCAATGCTGCCATCGGTCATTTCCTCGGTAAAAGAGGTGCTCCACTTCCTTGGCGATGTCATCCACCGCCCGACCCCCCTGAAGTCGAATCGGTCAATGCAACATTTTCAGCCTTGGATTTGACCATTCAACTCCCTATGCCAAGCACGAGGAAACATGGTCAATCCTCCGATGACGAATTTGCAAATATTCTCGGCATGATGGGTGCTGGCATTACCATTGATACGAGTGCCCTTCACAAAGAAAACAATGACGAGACACCCCCGTATCTCTCTGCTGTCCTTGACCCCGAGGCGCGAGGAGACATTTTGAAATCTCTTGAAAAAGCACAATTGCAAGCCAGTGAACTCAAATCTTCGACGCGAAGAGTGGTCGACCAAGGTTTGTTTCAACTCATGCAAAGGGCGTATTATGCTTCAGAAAACAATGGTCATTTTGGTCTTAACCTTGATGCATATGTGCATTTTACTTCGCCCATTCGTCGGTACCCAGATTTGCTCGTCCATCGTCAACTCAAATCTTTGCTCCACTCAACCTCATGGACTCACGATGAAGAAGGGATTGACAGTTTGGTCGAGCAGTGCAACCAAAGAGCGAGGGCAGCCCAATCACTTGAATGGGGGCTTGTGGCCAACGCTTTTGGGCTCAAACTTCTCGAAGGAGGACAATTGTTTGAGCATACAACACCATACGCTCTTGACTCCAAATGGAAGGCGAGGGTCGTCGGTTTACGAACGCCTTGGATTTTTCTCGACCTTGGTGATGAAGGCTACATATCGGGCCGAGTTCATTTCAAGCAATTTCAACCCAAGGTGCAACTTGTGACCGATGAATACAACCTCAAAGTGTTGAGTGCCGAGACCGAAGAGACCGTCGAGCAACAAGAATGGTTGCGCGTCGGTCAATTGGTATCATGTGTCATTCAAGGTGTTGATATCTGGTCTGGAGAATTGGACGTTCGAATCCTCAATGAATAAATTTTGACTACAAAAGACAAGGTTTATATTGACTACAAAAAACCCCAAAGCATGGTCAGAATCAAAGCACAGGCTTGTGCCTGCAATTGTAAAATGAAGCGACTTTACGTTCGTCAAGAAGGTGGCAAAGGCTGGGATGGCGTCGGCTGGATGTGCACATGTGGTTGTGGTTGCGTCACCTTTGACAACACCGAACAAAAGACCCTCATCGATTGTTGTCAGCCTTGATTGATGGTGATATGATGGACGAGAAAGTGACCCTGAGCGTTCAAGGAATGACGTGTGCTGCCTGTGTCGCATCTGTGTCGAGGGTGGTTGAGAAAATCGACGGTGTACAACATGTAAGTGTTAATTTACCACTTGAAAAAGCGTGGATACAACTCAAGGATGGCTTTGCAGAGGCTGATATCAAATCAAAAAGCATGGATGCGATTCGAAAGGCAGGATTCCAAGCAACAGAACTCAAAAGCCCGCTTCAACTTCGTGCTGAGGCTGAACAACAGGTTGTGCTGCAAAAGCGAAAAGTTGCCCTTGCCTTTGTAATGATCGCTCCAGTCTTCGTCCTCACGATGTTCGTCGAATCACTCGGTACTTGGTATAAGATGGACCTTCGATGGGTGCTGGCTCTTTTGCTCTCCACACCGATTTATGTCTGGTCAGGATATGACTTTCACAAAGGAGCGTATGCATCTCTGCGTCATGGTTCAGCAAACATGGATGTGCTTGTCCATTTGGGTACATCAGTTGGCTATGTTTGGTCGGTGCTTGTAACCGTTGCACCCTTGTGGTCCAGTAGCCCGGACATCCTCCTCGAAGCCAAGCACGTCTTTTTTGATGGTGTTTCTTTCATCATTGGCTTTGTCTTGCTTGGCAACGTCCTCGAAGCCAATGCAAAACTGAAAGCTACCGATGCCATTCACAGTCTGATGCGACTTCAACCTCGACAAGTACGAGTTCTCGATGGCTCAGGCGAAGTTGAGATGAAGGATGTCGAAGTGATTGAACGTGAAACACATCTGCGTCTTCTCGCAGGTGATACCGTACCTCTCGATGCCCTCATCATC
>JAUREO010000018.1 GCA_030827365.1 Candidatus Poseidonia sp. | reverse complement strand
CACATGAACAAACTATCCTTTCATGTTTCAAGTAGGTTACCAACCGAAGTATTTTGCTCTCGAATAGCCAAACGAAAGTAAGACAGATATGACTTTCTTTGCAAATAGCGTTGGTTTTCGGAACAGAATCTTCATTCCAATCCATGTTTTATCGAGTGGCGACATACTGCCCAATTCATCGGGTAAACATCTCGCCATAACCGACATTTGCTGGTCGCTTAAATTGTACAAAGCGGTTTTTCCTTTGAGGATTTTATGATACGGCGGAAATGTAGATTTCCACGCCTTTTCGTATGGTCCAAGGGCCTTTGAAGATAGGTCATCTTTCTCAATAGCAGCACGAATCGTTTGAGCTGCTTCACGTCCTGACCACAACGCCAAATGGGATCCGCCCTCAAACAAAGGTGATGTGAATCCTGCTGCATCTCCAACAAGAATAAGGCCATCACCAACGGTCACAGCGCGAGGACCAGAGATTGGAATCGTTCCCCCAAATGGACGAATTTTGATACCATCCGATCGCCAAGGAGGGTTTGCAACTGGCTTTTCTTTGAGATATGTATCCTCAATAAACGAATCGAGATATTTCACAGCCCCTTTCTTATCCGTTGTTACAAGGCCTACATTTGCCCTGCCTTCTTTCTTTGGAATCATCCAAACATACCCGTGAGGAGAATACTTAGGCCACAAGTAGAAATCAAGATAGCCATCGTTTTCGACTTCATTCATTTCATATTGAAAGCCTGCAATGACCTCAACCTCAGTCCCCATATCGAGGATTTTTGACGCAACTCCAGAGACACCAGATGCATCGATAACGGCTTTGCATTCGATAGGAAAGTAGTCGCCTTTTCCATCAATAATCCAATTGGAAAATTTATTTTCACTATCGTAAACCCGTTCCATTTTCGTTACTTTGTGATGCAAATGTAGTTCTGCACCAACCTTGCATGCCTCTTCACATAACCAACGCTCAAACAGGTGCTTTTCAAGCACATAACCTGGCTCGGTCAATTTTTTTGCCGTCGAGTCAGGGAAAATCACTCGTATGCCTTTGACATGAAGTGCAATGACTTCTTCGGGAAGCGAGAGGTCAAGGTTGTCAACAGCGAGTTGAGAGAGGCATTCTCCACAGTGAACAGGTGTTCCGACTTCAGGGTCGGCTTCGAGTATCATCGTCTTCATTCCCAAACGTGAACAGTGCAATGCTGCTGAGCCTCCTCCTGGTCCAGCACCAATGACGACCACATCACATGTCTTCATGACTACCCTCCGTACACCAACACTACACATTACAGGCTCATGAACAAAACGGTAGTTATTTTCACGCAGGTGCCTCATTATTTTTCAATTATAAATTTAAAATTTCAATTCAAACTTTCTTTTTTGATAGAACCCACAACACACCACTCACCATCGGTCCTATGGTGAAGGCGAAAACAAGAGTGCCAAACCATACATCACCACCGAGTATCCATCCGAGAAGCAAGGCTGTACACTCAATCACGGTCCTGACCATGCCAATAGAGAGGCCCGTCTTTCGGTGGAGCCCTGTCATCCAGCCATCTCGTGGCCCTGGCCCCAAATTCGCCGTGAGGTAAAAGCCACTACCAATCGCAATCAATGCGGTCCCTGCGATTACAGTGAGCAGTGAGGCGAATGTTGAAGTTGGAGTTGGTAAGTGGGGCAAAGCAATGTCGATCATTGCAGCAATGATGATGATGTTGAGCAGAGTTCCAATTCCTGGCTTTTCTCTCAGTGGAATCCAAAGTGCAAGGACGATGATACTTACAAGAAATGTTGCCTTTCCAATTGTTGTTCCCAATTGTTCAGCAAGCCCCATGGCCAATACGGTCCAAGGTGTCACGCCCCACACTGCCGAAACAATGACCGCATCTCCAAGTCCAAAGATTGTAAGTCCAAAAATCAACACAAACATCGTCGCAGGTTTTGGCCGCCGTTCAAATGGGTCATCCGCACTCCAAGGCATCGTCGGAATGGCTTCTTTCTTAGGGCGAATAAATAGTCGAGAAATGAAGGTGGAAAGTGGATTTGATGACATGAGGCACCCTTCGGACACAGCGACATCTTCATTCTACTTGTGCCTTTTATCGAGAAAATGAAGAATTCAAAGGTAATATTGAGAAATACGGAGGTTCATAGGTAAGAACAGAAACCGAGAGGCGTGGCATGGAGAACGCTACGAAGATGGGTTGACCACCTCGACAAGCGAGGTGAATTGCTTCGATTGAAGCAACCCGTTGACGTTGAGTATGAGGCCGGAGCGATTGCCGACCTCCTTGTGAAGAATGACGGCCCTGCTGTTCTCTTTGAACAACCTCGCCTAACAAATGGAACGATATCTTCCATTCCACTTCTCATGAATGCATTTGGTAGTCATGACCGAACTCTCCGTGCCCTTGGTGCTTCCCATGAAACAGAAATCGGCGACAGAATGGTATCGATGATGAAACCGGACATTGGCCTCTATATGAGGAAGCCGTGGAAAGGACTTCCATTGCTCAAAGATGCTCTTGCCATGCCTCCCAAAAAAGTTCGAAAAGGTCGATGTCAACGCATCATGCTAGACAATGATTTAACAAAACTGCCTATTCCCAAAACTTGGCCCATGGACGGTGGCCACTTCGTTACACTACCGCTTGTGGTCACCAAAAATGCTGATGGAGAGCACAACCTTGGAATGTACAGGGCCCAAGTGCATAGCCCTACAGAACTCGGGCTCCACTGGCAAATTCACAAACATGGTGCAGAACACGCAGCGAAAGGAAAAAGAATGCCTGTCGCAGTCTGTATCGGTGGGCCACCTGAACTCATCTTTTCGGCCATCGCACCTCTCCCAGACAATCTATCAGAGTATCAATTTGCAGGAATTCTTGGACGAAAATCTCTACCAATAACCAAGGCGAAAACCCAGGACCTGTATGTGCCTGCTGAAGCAGATATTGTCGTTGAAGGATACTGCGATCCAACCGAGACCCAACTCGAAGGGCCGTTTGGTGACCACTTTGGATATTATTCCCTTACCGGTCAATATCCAGTACTTCATGTGACGGCCATCACATGCAGAAGAGATGCTATACTGCCCGCTACCATCGTCGGTTTACCGCCGATGGAAGATGGCTATTTGGGTGAGGCCATCGGCCGGCAATTTTCACCCGTTCTGCGTTTCCAACATCGAGATGTCGCAAGCGTTCATCTGCCGCTTGAAACTGGCTTTCACAATCTTGCTATCGTCGCTTCGAAACAACGTTATCCACGACAAGGACGTAAAACAGCACTTGGCCTTCTGGGGGCTGGTCAAATGATGTTTCTCAAGGTCATCGTGGCTGTCGACCCAACTCAAGACCCCAAAGATTTGGAGGCCTTCCTTGATGCCCTAAACAATAAAGTCGAGATTTCTCAAGACCTTGTTGTGCTTCCTGGCATGGTCGCTGATGCCTTAGAAGCATCCTCGCCTTTTGAGAACGTGCATGATAAGTTGCTCATCGATGCAACCACCATCGTTGATAGTGACCCACGTTCTTCTGCTCCAGCTCTCGAAGGCTCATACAAACAGTCCACACCGACATGGCGACAACAAGGCTCATTTTCTGAGGCATTTACTCAACTCGATGAAGTCATCAACATCGAGGGGGTCGTTCAAGCACGCATGCTTCGAGATAACATGCTCGTCGTCTGCACATCCATTGCAGGAACACCAAGTGTTCAATCCGGAGATGAACGGAGTCATGATGAACATGAAACACACCGTAGAGAAAAAATTCTTCAATTGAAAAATTCAATTTGGCAATTGGACTCTAAAAAGAATCTACGCTGGTTATTCATCACCAACGATGACCTTGACCTTTCTTGTCAAAAAGCACGCCGTCGATTGCTATGGCAACTCACTTCAAGATTTGATGTAGGTCGAGGCTTGAGTTTCGATAAAGGTCGAGACAGAGTCTGTTGGGATGCGACGACACCCATTCCTTCGGTTGAACACGGCGTTCGTCGTTGGCCTGCCGTAACCTTGCACAACGAAGAGACGCTTGCGAAGGTTGCTTCCCATCCCGAACTTGAAAAATACACTTGGCCGCCTCATCTATCGTTTGGGGGACAAGGATGATGGACTTCAAACAAGTACTTTCCTTCGTAAAAATCGAGCACACCTTGTTCTCTCTACCATTCGTCCTCTTAGGATATTTCATCGCTCTTGAGCAATTTGGTTTGACCCTTGGCATTGACCTCATGTGGATTCTCCTTGCAGCTGTGGGGGCAAGGGGATTAGCAATGGCCCTAAATCGAATCATAGACCGCAACATCGATGCAAAGAACCCACGAACGATGCAGAGACATTTGGCCTCTGGTTCAATGAGCCTTCCATCGGCATGGCTCCTCGCAGGAGGATTCCTTGTCTTACTGCTCCTTAGTGCAAGTATGCTCAATGAGGTTGCGTTGATGATGGCGTGGCTTCCCGTCCTTGCCTTTGTCGCCTACCCATTCATGAAACGCTTTACTTGGTTGTGCCATTTATGGTTGGGGTTGTGCCTCGGTTTAGCCCCAGCAGGTGCTTGGGTTGCCATTGCGGCTGACATCCATGGTTGGGCGAGCATCACGGGGGACTTAGCCTCTGGACAAGAATTCCTTTGGGTGCCAACGATCCTTCCATTGTCTGCAGGAGTTGCCTTATGGATTACCACTTTCGACATCAACTATGCACGTATGGACGTGGAGAGCGACCGTGATCAAGGAGTCTTTTCTTTCCCCGCTCAGTTCGGAGAACTTGCTACAACGATAGCATCTGGTATGCTGACTGTGTTGTGGGTGGGGTGTTTCGTTTTGGCAAACCCTACAGATGGACACGTTTTTTCTGCAAGTGGAGTTTTCCTCGGACTTGTTCATCTCTTTATTATCGTTCGACGTGATGTTTTGGTCGATTTTCAAAGCAGACTATTCCAAGTATCGATGTCGACTGGATGGATGTTGGTCCTTTCCCTCATGTTCTAATGGTGTGCCCATTGGTACTCAAATAAAGGGGGTACTTTGACACTGAACATCCCTGGCAATTGACACACCTCAAGAATTGTGAAGGTTTCAAAACGAAGATACCTTCCGCTAAACATGGACGTCGCTTCGTTGTACAGGAATGCCGCAAGCGGCCTTCCGTTTTCATTGGAGATCCTCCCCCCCAACCGAGGGCTTGGACTTGAAAACATCCGTGATTTTTTCAACGGCCTTGATGGGTGGCTACCTGCCTTTGTCAGTGTCACCTACCACCAAGCACACAAAATAGACCGACTCAATGAACACGGAAATATGGAGCGAATTTGGAATCGGAAAAAGCCGGGCACGCTTGGTGTCTGCGCCATGCTCAAGTTTCAGTACGGTCTTAATGTCATCCCACACGTTATTTGTGGCGGTTTTTCGAAGTTTGAATCCGAGGATTTCTTGGTTGATTTGGACTATCTTGGTTTCAACCATGTATTGGCCCTTCGCGGCGACCCAAACAAGACAGAACCTCATTTTATTCCTCACCCATATGGGAACACCTACGCCAACGAGTTGGTCGAGCAAATCGTGGACATGAACGCAGGGAAGTATCTAGAAGATGTAAGCGAAGCGAGAGCCACAAACTTTGAAATTGGCGTGGCAGGATATCCAGAAGTCCATGCGGAAGCCCAAGATTTGGAAGAAGAAATCACCAACATCAAGAGGAAAATAGACGCTGGAGCATCTTTTGTGATCACCCAGATGTTCTTTGATAACGAATGCTTCTATCGGTTTGAGAAAAGATGCCGCGAGGAAGGCATCGATGTACCGCTCATTCCGGGAATCAAAGTCATCACCTCGAAACAACAACTTACGGTATTGCCCAAAATTTTCGGAACGAGCATCCCTCAGAACCTTATTGTCGATATCAATGCCTGTGAAACCGACGAGGAAGTGTATCCGGTTGGGATTGCACATGCAGTCAACCAAGCACGAGCATTGCTCAATTATGGCGTCATAGGTGTACACTTTTTCACGATGAACAACAGCTTGGTATTCAATCAAATTCTTCGAGAGTTCCAAGGGTGAAACACCATGTCTCTGAAGGATGAACTGGAGAGGGTGGCAAACGACCGATTGCTCATCATCGATGGTGCCATGGGAACCATGATTCAGCAGCATCCCTTGAAAGAAGAAGACTTTCGTGACGGGTTGTTAAAAGACCACTCTATTGATTTGAAAGGGAACAACGAGATGCTCAACATCACCCAACCCCGTCTCATTGAAACCATTCATACTCAATACCTCCAAGCCGGAGCAGACATCATCGAAACAAACACGTTTGGCGCCACCAGCATTGCCCAATCGGAATACGGCTTAGGGCACCGTGTTGTTGAGATGAACGAGCAAGCAGCGAAGATTGCGAAAGAAGCAGTGCGCAAACATCAGAAAAAAACAGGCAAGCGTTGTTGGGTAGCTGGGGCCATTGGCCCGACCAATGTGACGCTTTCTGCCTCTTCAGATGTGGAGGACCCATCTGCAAGAGCAGCGACCTGGGATGAAGTTTACCAAGCCTACCTTGAGCAACTCCTTGCCCTCATCGATGGGGGTTGCGACATCATCCTCATCGAGACAATTTTCGATGTGCTCAATGCAAAAGCCGCCATCAAGGCAACGTTTGATGCCTTTGAGATGAAACAGGTTGAGTTGCCCATCATCATCTCAGTGACATTCATTCAAGAAGAAGGGGACAGAACCGTTTTTGGACAAAGCGTTGAAGCCTTTTGGACCACCGTCAAGCATGCAAAACCGTTCAGCATTGGCATCAATTGCGGATTGGGGGCCACTGGTTTGCGAAGCAAGTTATCCACACTCGCCAACATCTGCGACACCCGAACCCACATCTATCCAAATGCAGGATTACCCAACCCACTCTCACCCTCAGGTTTTGATGAAACGCCGCACATTACAGCCTCCCACATCGCCTCGTTGGTCCGAGACGGGTTGCTCAATCTTGTAGGGGGATGTTGCGGCACCACGCCCGAACACATCCAAGCCATCCACGATTCAGTTCAAGGATTGCCTCCAAGGGTTCCGGGAGAACCAAGCGAGGTCCCCACTTATGCCGGTTTGGATACTTGCACCATCCTTCCAGACTCCAACCTCATCATGGTTGGAGAGCGCACCAACGTCACGGGTTCAGCTCAATTTCGCAGGCTTGTTACCGCTTTAGATTTTGAAAACGCCGTGGAAGTAGCACGGGACCAAGTACAAAACGGTGCCAACATCATCGACATCAACATGGATGAGGGCTTGGTTGATAGCGAAGTGGTCATGACCCGTTTCCTCAATATGATTGCAACCGAACCAGACATTGCTTCGGTACCCGTCATGATCGATTCCTCAAAATGGAGTGTGCTCGAAGCTGGCCTCAAATGCATTCAAGGCAAACCCATTGTCAACTCCATTTCCCTCAAAGAAGGTGAAGCGGTCTTCCTTGAGCAGGCGAAGACGATTCATCGCTACGGTGCAGCCGTGGTCGTGATGGGTTTTGATGAGAATGGTCAAGCAGAAAGCGTGGAACGGAAAGTAGAAATCGCTCAAAGAGCTCAACGCCTCCTTGTTGAAAAGGTTGGTTTCCACCCCTCAGACATCATTCATGACCCAAACGTACTCGCCGTAGCAACGGGTATGACTGAACACGATGACTTCGCAAAACATTACATCGAGGCAACGAGGATTATCCGAGAGACATGTCCACAATCCATGGTTAGCGGTGGTATCAGCAACCTCTCGTTCTCATTTCGAGGAAACGATACGGTTCGCCAAGCCATGCATGCCATCTTCTTGCACCACGCAATCGGCGCAGGTCTAACGATGGGCATCGTGAATCCTTCCCATCTGACAATCTATGAGGACATTGAAGATTCCTTGTTAGAGATGGTTGAGGATGTGATTCTCAACCGCCGCACCGATGCAACGGAGCGTTTGGTGTCTATGGCCGATCGTTTTTCAAAACAACGAAGCCTACAGGAGAATGCACAGGAATGGAGAGAACTGGATGTCGCAAATCGGTTAGCTCATGCCTTGATTCACGGAATCACCGAATTCATCGAACAGGATGTCGCTGAAGCCTACGATGGTGTTGGCGATGCGTTGAGCATCATTGAAGGCCCTCTCATGGACGGCATGAACGTTGTTGGGGATTTGTTCGGTTCGGGCAAAATGTTTCTTCCACAAGTCGTCAAAAGCGCCCGAGTGATGAAGAAAGCCGTTGCATGGTTAGAGCCCCACATGCATCATGCTGCAACCGAGCAGAAAAAACGGGCAGAAGTCGTCCTTGCGACCGTCAAGGGCGACGTGCATGACATTGGAAAAAACATCGTAAGTATCGTACTCCAATGCAACGACTACGCCGTCCATGACCTTGGTGTAATGGTGCCACTATCCACAATTTTGGATAAAGTTGAAGAGGTGCAGGCCGATGTTCTCGGCCTGTCTGGACTCATCACACCCTCTCTTGATGAAATGATTGAAGTGGCTAAAGAAATGCAACGAAGGGGTATGACCATCCCGTTGCTGATTGGTGGTGCCACCACCTCACGCCAGCATACTGCCGTGAGGATCAACCCTGCCTACGAAGCAGAGGTCGTGCATGTAAAGGACGCCTCGCTCATTTCAGGGGTGCTCAATCAATTGCTCGATGAGGAAAAGAGGCTGGAATTCAAGAAGACACTCGACGAAGAAAACAAACGTTTGACGGCTTTGTATGAGCGAAAAATCAACCAGCCCTTACTCACATTAGAAAAAGCAAGACAACGAAAACCTGTCCTTGAGTTTAACCAACAGACGTGCACCAAGGCCCCATTCACAGGTGTGAAAGAATACTCGCTCAGCCTTGCGGATGTAGAGCCATACATCGACTGGAATTTCTTTTTCACCGCTTGGAACATGAAAGGCACCTATCCCGCCATCCTCAGCCATCCTGAACAGGGCGAGGCGGCGAGTGATGTGTTTGAAAATGGCAAAAAAATACTGGCGGAGGTCATGCACAATCGCTCGCTGCACATCAAGGCTATTGCTGGTTTTTGGCCAGCACATTCAGAAGGCGACGACGTCATCATCCAAGGGCAGGAAAAGTACCGGTTTGCATTCTTGAGGCAACAACGGAGTGTAGGGGACCAGAACATTTGCCTTGCCGATTTTGTAGCACCACAAGACGAGATTCAAGATCATGTGGGGGCATTTGCAGTTGCCGTTCACGGAACCGAATCACTCGCACAGTCCTATGAAGACGAGCAAGACGATTACAATGCCATCATGATCAAAGCTCTTTCAGACCGCCTTGCCGAAGCAAGCGCCGAAAAATTGCATCAAATCATACGAACAGAATGGGGCTTCCCTGACGACGAAGACATGACGCATGAACGCTTGATGAACGCCGATTACCGCTCAATCCGTCCGGCTTTTGGATATCCTGCTTGTCCCGACCACAGCGACAAACGCTCACTCTTTGCTCTCCTGGAGGCCGAAACTCACGGGTTCCATTTGACTGAATCCTGTGCAACATCTCCTGCATCAAGTGTTTCAGGGTTGTATTTTGGCCATCCGGAAGCAACCTATTTCTCCATAAATCGAATCGATGAAGGTCAAGTGATGGATTTGGCACAACGCAAACGAATGCCCCGAAGAGAAGTCGAATATTGGCTCGCCTCCATCATTGACTACGACCCGAACTGACCACCAAAAGTTCCATCAAGAGCGGTGCTTTGCGTTCTTCTAACAAATCGAAGAGTGATCCCACAAACTCGTAGATTGTTTTTTACTCCAATCAGAGGACTCGCAGTGGGCTATGTCACAGCTTACCCATTGTATTCGAGGAAGCCCCAGGCCACTCGAATCTCTGGAGTAAATTCTGTTTTCGACTAATGAATTTCAGTTTACAAATTGTGCAGTCTTTCGTGCTAGATAGGGGATATATCCAATCATAAACAACATGAATCCGATTCCTGAAAGGAGAGACAAGACTGTTATTTCCATGGAAATGCCAACAGCCAAACCAATGGCCATCATTACCGTAAGTGCAACGGTTTCTAAGAAGCTTGAAATTGCTGCCTTCCATGAATCAGCGTAAGAGAAAGAAGACGCACTGCTTCGAGCATCTTTGAGTGCCTTGCCGACTGGATATATGATCATTTGACCATAGGCGATAATCGTCGTCATTGCCGCACCCAATATAAGAATGAGTCCAACAATATTATTATCCGAAGATAATCCAACTAGAACCGCCATAATCCAGACAACGGTGAGAACAATTCCGGACACAATCCATCCTCCTATTGCGATTAAACCATATTTGAAGACGCTCATTGCAGAGCTGAAGTCCATGATATTGACCTTTGAGCCTCCTGCGTTCGGAGCGGCAACGACCATCGGTGTTGCGACCATTCCTTGATTCATATTCATTTGTTGCGACATATCAACGGTCGCTGGGCTAAATGTATTCGGGTCTGCTGGTTGCATACAACCACTTCTTCAAGTTTCTTTATAAAAATGCCCTCAATATCATAGAAAAATCTTCTATTTTACTTTAGTATACATCACGCAAGTATCTCTTTTGTTCTCTCATCATGGTTTTTTCGATAAAATCGGTGGCGTCTGTTTCGTTCATGCCTCCGTGTTCCATTGCAATTTCGATAAGGGCTCTATGGACATCCTTTGCCATCCTACTTTTATCACCACAGACATAGAAGTATGCCCCATTGTCAATCCAATTCCACAATTCTTTGCCATGTTCTTTCATTCGATGCTGGACGTAGATTTTTTCAACTTGGTCTCTTGACCAGGCGGTTGTAAATTGGTAGAGATGTCCTTCATCCAGCCAAGATTCAATCGTATCTTTGTAGTAATATTCCGTCTTTTCAGATTGATCACCAAAGAAAAGCCAATTTCTTCCACCCCCACCATCGTGAACACGTTGTTCCATGAAAGCACGGAAGGGTGCAATACCCGTCCCAGGTCCAACCATGATGATGTCAATATCCTTGTTTTCGGGTAAAATGAATGATTTTGTTGGTGACATGAAAATTCCAATAGGTTCGCCAGTTGTACCAATTTCATCGGCTAAGAACTGCGTACATAGTCCACCTCGAGGTCGGTTGTTGTATTCAAATCTGACAATTCCTACGGTCAGTTCGACAAATCCCGGGTGTGCATCATGGGAAGATGCAATGGAATAGAGTCGAGGCTTGAGTCGATCAGCGAGATCAAGGAACTCTTCAGGAGAATATTTCACATTAAATTCTCGCATAATGTCAATGTAATCTCGTGTCCAGAGATAGTTTTCAATAGTTTCTGTCGTTGAATTAATGGCCTCAATTTTTGATGCAGGGTCATCAGAAGGAACGCTTGGTAGTAGCAATTGGGCTGAACCACTCGAACCAGAGGTGATGACTGTACGCTGCCTGTTTACAAATGACATCGAAATATCAATTCCGCTTGAAACTATTTTTTGAGCCAATGAGGCGACAAATTTTTTGTTGGCTAAATGGACTTCAAAATCTTTCTTTAGTGCTACACGGAGTTCTCTATCTCCATTATGGGTCGTCACGATGTGGTTTGGATTCCAACCTTGAACTTCAATGAGTTCATCGACGATATGAGGTGGGTTTTCAGGAATAACCCCGAGAGCATCCCCAACTTTGTAATCCAAACCTGAATCTTCGAGTGCAAAGACAACATGGCGAGTTTCTTTACTCGAACCTTTTCCATTCAAAATGAAATTTTCAGTAATTGTGGTCATGTACGGATTTTTTGCGGACCAATCTGACATTGTAGTCACATCCCTCGATATTAATTTCCAAGAAAATGACCTTTAATATCATTCGTATACGATGATGTGTACAAAGATGGAGACCGATTTGGATATGTAGGTTGAACCATTCGTCGAATTGTGTCGCAAAAGATTCAAGTGCTCGGGACAGGAAATGCGTTCTTACCTCAAGGACGATTGCATTCCCTAACACTTATTGATGGCCAACATCTCATCGATGCACCACCTACTGTGCTTGCCTCCTTGAGACAGGCAAATGTTCCTGTTTCAGATATTCGAACGATTTTCGTAACCCATCTTCATGGCGACCACATTTTTGGTTTTCCATTTTTACTTCTTGAACGCAAATATATCTCAGACCGAGATGGAAACAAGCCATTGAGAGTAGTTGTTGCACCCGGTGGAAAAGAAATCTTGTATTCATTGTGCACAATGGCATACCCTGGTAGTTTGGACGAAATATTCAATGCAATTGACTGGCAAGAACAATTGGTTGGCGAGGTTGAGGGGGGATTGAGGTGGAAAAAATTCCAAGTCCAGCATGTTGACGAAGTTGACCCTTATGGATACCGGTTTGAATATCCACAATTTTCCTTTGTTCATAGCGGGGATTCAGGTCCCTGTGAGTCATTATATTCGGAAATACAAAATGTAGATTTTGTCATAATTGAAATGGGTGTTCCTGATTATGTTGAAACAGATGAACATCATTCACCGTCATCGATTCAAGCCTTGGCTGAACGCTATTCAACACCTCTTGTCATAACGCACACCTACATTGATGAAAGGGGCATCAATTCTCCCGCTATCACGGTCGAACAACCACAACATCCGTCTCATGTGCATCATGCGAGTGATGGATTCACATGCTTTTGGAGTGAAGTATTGGGCTCGGTTCAATTCTCAAATCAATCTTAAAATGTTATTTTTTTGTAGATTCTTGTGGAAAAATGTTCAATATTAAATTGAACCTTATATAGCCAAGAAAAAGAAGAATCATAGTTTTTGACGGACAGAAATATAAGGGGGACTCGGACTCCCAAAAATTGCACAATCTGTAGTTCAGCAGAACTTTTCAGTTGCCTTTAAGTAGAGGAATGTAAATGAGCATACCAAACATCTTTGATGACTTGTTATCAAGGAAATCGCTCTTCAAAAACAAGGAGATTCTTCGACACGATCATAGCCCACGCAGATTGCCACACCGCGATGAAGAAATCAATAAGATTTCATACAACCTTGTTGAAGCCTTGTATGGCCACATTCCTTCTAACATGACATTGTATGGCGTGACTGGGGCAGGTAAAACTGCTGTAACATCATATGTTTGCCAACACCTAGAAGAAAAAGGTCGCGAAAAAGGCCGAAATGTCGAAACCATCATGGTGAACTGCCGCCAGATAGATACACAATACAGAGTGCTCACATTCATCGGGAACTCTCTTTTAGAAGAGCATGAGGATGAAGAAATTCCGTTTACAGGATGGCCAACAGATCGAGTGATGAAAGAATTGGTCAAAAGGATGGACAAAAGAAGTGGAGTGTTCATTATTGTTCTCGATGAAATCGACCATTTGGTGAGGAAAGCGGGCGATGACCTGCTGTACAATTTAACAAACATCAACTCCATGTTGAAAGTTTCTAGGGCATGCGTTATCGGAATTTCTAATGATCTTAAATTCACAGATTTTCTTGATCCAAGAGTCAAATCAAGACTTGGCCAATTAGATATTTTGTTCAAGCCATACGATGCCCAACAATTGCAAGATATTTTGCGTCAGCGTTCTGACGCTGCATTGGTTGAAGGCGTTCTTGGGGCTGGTGTCATCGAATTGTGCTCTGCCCTTGCAGCTCAAGAGCACGGCGATGCACGTTGTGCCCTTGACCTATTACGAATTTCAACAGAAAAAGCAGAATTTGCTGGCGACGAAATAGTCCTCTCACATCATGTTCGAACAGCACAACACCAAATTGAATCAGACCAAATCGCTCCCGTCATCTCGTCGTTACCAACTCAACAAAAATTGGTTCTTGCTTCGATTCTCATCAATGAACATACTGGACTTAAGAATATTCAGACTGGAGAAGTTTACGAAATATACCGCCAAGCATGCAAACACATTCGTCAAAGTCCGCTGACCCAACGACGAATTTCAGGAATTATTCAGAATTTAGACATGCTCGGTCTTATCACTGCTCGAACAATAAGTCGAGGACGTTATGGTCGAACAAAGGAAATTACTTCGAGTATCCCTAAGAATCTAGAAGCCATCCCACTTATGGTCGAATCTGAAGAAGACCTAAAACCAATTTTTGAACATTCATACAACCATCAATCAAGGTTGGCGTGAAAAAGTGTTTTATTGGGTGCGTTTATAATCACTATCTAGGTCGGAGCATCATGGCTGATGGAGAACTGTTCACTTCAAACCTACCACCAAAGGTTGAACCTTTGAACCCAATTTCACATTGGTTTATGGCTATAGGGCTTTGGGGAATATTGCTCGCAGTCCTCAACATGTTTGGCAAAGTTCACCCTACATACCATGTTTCTTGGGGGGGGCTCTTAACCTTTGAATTTACTAACAAGGCCTTCGAACCCATCTCTAATGGTGTTCAAATCACCGCTTCTGACGGCGTTTTCCTTCTCATCTGTTTTGCGTTGATTTATACAGCTTTCAAGAATATCAACAAAACTATCGGATTTTCATCATGGTTCCGTGGACTTTTCCTCAACGAAACATGGAAATCCCTCGGTGGAGGAAATGAAATTCAAAGGACGATTGCTGCTTGGTGCTTATTGCTTGGCATTATTTTCTATTTTTGGTACGGAATCCAACACACAGCTTGGATTGATGTAGGAGCATATTCCGTCACAATAGCGTTGGTTGGATTTGGATTTGCAATGCTTTATTCATTAAACTCACCAGAAGGCGATTCAAAAGTTGATTAAATTCTCTTTGAAAATAATCTAGGATGACCATTTTTCATGGTCACTGCGTCAATGCATCCTTGAACAATGCCAACAAGAAGTGCAAGGCCCCAAAAAACGATGATGAATCGGATTTTTATTGTCATGATAAGTTTAAAATTTGCACTATTTTTTAGACTATGAACATGAACTGCACCCAAAGTCCCTGTCCACATGATTGCCTCATAGAACAACATCAACAATCCAACCCAATAGACTTCAGAGGAAAATTCTGGTTTGAAAGGAGATTGCCATGTAGAGATGGTTAAGCTACAGATTAGGATAAAACTAAGCAACAGTATTGTTGAGAGCAAAACCGCCATCGATGAGCCATGGAAATCAAATGGGTTTTGTGCCCTTTTCTTCCGAGGATATTTACGCACAATGCGTACATGGGCACGAGCATCTCTCTTCCGTTTTCCAAGGAATCGCTTGAGCCCAGTTTCAGGAACATGATGAACTACAGCGTCAGAGGCATAGAGAATTTTTCCACCTTCAAGAATCAACAACAAACTCACCTCCATATCTTCAGCATGATACCAATTGGTTCCAAAACCACCAACTTTTTCCAATGCTTGTTTTAGGAACATTGAACAGGGTCCATTTGCAAGGGAAGTGTACCTTGAACGAGATTTGTATTTCCGTTCAATCTCCATCGAACGTAAGATACTCACAGGATCTGGGCCCAGGCCAAACATCGTCCGTCCAGTTACAGCGACTATTTTTTCATCTGCCGAAGTCGATGTGTAAGCATTCATGAGGTTACTAATCCAATTTGCCTCTGGTCGAACATCGATATCCGTAATAGCTACCCAATCTCCTCTTGCATGCTCAAGTGCATGTTGTCTGGCTGCAGACAAGCCCAGTGGTTTTTGCGATAAAATCTTGACTTTTGGACCACGAACACCATCTGGGTCATCCCATTTATTCAGTTCATCTCGGGTATGATCTGTAGAACCGTCGTCGACCACAATGATTTCACACGCATCGTATGTTTGTTGACAAAGAGATTGCAGGCAATGATCAACCCATTTCGCCCCATTTCGCACACACACTGTGATGGAAACAAGCGGTTGAGTCAATCGAGCACCTCAAACAATCCAAGGATATCCGAGCACCGTTTTTTCGAAGCCAACGTCGTGATTTGTGCTACAATGCCTTTGTTAGGCTGCCCATACAACACTACCGTTCCGAGTGGTGCACATAGATGAACGAACAGTGGAGCAAGATCTTCCTCGCCATCGACAACAATAACGCTGTGCTCTTCGGAGTAAAAGCAATGTTCGATTGCATTGAGAAGGTTGGGCGTAAGTTGACCAGCTGGATTTGTTGCCATGAGATTTTGTTCAAAGTGATGTATGTTGATTTGATGAGAATCTGATAATTCAATTCGTTTGGTCTTTCCGTCAATAAGTGCAATATCTGGGACTACATCCATGTCCAAGGCTGTTTTTGTTGTGACGTCACCGACGGTGATGAGCAGAGATTCACTAAAATCATATTCCATGAAGATATTTCCCATGGCTATCGAGGGTTCAAGTTCCGAACCTTCAAACAAAACTCCGAATGGTTGTTTGAGCATGTCTCCAACCTCTTCGGTCATCATTAATGTCGAGGTTCTCCACATGTCATGAATCCAGGGGAAACCTTGTTTGTCAATTTGGCCGTTCCGAATCCGTGTGGAACTGATGATTCCTCCTCCTACACTTGGTAATTGAGCCACAACGATAATTTCTAACTCGGGAAGATTATTTTCAGTACGTACCTCATTAATTTTTTCACATTCAAACTGAGTTTCTGGTGTTGAGATAATACAATCTGCTCGAGGATGGGTTGGGGCGGGGCCATGACGATCACAGAGTTCAGAAACTAAAAAATTCGTGTAACCATGTCCTCGAATCCAAGTTTCAATATCTTCAATGCGTTGTTCAAATTCCAAAATGTGTGGAGATTTTTTTTCCGCATCGATTTGATTGAGAACATAGATCTCAACTCGATGAGCCATCGAAAAAGCGGTTGTAAACAGCAATTCGTGTCCGGCGTGTAACCTGTCAAATGTACCGCCGATAAGACAACACTCAAATCGTTTGTTGCTGCTCATCACACTGACGAGTTGCCAGTTGATTTTGATTTCATCGCTTAAATTGACTAAATTCGATGAAAAAAATCCCAAAAAACTGTGCCCCGGATTCTAACAGCCTTCTTCATCGTGTCCTCAGAGGCTTGACCCTCGAATCCGGGGCGTACTGTCCGGTGGATTGGTTGTCTCATGGTCATCCTTGCGTCGCATGAGGACCCATAGTCCACCGTGGTTTACCGCATTGCACCACATTTCATCCCTTTCGGTCAATGTGGCCTTCGATTGCGGCCGTACCGTGGTGTCAGACATCATCGCCTGTCGGCTCAGCCCGATGTTGCAGGTACGGTATTCTTTGCACACGATGACACTTCTTGAAACCATCGGATTTTTTTTGTTTATCTTGATGTATACATTTGAAGTAAAAATTGACCAATAACAGGATCATCATTTGAAAATGATGAAGTAGAAATTTTTGGCCATTGACTGATAGGTTTTGACAACCATCCGAGTAATTGGTGGGTTTTACATCGTGGAACACCACCTTGTTCTTTAGAAAGAAGTATGAGGTGAAGGTCGAGAAGATGGTTATTTTTTGTTTCGATTTGAGACAAAATTCGCTCTACAGTGCCGGTATCAATAACCTGTGGCTCACTCTCTGATCTGTTTTTTCCGGGCATCGTTGTTCTTGGTTTGACATGCCAAAGAAGTTGAATCGACCAAGGAATATTTTTTTCTGCAAGCCAATCTCTACCGGATTTACTCAAAGAAAGATATTGAAACCAAGATATTGCATCCTCTCTCCACCACTCAAGTGGAAATAGTTCGATGCATTTTTGAATAAATTCATTGCTCAACTGATTCTGATTGGCCTTGTGATACTGTAGCCATTGGTTGAGTAAGGTAAATTGCTCATCATAGTGAGGTTGCATGAAGAGCCGATTCAGCATTCGATTTCGCTCCTGATTTGATTCAAGAATTTCTGTGGAAAAGAGTGCTTCTAGGACATATGTTGTCAAAACTGGATTTTTTATCCATGCCTCGAACGCAAGGTCAATCATTTCTTGATACGAAGGTTCAATGAAGTCAACGCAAAATAATATGAAAGCAGCTGTAAAATCGTCGTTTTCATTCTGTAATGATTCATATAATTTTAACAAAAACATTGGGCTATTAATGCACCGAAATTTTATTTCAACCATTAAATTTTCTTGCCAGGTTTGACCTCCCATTGCAACACTTTTCAGTAACATTTCATCTGAGAGTAACTTCATATCAATCAATTCGATCCAACCGCGTGGTATTTGGTCGTAGATTCGCTCAAATCTTTGTGACCGTTCAAGCATTGGCGATGCAATCCATGAAGCCAGTGGCTCCTGACGTTCGATAGAATTTGCAAGGAGTGAATCCCCATTTGGATAACTTGCGATTGCAGCCTTCAATGTTGGCGTTAAAAAATCAGATGATTGGCTTATAAATTTGGAATCTTTATGAACCTGATTTTTTGTCATTTGAATTAACATTTCAGCATTTTTTGGCACAATCTGTACGGTATCATTGAGTGGTACTTCGTTGGTTTGGTCGACTTGAATCGCGAAAAATCCATTACGTGAAACCTGAACGTTCAATTCCCCAATGCGAGTTGATGGACGGAGAATCACATTTGCGTTGTTTATTTTTTTCGAATGTACCAGTTTTGTGATGACGGCAACACAGTACTGATGTGAAAGACAACGTTCAAGCAGGTCATCATTTGGAAGATCTAAATTCCACTCTAAAACCCATGGATACGTTGTTTGTAAAAGATATTCAGTTACCGATCTCAAGCCACGTTCATTACAACCTGATATTGAGAGATGAAACGATTTTTGACGTTCATTATCAATCCACTCGACATTTTGGAAATCTCTCCTCAACTCAATCAGCCGTTTCGATGGCCTGCCTTTTCCATCTTTACTCTTTGACAAGAGGTCTTTCGCAATAGACTCCACCTTTCTAAAATCCAATCGCGGATGAATCAATTTTACCCATTCAACAAGAACTGCAAAGGGCATTTTTGAAAATGTGGATTGAATTTGAACTGCCGTATTTGTATGGAGAGCCAGTTTTTGGATGATCAATTCACGCTCTATGGAGGAGGGTAACATTGCAAAAACCCCTCTCGTGATACGGTAGGGAATTTTTTTGTCGATTTTTCCGATTTGGATTTCGCCTTTAGAAAAGGTAGGAATTTCATGATCAGGAGGAGTCGAAGAGAACCATTGCTTTTCAGTAATTTGTTGTTCAAAGTCTTCATGAATAATATTGGCCCACACGAGCCCGATTTTTTTTACCGGATCCTGGAAGTCGATCAATGTGCCTTTGAACGGCTCATCTGGTGTGGTCAATGCACCGTCCGAGAGTCGGTGCCATGATAATTCTGAATGAAGAATCGAAATCCAAGTCCCCCCGTTGTTTCCATTGGAGTTTTCTGTGTACTGCGTTCTTCTCATTGACTCCATTTTTGGAATAAATTGGAGGTTACTTTGAGGAGTTTTTGTGTAACCTATCAAGACTTTTGACCTTTCATCTTTAATCACGATAGCATCCATTTTTTTGTCAAATTCACCAATTTTAGAACGAAGCATATGATGAATCATGTCACTTTGAATTCGATGTATGCCTTGTGTTGTGAGCCTGAGTGATGCTCCGCGGAGACCAATTGAATCATCTCTTTGAATGTCACCTGCTTCTCTTAATTGTTTACAACCGAGTGACATATGAGGTAATTTCATCCCAGTAAAATCTGCCAACTCAGATACCGTTGCTGGACCATCCATCAAATGATGCAAAATTTTCTTATGCGTTCGGCTGCGAATTGCTCGAATTGTCATAAATCTACCACTTTCTACTTGTTATTGCCATAAATCAAAAGTATATATAAGTTAATTTAATTTATAGTTACATTTTGTTACATATTTCCTATGGAAATAGTAGAAGATAACTTACTTTATAACTTGAAATGTAAAAAAAACACCGATATTTACCATAATTATGTAACAACTTCGTTCTTGAAGAGGGTAACGGTTATATCAGTAGCCTCGCTGCTTAGTAATATCAGATGCTGGAGTAAGTAACTGGTAAAAATGACAGGAGGAGAAAGATATGAAAACAACACGAATTCGTGAAAAAATCAAGAAGTATTTGAATGACCGACCAAGGAACACTGCAGAAATTCTTGAACACATCAATTCATCCATGCGTCATGGTACAACCAGTCAACAACTCGGAAATGTTCTTTCAAAAGACAAGGATATTGTCAAAGTCGGCTACATTAAAAGATCTGGAATATTATCAGGGGGATACGATATTTGTGAATGGGCAACACGTGATTGGGTTTCCGAGAATTGCCCTCAATGGGTTGAAGGTAATCCAATCATTATGAGCCCCGATGGTTCATTTATTACACAGATTGAAGACGAATCTTGATGGAACAACCCGCATTGACTTTGCTCCTCCTTCGAGGGCCGTCTTGCTCCGGAAAATCATCTTTTATCGAACACGAACTCCGGCATATTACTCCAAAAAGCGTCTATTCGACCGATGATTTCTTCCTCATAAATGGCAAATACATTTTTGAAAAAAACCGATTACCTCAGTACCACGAAATGAATGTTCGACGTTGTATAGCCTCAATGGAATCACTCGAACCTTTCATTATCATCGATAATACTCACCTGCAAATTTGGGAAATGTGCCCTTATGTGCAAGCAGCATTGAAACATGGCTATCACATTCTAATCCAATCAATGCCAAAACTTCCTCTTGAAATCCTCCTAAAGAGAAATCTGGAAAGGGGAAAAACTGGGAAATTTATTCCACCAGAGGTTCTTGGTCATCATCATTCGATATACGATGTCGAAATAGCGCTTGAAGATATTATCAACTTTTGCGAAGAAGTGAACAATTGAAAATCAGTTGCCTTCGAAAATAGCCATAGCTTCATCAACAGAGGCCCCAGCACAAATGATGGCATGACATGCAGCCGTCATTCGGACGGCTTCTTCTATCGATTTTTGGTGGATGTTTCTTCCAGTAGCCGCCCCTCTGCATCCCGAAATATTGACTTGGTCGTGAAGACGTTGGAGGAAATCACGTGCTGGCAATGAACCTCCACCTGAGCAAATAATTCCAGTTCGACCAGCTGCCTCGACAGCAACTCTGAATGATTCCGGTTGGGTCATTCCTTCCCATGCTCGTGGATAGTTGACCTTGGCAAAATCTGCACCAATACAAGCAGCAACACCCGCAGCTCCTGAGATAAGTTGAGGGTCTTTTTCATCGGTTACTGCTTTTCCTCTTGGATACATCCAAACGACGGAGATCATGCCAAGTTCGTGTGCTTGACGAATGAATTGTGCTGCTTCGGTGAGCATTTCATGCTCGTATTCAGAACCGATGTAAATGGTGTAGCCGATACCTACGACATTAATTCCGTTGTGAACAAGGGCCATCACATCGTCCATGTCCCACATCGATTGGGAAATCGGATCGCGTTGACTCGTAGGTACAACATGAGATTTTGAATTCAACTTCACTAAGTAAGGAATATCGGGGTAATCTCTTGCGTACATGGAAATCAGGCCAAGTTGTCCTGCTAAGACCCCAATTGTACCTTCTTGAACTGCCCTTGCACCGATTTCAAACAGGTGATGTGGGTCATTTGAGGTAAGAGGGATTTTCTTCCCTCCATCGTAAAAATCATCATTGAGATGTTCAATTTTCTGATCACAAGCGAACAGATTCATTGAGCCAGTACCACAAGTTGCTGCTCTCATGTTGTCAAGGTAGGTTTCAATGAGCTCATCTGGTACATCTGCAGGAACTGAAACTTTCATTCATCCACCTCAGCACGATCATTGACCAGTGAAATGTGCAACACGCTTCTCAACGTATGCTGCAATTCCTTCCTTTGCATCTGTGCTGTTGAAGAGTGCTGCTTGTAGTTCTCGCTCCAATGCAAGGTGGTACTCAAATGGAATTTCAGGGCCAGTTTGGCACGAACGCTTGATGTTACCAACAGCCTTTACAGCCTTGTTTGGTAATGTGAATTGGGAGCACCAGTCCAACACATCTCTTCTGAAATCTTGTGCTGTCCCTTCCCAAATGTGATTGATGAGGTTGAGCGAATGAGCATCTTCAAAGGACCATAGCTCGCCAGTCACCATCATTTCGAGTGCTTTGGCTTTGCCGACGAGACGAGTGAGCCGTGCTGTTCCACCCGTTCCAGCGAGAACACCAAGGTTGATTTCTGGAAGTCCGACCTTTCCTGAGTTCTTTCGAGCAATTCGAATGTCGGTTGCCATAGCAATTTCCAATCCACCACCAACGGCATGACCGTTGATAGCACAAACAACAAGTTTTGGTGTTTGTTCGAGACGAGAAAGAGTTTCATTGGCGTGAAGACAGAAATTGTATTTGAATCCAGGAGTTACGCTGTTGAGCATTTGAATTGATGCACCTGCGGAGAAAAACGATGCTCCGTTTCCTGTCAAAACAATGCAAGTCACATCGTCGTTAAATCGGGCACGAACGATGGCTTCATCTAAATCTCTCATCATTTCATGAGTGTAGGTGTTTGGAGACCTATCACTTGATTCTGAAAGTGGTTTTCCCGCAGAGTCGGAGCACAATTCAATAACGGCAATGCCATTTTCAGTAACGCCATAATTTACGAGTTTGTTTGACAGAGGTTCGAGTTTCAAGCCATAGAGGTCGCTCATGAATTTCTCCACATTGACTGATGTTAAGAAGAAATCGCACAAGAAATTTGTGAATCAAGAACTGTTATCTTCTTGAAACGAGACATGGCCGCCCTTTTTTCTATGGTCATCCCACCGTTTCTTTACACTCATGGCGTCCTCAGATGGCTCCCACATATCTCGTGGTTTCGCTTTTCGAAACGGCATTCTTCGAACACCTCGACTCATTGCTGTTTTGTCTTTTTCGAGCATGAAAGGTTGAATAAAATAAAACAGTGTTGTCTTCAATATGGTTGGACGGAATAACTTTGAAATCCATCGAAGGCCTTCCCCACTCTTTTTTTGGTCTTTCATCCATTGTCGACACATTCGTTTGAATGTTCTATTGCCCACCCTATTCATCAGCCACCGATTTGTGACACTTGTCCTGACATAGGGAAGAAGTTGCTTTCGCACATCCTTTTCGTAATTTCCTTGGCCAAGGATGTCTTTTGCCGCAAGCACTCCAGACCAAATCGCCATTCTCATCCCGAAGCCCCACATGAAATCCTGCAGGCCCCCAGATTCTCCGACGTAATATTTCCCATCGATTTTGTAATGCTTATTGATGGTAAAGTCGCCTTTTCCTCCAACACGTTTGACCGGCTCCATGTCGATATTGGGGTAATGATGTTGATACCAAGCAATAGTTTCGTTGAGAAATCGCTCTGATTTTTTCTGTTTTCTCCACAAACATGTACAAATGAGTCCTACACCATCGATGACGATGAGGTAGGAATACGCCCCTGGTGCTAACTTGTCGTTGAGTTGAAAGGCGATGATGTTCTCATGCTTGGTGTGGAAAATTTCGCCATAAGCAACTGCGGAGGTGTTTTTTGGCCCACATGCGACAACATCGGCGTCTCCAATATCAATTTTTGAGTTGTAATGAAGTTGTGCGCCTGCTTTGAGAGCCATTCGTTTGAATCCTTGGTCGATGGTATGAGATGAAGTTCCACGTTCTACAATTCGGTAGGCAACACCATCTGTTTTGGCTTGAGAAATTTCATCATCTGGATGAATGAGGTCAACGAGGCTGAATTCAGACGCTTTGAATTCGGAGGTATCAAACCCCCATTCTTTGAGTTGGTCAAAAAAGTCAAACGGGTAACTCCAATTTTCCAAGGCTTGGAAATCACCATCAAATCGGGCACCTGAGTCTGCCCGAACATCATGAACATGCACCTCTCTTCCTGCTCGAGCAAGGATGGTTGCAGCCGCCAATCCCGAGAGTCCAGCACCCATGATGGTGATTGGATTCTCTCCGGCCATGACCATGGTAACGAAGCGAGAGGTTTGAATGATGCGTTCCCTTCGCATCATCGTGAGTGGAAATATCATCGTCCTCGAGGCAAAAGATTCACTTGATTCGGATGCACTTTTGCGTCAGATGAATGTGATTGGTTGCGGTGCTATCGTAAGTTTTCTTGGTATCACAAGACCGCAAGAGGGTGAACACGAAGTCTACCGGTTGGAATTTGATGCTTGGGAAGATAAGCTCTCTGGAGTGCTGTACAACTTAGCCAAGCAGGCTATCGATGAATTTGGTGTGCTTTCGATAGGCCTTGCTCATCGCATTGGAAGTGTTGATGCCAATGAACCCATTGTGGCCATTCATGTTGGAAGTGCTCATCGGAAAGAAGCATTCTTGGCCTGTGAATGGCTCATAGACACATTAAAAGTGCAAGCCCCACTTTGGAAAAAAGAAGTCACTTCGGCAGGAAGCGTTTGGAAGGAGGGATTAGGTTGACTGAAGAAACATCGATTGAGCTAGAAGCAGTGGTTCGAATTCACGAAAAAGAGGTGCTGTTTCGTCGAGCAGTTGCCACTGGATTGTTGACATTGCAAAGCAAAACGAAGTCTGCCATTGAAGATGGCTCTGTAAAGAAAGGCGATGTACTTCAAGCCTCAACGATTGCGGCCATTCAAGCCGTAAAAGAAACGCCTCGCATCATTCCGCATTGTCATCCAATTCCTATTGAGGGGGTTCAAGTGGATTGGGTTTGGGAAGGAAACAATTTGCGGTGTACAGTAACGGTGGAAGCCATGTACAAAACAGGAGTAGAAATGGAAGCCCTCACCGGTGTGAGTGCCGGTCTTCTGTGCGTTTTTGACATGGTTAAATCGTTTGAAAAAGACCAACATGGGCAGTACACTACTGCATGCATAAGAGAGATTCATGTCATTTCAAAAACCAAGAACTTACCTTCTCAAAATGAATGAACGATTGAATGAATTGAACCGTTGAGTTCATGGACATCATTTGTTTGGTCGATGTATGGGAACGACATCAGACCTCAGCGAAGCATTCCTCAACGCTGTCGAACAGGCAGCAATAGCTTGTGGTCACTGGAAGGGAAAGGGCGATAAAAACGCCGCAGACCAAGCAGCGGTTGAAGCCATGCGTCGATGTTTTGACGAAGTTCCATTCGATGGAAGAGTCGCCATTGGTGAAGGTGAACGAGATGAAGCCCCAATGTTGTACATCGGTGAGCCACTTGGTTCGATGGTTGGCATGCCCCATGCAACCCAAATCGACATTGCAGTCGATCCACTCGAGTGCACCAACAATTGTGCATATGATAAGCCAAATGCAATAGCCGTTCTCGCTGCTGGACCACGTGGAACCCTTCTCCACGCTCCTGATTGTTACATGGATAAAATCGCAGCAGGAAAAGACCTTGAGGCCCATCTTTCACTTGAAGGTGATGTTGCCTACAACTTAGAACAAATTGCTCATGTCCATGACAAACCGATGAGTGAGGTGAAAGTGGTCAGTCTCGACAGAACAAGGCATGATGACCTCTTCCGGACGATTCGAGAGGTTGGTGCCGACCTCCATCTTCTTGGAGACGGGGATGTATCCGGAGCGATTTGGGCAGCAAAGGATGACGGCCCTTTTGATGTGTTACTCGGTATAGGGGCAGCTCCTGAAGGCGTGATTTCCGCCACAGCAATACGAGGTTTAGGCGGAATTTTCGAAGGGCGACTCGTTTTTCGCAATGACGAGGAAGAAGCACGGGCCGTTGATATGGTCGGAGACGACCTCACGAGAATTTGGTCTGCAAAGGATTTGTGTCAAAGTACGAATTCCATTTTTGCAGCAGCTGGTGTCTGCGATGGTTATCTACCAGGTGTTGAGTTTTCGAAGGATTGTGCAAAAACGACTTCTGAAATTATTGATGTTGAAACAGGTCATGTTCATCAAAGGCAACGAACACACTCACTTTAAGGGACGATTATGGCTCAACAGGTACGAATTGAGGTTCGCCTTCCCGAAGGTCATTGGGCTGGCGATGTATCGAGGCAGAACCCATCTGGAATTCTTCGAATCGAGGAACACATGCCTTTGTCAAAAGGTAGGGGTATGGCACGATGCTGGAGCGATTTCGATATGAGTTCTGCCATTGAAGAACACGCAGGAGTCGATGCAAAAAAATCACTTTCTGACCAGCACTTTAGTGTCGAAATCGTAGCAGGAGGCGGAGGTTTCCTCAAGCCGTTACGCAAAGCAGGTGTGGTTCCTCGAACACCTTTCGAGATCAGGGATGGATGGGTTGAATGGTTCATCGAAGCATCAAAAGACAACCTGAAGGAGATGTTTCGCTTGTTTGATGAATCATCTATTCCTTACAGGCTTCTCTCCACGCGTCAAAATTCCAACAGGTTACTCACAACGAGGCAACTCGAGGTGTTTGAATTTGCACTCAAGAAGGGATATTACGATGTACCACGAAAAACATCTCTTTCGGAATTGGCCGAACAATTGGGTGTTGCTAAGTCGACATTATCAAGTCAACTTCAACGAATTGAATCAGGAGTCATGTACGCATTTAAGGATGATATTCGAAATCAAAGCCCCTAACATGTTCGTACGAACATGTTCGTAAAGAGTATAAGTAGGACCCTCGCGTCAAAACAACATGGACAACCTTCCACAAACATGGGATGAATGGATTTCAAATTTCAACGACTGGCAAGATCGAGTAGGATTCAAGCGAGAATGGCTCGGTGACTTTGACCTTTCAATTCAATTTGATTGGGACAGAGCAGGTGAGACCATTGAGTTTGGTGATTTCAAAGGTCAACGAAAGTGGGAGCGTTCTCTCCAAGTACCTCACCAAAGCATGCGCGATGCACTCGTGACACTTATCACCGTTCAGGGCGATACCGAATTTGCATCCGTTGAACAACAACGCCATCTTCTCGCAACAGCTCCTACCGATTACGACAGGTACGCAGCTGCAAGAATCATGGCCGAAGAGCAACGTCACGGATGGCAAATGGCTTACCTCCTCATGACTTACTTTGGACAACAAGGCCGAAGGGAAGCACAGAAATTGCTCGAGAGGAACGCTCAGGATGGCGACCGACTGCTCGGTGCCTTCAATCGGCCAATGCCTCACTGGCTCGACTTTTTCTGTTATACGATGTTTGTTGACCGAGATGGAAAGTTCCAACTTGGTATGCTTTCAACCTCAGCATTCAAACCACTTGCAGCCTCAATGGGCCCAATGCTCAAAGAAGAATCATTCCACCTTGGAACTGGTTCAAACGGACTGCGACGAATCATCAAAGCAGGCGTCATCCCTCTCGATATGCTCCAACGATACATCAACAAATGGGTCGCTACAGCACACGATTTGTTTGGTGTCGACGAATCTTCATCCGCCCACTGGGCATATGTTTGGGGAATCAAAGGCCGATGGGATGAGCGAAGCAAGCTCGAAGGCGGTATTGATGTTGATAAGGAAATTTTGAACGAAGAAGCACGAGGTCATTACCATGATGAAATCGCAAGTGAAATCGAAAAATTGAATGGTTACCTCCCAGAAGGGGCAGCACCGCTTTATGTTCCTCATGAAAACTTCAATCGGGAAATTGGTGCTATGAAGAAGAAGAGATACAACACCGATGGCAGTGAATTCACCGGAACTGATGAAGAATGGCAAACATACGTTTACGAGCACCTCCCTACAGCAGAGGATGAAGCAGCCCTCATTGAATTGTTCAAGCAACAGTGGGTTGCCGAAAAGCCACTCACACCAAAACAAATTGAATCAGGTATTGGCGCTACTGCATAAGAGGTGAAACAATGATTCCCGTTTCGCTTTACGGGGTCAACGCAGAAATGTGCGAGCGTTTCTACGATGTCCTACCAACGCTTGTCGAAGACGCCTACGAAGATGCTACATACATCGATTCATTGTATGCAATTCAAGATCAGCGTAGCATCGAACACATTCGAATTGCAGACATTTGGGCCCAAAGAGCACCATACGCTTGGCCAGAAGATGTGGAAACCGAAGTTGAAATGGTGCTCAAAACAGTCTCCTATCCAGATGTTGCTTTGCTGGAACACCTTCTCACACTCGACGATGTTGATGCACAACGAGTATCAGAATGGATGCATTTTTCGACCAATGTTTATCCAATTTATTCTGAAAAAGCCTGCCAAACACTCACGAATATGGGATTACCAACCCCCTACAAACCGAATGACATTGCAAGTTATGGCTTGTACGTATCACGGATAGAAGGGTTAAAAATTCACGCCCCTGCCAAAGGTTTGCCCGAAATTGGGCTTCCTCGGTCGAGGATGATTCAACTCGGCCTGGAGCGTTTTGCATGAAACATTTTCTTGTTCATCTCAAACTCTTTTTCGTCGCTATGATTTGGGGCTTTGGTTGGCCAGCAGGCCGAGTCGTCGCCCTTGATATGCCTCCTGTTTTGGCAGCGTGGATTCGATATGTGATTGCTGTTTTTTGCTTCATAATCTACATTAAAGTTGCAGGAAAATGGTTGCTACCTACGAAGAAACAGTGGAAAGGCATTTTTCTGATTGGATTTTTTTCTACATTTCTCTACCAACTTTTTTTCATGTTTGGAATGGGGAAAACAGCAGCAGGTGATGCATCGTTGATGATCACACTCAATCCACTCTTTACCGCAGTCCTTGCGTCGTTCTTTATTCACGAGGCATTTACAAAACGACACGCACTTGGGGTTGGATTCGGATTTACCGGCGTTGCCATTCTCTTTTTCGCATCACCCAACACAGATATTGATACCTTTGAACGTTGGCTTGGAAATGGTTTCATCGCCTGTGCGGCATTATCATGGGCCACCTCATCGATTTTAATGAAAAAGGTCATGATGGGCAATGACGAAGAAATAGGGTTGTCTCCCCTCATCCTTACCGTTTGGTCTTCAGTGACGGGGCTCTTGTTTCTTACACCATTCGTTGCGATTGAAACAATTCAGAGTGGAGTCTTGCACTCGCCTTCGATGAACGCATGGTATGGAATTGTTTTCTTGGCGTTGTTGTCGACGGTTGTGTCCTATGTGTGGTATGCAGATGGCATTATCAAAATTGGTGCTGGGAAAGCAGCGTTGTATGTGTATCTCATTCCTCCATTTGGTATTCTTGGAGGTTATGTTTTGCTCAATGAACAATTAGGCTTCTCTCTCATCGTCTCATTTCTATTGATTGTTAGTGGAGTTGCAATAGCACAAAGTGAGAAGCATCATGAACAAGAAGTTGGTACCTTTGCTCATGACGATTAATCGAGTGACAGTCATCGGTGCAGGAACGATGGGGGCTGGAATTGCTCAAGTTTGTGCTCAAGCAGGTTGGCAAACAACATTGTTTGATGCCTACCCAGAAAGTTTGGAGAAAGGTTTGCAACGAATTGATGCATTTTGGACCAAAGGCATCGAAAGGGGGAAAACTACCGTTGAGCAAAAAGAGCAGTGGCATGCAAATCTCTCTTCTTCGCATGAAATGGAAGAAGCTCTCTCGAATGTTGATCTCGTTATCGAGGCAGTTCCTGAATTGCCAAAACTAAAACAGGCCGTCTTCACCAAAATTGATGAATACGCTCCCGCCCATGCGATTCTTGGCACCAACACCTCATCGTTGTCGATTGCAAAGATTGCAAGTGCTACAAATCGTCCAGAGAAGGTCATCGGTATGCATTTTTTCAACCCAGTACCCATTATGGAATTGATGGAATTGGTCCGACACGATGGAACAAGTGAAGAGACGATTACATTGGCTTCGCAAGCAGGGGTGCAGATGGGAAAAACATCGATTCTTGTCAAAGATATACCCGGTTTTGCAACAAGTCGCCTCGGTGTTGTTCTTGGAAATGAAGCCATTCGTATGCTCGCTGACGGCGTAGCAAGTGCTGAGGATATTGACACAGCAATGGTTCTTGGTTACAAACACCCGATGGGCCCTCTTCGGCTCACTGATTTAGTTGGTCTGGATGTTCGACGTGACATTTTGCTCAACCTTCAGCGTTCGTTCAATGATGACCGATATGCCCCACATCCTCTTCTTGAACAAATGGTCAACGAAGGAAAATTAGGTAAAAAATCAGGACAAGGATTCTTCAAATGGTAGAAACTTGTTTGATCATATTTAATCATTAAGTTTCAATATGAAGTTGATACAATATCCTTAAATTCGATGAATAGAGAATCGACATGAACAATATCGAATCAAAAAGAAACTGCCCTTCTCAATCTTTTTTGAGAAATGATTTGACACCATCTTTGAATTCTTGAGTGGTGCCTGCTGCTTCAATCAGTGTTTGCTCATGTTTGAGATGGGATTCGAAATCATGGTCGGCAAAGACGTGCAATAGATGCTTTGTTGCTTCTTTGGTATGCTGACCCCACTGACTCCAGTGTTTGGCGAGTCCAATTGCTGTTTCGAGCAACGCCTCATCATTTTCAACAAGAATATCAACAGCACCATAATCCCGTGCTTGTCGGCCACTCCAAATTTCATTCTGGAGAAAGAATCGACGTGCAACTTGTTCTCCCACAAGTCTTGGAAGAAGCCAAGTTGTTCCACCATCTGGGGAAAGACCCATGCTCGCATAAGCAGCAGCAAGTTTTGCGTTTGGAGAAGCAACTCGAGCATCGCAGGAAAGTGCCAAACCAAGTCCTCCACCTGCTGCAGCCCCGTTGATTGCAGCCACAGTGATGGTCGGGGACTGTCTCATTTTGATTAGAAGAGGATGAAGAATATTGGTGAGGTCACGAATCAACTGTGGTGCTTCATTGGCGTCAATAGATTCTTGGAAGGCATTGATATCCGCCCCCGCAGAAAAAAACCTTCCTTCCCCTGTAATCACGAGTCCCTTGACTTCTTTGTCGACAATGGCTTGGTCAATCGCATCGGCGATGACCGGCATTGATTGTCTTGAGAAAGATTGACTGGCAGACGAACCGGTTAGCCTTAGCAATCGAATTCCGTTGGGAAGGTCTTCAGTGTTGACCGTCATGTGCTTTCCCTCAAAGTTTGACATTGACATTCTTGACCCGAGTATAAAATCGAAGGGCTTCTTGACTTTGTTCTACACCAATGCCCGATTGCTTCCATCCAGTAAATGCAGTTTGTGGGAAGGTGATTGGGTATTCATTAATTGACACCATGCCGCAGTGTAAATCGCGGGCAAACTTGTGAGCCCTACTGAGGTCGTTGGTCCATACACCATTAAGCAAACCAAATTCAGTATTGTTTGCCATGGAAAGTGCTTCACTATCTTCCGAAAATGTCGTGACGGAGAGAACAGGTCCAAACAATTCATCCTGGAACAAGAAATGTTCTGGTTGTACACCAATGACGACGGTGGGTTCCATGAAACTGCCATCACCATCAATGGCATGTCCACCAAGGACAAGTGTTCCACCTTCTGAAAGACCTTGACTCAGTTTCGCAAGAACCTCGTCTCGATGTGATGGGTGAACCAAACTTCCCATTCGCACGCCTTCTTCCATACCCGGACCAACTTTCCAGCTTGAAATTTCATTGCATACGGCTTCAACGAGTGCATCGTGTACCGATTCATGGACGAGCAATCTTGAGCCAGCCCAACACATTTGACCTGCATTCATGAAAATTCCAAAACAAATTGCTTTGGCTGCATATTTCAAATTAGCATCATCAAATACGATGTTCGCTCCTTTGCCACCAAGTTCGAGCGTAATTGGTGTTAGATGCTCGCTTGCTGCTGCCATGACTTGTTTTCCTGTTGGAACCCCGCCTGTTAATACGACACCGTCAATTCCTTTGTGGCCAGATAACTGATTGCCGATTTTTGAACCTGAACCTGTGATCACCTGTACAACATTTTCGGGTAGTCCAACCTCGGCCTCCTGCATTGCTTTGAGCCAAGCGAGCAGTGACAATGGCGTCCAAGATGCAGGTTTTGCGATAACTGTGCAGCCAGCAGCGAGTGCGGGGGCAATCGAGCGAAGTGCGAGTTGAAGAGGGAAATTCCAAGGTACGATGTGGGCGGTCACACCAAGCGGTTGCCGAAGTGTGTAATTCAGTCGAGGACCAGGAACTGGAATGGTCGAACCTTCGATTTTATCGCTTAATCCAGCAAAATATTCCAACGTCCAAGCACCGTATCGAATTTCTGAGAGTGCTTCTCTGAATGTTTTCCCGTTGTTCGATGATTCGATGACAGCGAGATTTTTTGCTTGTGCGTATGTTGCTTGTGCCATCCGATTGAGCACTCGACCGCGCTCTGCTGGGTCCATAAGGCTCCATTCTTTTGATTCAAATGCTGCACGAGAAGAGGCGATACACTGTTCCACATCTTCAGCAGTAGCTGCTGGAATAGTTGCGATGACTTCCGCTGTTGCTGGATTGATTACCTCGCTCTTTTCACCATTTGATGAACCACGCCACTGGCCTGCTACATACATCATTTCATCGTTCATATCCATACGAAGAAGAGTTACTTCAAATTGTCATCGGTCGGAGATGATGCGCAATTCAAAGAATGGTTGAGCCATTTGGCATCGAAGGGTCTACCCCTAACAGTCGAACAGTACCATCCGATTCCAAGGCCCCAAGGACGAGAAATTGACTTACAAATCCACCCGGTAATGTCTTTTCTCCCAGGTTGATGGCACCAACCACCTTTCTATTGATTAAGTCCTGAATCGCGTAATTTGTAATCTGTGCTGAGCTTTGAAGGGTGCCCACGACTGGACCGAAATCGACGGTAATCTTGTAGGATGGTTTCCTCATTTGAGGATAGTCTTCCACATTGATGACGGTCCCCGTCCTTAGGTCGACGGACAGGAATTGGTCAAACGAAATCATTTCTTTTCGCTCGCATTTTTCAGGTGCGTAAGGCAATGAGTTTGAATCAATTGTGTGGGCCATGACTCTGGCAATATGGAATCCTGTTTCAAACTTGAGATTTGAGGGTTGATGTGCATAATCCTCATGTGCTCATGTGCACCATGACTAACATGGCTGTGAAGGTTGGACTGTCCGAGGCATCCGCCCAGTCAAGTTCAGTAAGGCCCCGCTTGCTGCTTTTGGCAGGGGCCACCGGAACAGGTAAATCGACGGCATCCATCAAAATCGCAGAGCGTGAGGGATTCCATAGAATTGTTTCAACCGATAATATTCGCGAAGTTCTTAGATCGGTTGACCGAGATGAGGCAACGTCTGCACTTCATCGCTCATCGTATTCGCTTGGGCCATCGAGAGAACCAGTTCAAGATTGGCTCGAAACATGTCAAGTGCTTGAGGAAGGCATTCAAGCGACCATTGCCAAATCCCGTAGAGAAGGTTTTGATTTGATCATCGAGGGCGTTCACATCGTACCCAGTGAGCGAATTTTGAGAGCTTGGTCCGAATCAGGAGGCATTGCAATGGGTGTTGTTATGGTGGTTCACGACGAAGCTCTCCACCGTCAAATGTTTGTGGACCGTGAGAAGAATACCTATCGAAGGGCTGAACGCTACATTGCAAATCTTCAACGCATACGTGCTATCCAAGAAGGACTCATTGAACGAGCAAAAATAGCAAATTGGGCGATTGTTGACCCACATCGAGTGGATGATGATGTGGAGCGAATTATCACGTTGTTTCGAAGGAAACAAGCGGATAGTCAGAACGATTCTTAAATTAAGAAATTGTAATGGTAAACTCGATATTGATTTGCATCATCACATGCTGGTCAGAAACACCCAACTCTCCTGTTACGAGCATTTGATTGGTGTCGACGGTCGTTGATTCAAAATCGAGCAATTTGATTTCAACGCCTCGAATCTCTCCATGATGGAGCAAATCTTCTTGGGTTGAATCAAGGGCAAGAACTATCGCTTGTTCGTGGTCAACTCCTGCATCGACCCACAGATTTGTACGCTGTTCAACCACCTCAGATAAGATATCAACCACTTCACCAGTCGTGTCGAGAACGCCGTCCGAAGTTGGTTCGTGAGGTAGGGTTAATCCGGCTACCTTTACCCCAAAAACCGCCATGGATAACAGCGACATCAAGAGCACAACACCCGTAGCAAGTAGCATCTGAGCCACTTCATCGTTGTGAAGTTGATGTTGTTTTGAACTCATCAAACGCCACCCCCTCTACTCCAAACATCAAGTGTTACCGTCCATAAATGCCCATCGACATTGAGAAGTCGATGTACACTGATGGTGTTCCCGTATGGATTGCCAACCGTTCCATAAGGAATGGACATGGAGCTATCTTTTGCAAGCCAACAATTCGCTTCCTTTCCCGATGCAATGACACTTTGCAACAATGCACAAGCTTGGTCATGTTGTTCATTGGCGAGTAATTCGTGGAGGCGGCTCTC
>JAUREO010000017.1 GCA_030827365.1 Candidatus Poseidonia sp. | reverse complement strand
AGCAGGAATGGCCACCGTGGCTGTCGTAGCACCAAACGATGAAGGCTCACTCTTTACCGAATTAGCAGATACTGTTGTGCTCCTTGATGGTGAAGATATTCAATCGACGTACCTCAATGGGCAGGCTATTATTTCGATTGCACAACAAGAAGGAGCAGGTGCGATTCATCCTGGTTTTGGATTTTTATCTGAAAGAGCAGACTTTGCTCAAGCCGTGATGGATGCCGGTCTTGTTTGGATTGGACCTTCACCCCATGCTATCGAGCAAATGGGCGACAAAATGACGGCTCGGATGACCATGAGAGACGCCGGAGTTCCTGTCATACCGGGGGAAGAAATTGAAGCCGAACAAGAGGATGAAGCCCTCCGATTGCTCGAAGAAGCGAGTCACAGAGTAGGATATCCATTGCTTCTCAAAGCCTCAAGTGGTGGTGGAGGCAAAGGGATGAGGATTGTGCGATCGCCCAAGGATTTTCTTTCTTCAGCAACAGGTGCACGACGTGAAGCACACGCTGCATTTGGAGATTCAAGGCTGTATATTGAACGATTGCTCGAGCGAGCGAAGCATGTGGAAATTCAAATCCTTGCCGATGCACACGGGCGTACGATTCATCTTGGCGAAAGAGAATGCAGTGTCCAACGCCGCCACCAAAAAGTGTTCGAAGAGGCACCGTGTGCTACATTGAGCGATGAATTGAGGCAAGCGATGGGTAACGCCGCAGTTGCTGCAGCAAAGGCTGTAGACTATGTTGGGGCGGGCACAGTTGAATTCATGCTCACCGATTCAGACGAGTTTTTCTTTCTCGAAATGAACACAAGAATACAAGTTGAACATCCAATCACTGAAATGGTCACCGGTGTTGACCTCGTTCGAGAACAATTACGAATCGCACAAGGCGAACCGATGTCTGTTGATACATTATCGATGCGAGGCCATGCCATTGAAGTTCGACTGTATGCCGAAGACCCGGAGCACCAATTCTTGCCATCCATTGGGCCGCTTGCAACTTTCATTCCTCCAGAAGGGCCAGGAATTCGTCTCGATACAGGTGTTCGAGAAGGCGACGAGGTCACACCATTCTACGACCCAATGCTCGCTAAGTTGATTTGTTGGGCCCCCTCAAGGGAGGAATGCCTGCAAAAAATGAGGCGTGCCCTCGATGAATTCGTTGTGCTTGGCACCACCACCAATCGTCAGTTCCTACGAGAGTTGTGCGATATTGATGCAGTTGTTCATGCAACAACAACCACCACAACAATCGATGAGCAATGGCCAAATGGTTGGAAGCCTACATTGGAACAGGAGCAGATTCAGGCCGGTCTTTTATTTGCCGAAACCGCAGAACAACTTGGATGGTCAACCAAAGCGTTGTATTCAGGTAGAGGTGAAGTCATTCAAAGTCCATTTCAAACGATTTCGAGGAGGTTCCCTCGATGAGCGAATATGTCTTCAATGGAGAATCGTATCACGTTGAAGTTCAACGAAGTGGTACTGCGTTCCAATTTGCTGGTCATAGCATCGAGGTCTTAAAACAAGGCAAATGCCGTCTTCATTTACATTCTGGACGCACCATCTACGGCTATTGTACAAAAATTGGCGATGTATGGTGGGTCCATGCTGATGGCAAGACACTCAAATTCCAGAAAATGGAACATGGATCACGTTCAGATATTTCAAGCGGAGATTGTGTCTCACCGATGCCAGGCAAGATTCTTGAAATTCTGGTAGCAAAAGGTGACAATGTAGAACAGGGGCAAGCGCTCATTGTTCTCGAAGCCATGAAGATGGAACATCGAATTCTTGCACCACAAGAAGGAGAAATCGGTGCAATTTACGCAACAGTCGGTCAGCAAGTTGAACAAGGAAAAAACCTCGTTGACATCGTGTGAAAAAACAGTCATTAAAAACGAACATTTTTCCACCTAATGACATGCAAAATCCATTCCATTGGTTAACAACACAAAGTGTCCAACAGCCAAAGAAGGCACTGCTCGTTGGTTTCATCCTCTTCATGCTGCTTTCAAGCGGTGGAATGCATCTTAAATTCGATAACAGCGAAGATGGTTTCTTTCCAGAGGATGAAAAAGTCGACCTTCTCTACGAAATCGAAGACGAATATCAAGCCAATATCGATTTCGTTCGGGTCATTAAAGAAATTGAAGCAGGCGATCTTACTCAGTCCTCAACTTGGAAACAACTTGTTACCATCGAAGCCATGATGCTTGAGAACGAAGATTACCAACCATATCACTACCCGCTTTTTGGTACTCAAGCACAAAATGGACCTGCTGGTCATGCTCTGCAATGGCTCAAATATCAAGATGAAGATACGGCAATGGTATGGTATCTTCCTTTAATGGCAGCTCTTCAAGACTTACAAACCTCGTCAAATGAATCATGGGATGGTGCGCTAGCAAATGTTTCGAGTGCTCTTTCGTTGATGCCAACCGTCGAACCATTGACTTCTCAGAAGTTGCTTGCATGGGAGGTTCCTGAAGATGAGGGGTGGCTCTCACGCCTCGACAATCACTCAAACATGAGCGATGAGCTTGGTGCAATGATGGGTATAGCGGCATCACTTCTCTCCAATGAAAATCAATCACAAGTCGGAAGCTACCTTCCTGTGTATGGTGAATTTTCCTCCAAAGCAGGCCCACTTATCGGTATTCAATCCGTTGATTTTCGCTCCTCAATCCTCTCGAGTATTCCTCAAAAAGACGCTGGTGACCCTTGGCAGACCTCTGGGCCAATACTCGTTACACTGGTCGTGTTGAGCGAACCTGATGTTTTTGGATACGATACCATTGGCGAAGTTCAAGAAGATTTCACGGCATGGAATGAAGAGCTCATCAATGAACTTCAGCAACAAGATGATGTCGGTGAAGTTCGAATCTTCTCATTTGCTCAGTTTGCCACAGGTTCCACCGCAACAGTCGGTCAAGAAATTGGTATTCTCACAAGTACGGCATTTCTTATTCTCGGCCTCATTCTATGGTGGAATTTCAGAAGTATAAGGGACACAGGATATGTGCTCTTCCTCACCGTCGTTGCCATTATCACCACGTACGGTCTTTCGGGTTGGTTGCAATTCTTTGGGGTCAACATGACATTCAATGCAGCCATGAATTCGATTCCAGTACTTTTGCTCGCCATCGGTGTCGACTACGGTCTGCATGTGGTGAAGCGAATTCGCGAGTACCTTGTTGAATACGATCATCAACACCCAGCAGGTCGAACAACCCTTCGAGATTTCGACATCGAATTGAAGCGAAAGGCAATTCTTCAGGGAACAATATTTACTTCGGTCGCTTTACTCATCGCTATTTTTACCGATGTCATAGGGTTCCTTTCCTTCCGGCTTTCGAGCCTTGTCTTTCTTCAGGTGTTCGGTACTGTTATCGCTGTTGGACTTGTTATCACATATCTCTTGAGCATATCATTGTTACCTGCATTGCTGTTCTTGATTCCTTCCAAAAAATTACCCATTGAAAAATCCGGTGACTTCAAGGTTGGAAGGATTTCAAAAGAAGTAGGAAAACTAGCAGAAAAACCAGTGACAGTGATCGCCCTCGTTGTTGTTCTGCTCCTACCGATGTACGCAGGATTCCAACAGTTAGAAGTTGGATTTGAACAACGCGACCAATTTGACACATCGATTCCAATCGTTGCGGATTTTATTTTGCTCAGTGATGAATACGGTTCAAGCCGTTCTCCAATTTATGTCGTGATGGACGGAGAAATCTTCTCGAAAGAGGCGAGAGAAATTTGGAATTTAACTGTCTTAGACCTCCAAAATATAGATTCAACCTCTGGGGTACCTACTGGGCTGTGGAGTATACTTGAGCAAACTGCGACGACGAATGAGCAAGTTGCAACACTCCTTAGCGGTATTGATGCCGATGATGCAATGGGTTGGGCTGCTCTTAGGGCTTGGGTACTTGAAACAGAAGATGGAAGAAACTTGACCAAAGCCGTCCTCGCTTCTCATGGCTCTCAAACTATCATTTCTTTCCAAGCCAATACCCTTGATTGGCAGGCAACTGTTGATTTGACTGATGAAATTGAAGCCATGCTTTCAAGTATTCAGAGTGGACAATCTTCAGTCGAGCTTCGCATTAGCGGAAGGTCACTCATCAATGCTCAGACGACTTCAGATGTTGCTCAAGCATCGATTGTTTCAACAACAGTCGTAGCAACAGTCATCCTTCTAATGCTGATTGGCATTCAAACTACTCGAACCAAAGACGTCCAACAAGGTCTTACTCGAGGACTCGTATCCTGGATGCCACTGATGATGGTGGTTGTATGGGTGTACGGATTAATGGGTTTCACGGGCTACCAAATCAATCCGCAAACCGTGACCATTGGAGCCCTTGCTCTTGGTTTGGGCGTTGATTATGCAGTTCATTTCGCTACACGTCTCGAAGAAGAAGCAGAATTAGCACCACATGCGGAAATTTCAGAATGGGTTGCAAAAACCACAGCCACGACTGGTAGGGCAATGGGAGGTGCTGCATTGACCACGGCCGGAGGTTTTGCCGTTCTCAATCTCTCTGCCCTTTTACCTCTTCGATTGTTTGGTCAAGCCTTCGTTGTCGCTATCGGTCTTGCATTACTCTCGAGTTTACTCATCTTACCCGCCCTCTACGCCCCATTATTGAAGCGATACCATGCCTCACATTTACAGCATACAGAGGGAGAAGAATGACGGCCCGCAGCCTCATCTTTGTCATCTTGTTGATGCTTCCAATGACACTTGCCGGCTGCATTGAACATCAAGAACAAATCAATGAGAATCGACCGTACTTTGTCGGATTTGAAGCAGAAACGCTTGGAAGAGGCGTGGATGGAGCCCCCTCGGTCAATTTCAACCAAGATATTGTTGGCCCGAAGTTGGTGTTGTGGGTCGCAAGTGGTTGCCAAGGGTGTCACGACTGGACCAGATTGTTTGTCGAACATCTTGAAAATTCATCAGACCTTAACGGGGTGAACATTGTTTACATTCATCGCTATGCTTCGCTTGAAAGCAAAGATTCAGTTATGGAGCGATATGGTGTTGAAGAAAGCGAAACATACGCCCCTTGGCCTATTCTCTTACCAAATGAAAAAACGATTGTATACGACGAGAAAACCAAGGTTCAATCACAGGTGACAGTTTACGAAGCATTCAGCAACCCTGTAACACCGACGTTCCAAGTCGTTGATGCTGACGGTGCCTTGTTATGGCAATCGAAAACCTACTGGGCCAACGAAACTATTTTTGATGACGCATTAAACGTCTACAACAAGGTGAGGACATGAATATTGAAGAATTGTTATTTTGGTTCGCAAGCGTATACATCATGCCGTTTTGGATTTCGATGTGGTTTTTCCCGCGTCACGAAATAACACAAAAAATGATTGAAAATCCATTGATCTGTATCGTGCCTCTTCTGGTTTCATACACGATTTTAGTCATTCCCCAATTGCCCGATCTCCTTCTTACCTTCTCATCTCAAATGGTGACTCCAGATGTGGTCAAAGAGTTGTTTGAAAATGATGCGACCATCTATCTTGGATGGATTCATTTTCTTGCTCTCGATTTGCTTGCAGGTCGTTGGTTGTGGAGTCAATTTCGTGATTCAACTCTCACCCTATACATTACTTTCCCCATCTTGTTCCTGTCGATGATGGTTGCCCCTTTTGGCGTGCTTCTTGGCATTCTGGCACTCAAAAGTCAAGGGCATTTAGAAGTGATGCATGTTGAGCAATCACTCGATTGAACACGGTTCAAGAGTTTCTTGGCCACCCATCAACGGGCGGAGCACTTGAGGAATAGAAACCCGACCATCCGCTTGTTGGTTTTGTTCCATAATTGCAACCAGAGCACGAGAAGTTGCAACTGCGGTAGAATTGAGCGTGTGTACAATCGGTTGATTTGGATGTCCTGGTGTACCAAAGCGAATATCGAGTCGGTTCGCTTGATAATCAGTACAATTTGAACAAGAAACCACTTCTTTATATTGATCAGCACCAGGAATCCATGCTTCAAGGTCGTATTTTTTCGAAGCAACCGTACCCATATCCCCGCTACAAATGTTGACAACCTCAAAGTGAAGGCCCAATGAATTCCATAAATCTACACAATTTGCAAGTAATTCTTCATGCAAATTCCAAGACTCTTCTGGTCGAGCAATGACAATTTGTTCAACCTTTGTGAATTGATGAACCCGCCAAATACCAGCATCGGTAATACCGTGGCTGCCAACCTCCCTGCGAAAGCAAGAGGAAACACCAACGAGTCGTAATGGCAGCATGTCTTCAGGAATTGTTTCATTCATGTACATCGCAGTGAGCGGGTGCTCCGAGGTTGCAATCATGAAGTACTTGTCTGGTTCAATGCCATACATGACCGTTTCAAAATCACCCAAGTCGGTAACACCTTCGTATGCAGTACGGTTCATCATAACAGGTGGTTGCACAAAGGTAAATCCACGTGAGCGTAAAAATTCGACAGCATATTGCTGAAGTGCAAATTCAAGGCGTGCTAAATCACCTTTGAGAAAGTAAAATCTGCTCCCTGTTATTTTTGCAGCCCGCTTGAGGTCAACCCAGTGGTTCATTTCGATGAGTTCATTATGGGTTCGAACATCAAAGTCGAATTCTGGTTTTGTTCCATGAACAGAGTGCGTGGTGTTTCCCGTTTCGTCATCAGAAATAGGGACATCTTCGTGTAAGATGTTCGGGATTCGCATTCGTAGAAGGTCTCGATTATGCAAGGCTTCGGCTGTCTGTTGTTCCATGTTCGAGATTTCGTCACCCAATTTTGCAACCTGTTCTAATATGGATTGTGCTTTTTGTTCATCACGGTCCTTTTTTGCTTGAGCAATACCTCGTGCAGCCTCATTTTTCTCTCGGCGAAGTTGGTCGGTAGCATGGAGCAATCGTCGCCACTCTTGGTCGGCTTGAATGACTGCATCAATGGCATCGTGTGGTAGATTTCGCTTATCAAAATCAGCCCGAATGATGTGAGGGAATTCCCGGAACATCTCGATATCAAGCATATGATTACCACGTGATTCCAAATTTCAAAATTTCTTCGCCAACGATGAGCATTCCACCGATAATATAGCCAAGGATGGCCCCACCGTTGAGTAATGGTAGGCCGGCTTGCGCGTGACCTCTTGCAACATAAGACATGAGGACAACATACCCAACAAGACCACCAATGAGCGTAGACATGGCCACCAAGAATGCATCGTTGTATGCTACACCGCTTTCAAGAAGCCACTGCAAGGCAGAGAGGACGAGCATACCTGGGAAAATGATATCGCCAAGACCCATGAACATGGCCTCTTTTTTGATGGCTGGTTTTGGGCGTGATGTAGATTCAATTGTAGTTGGAGACGAAATTTGAACAGACGCGCTTTCATCTTTGAAAGAGTACCCCTTTTCTTGAGGTGCAACGAGCATAATGGGTAACTTGAGGTCAAGCATTGTGTCTGCGAGGTCAAGCATATGCTTGGACTTGTAGACAGCCCAAGCATCGTAAATTGCTGCAAGCACCATGAAGACCATGGCAAGGGTTGGAACAAAGGTCACACCGAGCATGACGCATACACCAGCTCCGAGGATGACACCAGTGATGTTGACAACATACCATTCACGATGCACAATAAGCAACACCATCAGAAGGGCGGCAAGTATGAAACCAATGATGGTCGGCCAAAAGAGAAATTGTATACCATACAATGGAAACATATCGCCGGTGATTTCCCCACTTCGAATCAAGGTGGTGTGTTCAATCAGTTCTCCATAGGTGGAATCGATGAGAACCAGTTGTGTTGCGTTGTTTTGATTCACAAAGAAGGCATGGTCGACATCGATATGAATTTCAAACACCGATCGTTCAATGAGAGATGTAGTGTACATCCAGTGGGCTCCTTGTTCGCTAACGATAAGAACATCGCTGAAGCCATCCTCATTGAGGTCAGTGAGCTCAACAGATTGAATGGTATCAGCAAATTGATACAACGTCATTCTGTCTTCGATCGAAACAACTCCGTTACCTCGTATGGAATCTTCGTTTTCCGCTTCAAGGTCGATGTCAAGGCCAACGACATCTCCATTAGAATCACCAATGAGAGCAAACATTTTCTTTTTTGAATGATTTTTATCAAGAAAACTCAATTCATCGAAAGGTGAGGCTCCAATATCGAAAGATGTAAAGGAACCTTGAGGTATCAATTGGAAAACTATGGATGCATTGTCAATCGTATCGATGGGTTGAGAGGTTTGAGGTATATCGTTAAATTCCTCAAGTTCAACAAACGCGATTCCTCCAGGAACAGCGATGAGCAAGAAGTCTTCGTCGATGACTTCAGCGTGCAACAAATCTCCGTTGGATTGATCCATAGAAATTTGTTGAGGTAGCAACCATTTGGCTTGTGGTCCAAACATGAAATTTGGGAAGTCTGGGTCTGTTTTCCAAAGGAACAATTCATTGGCGTTGTTTACAACATAGACTGAATCCTCCGTTCGGATTGCGAGCGAACAACCAGTTCTTTGTTCAGGAATTGGAATGACCTGACCATTTTGGTCATATTCAAAGCACAAAAATTGCTCAAGCAATACTCCCTCATACGCATCAATGACCCAGATGAACTGACCAGAGGTGATGGTTAATTGATTTCCATTTTGTGACATGACAAGGTTTGGGTTTCTATCACCGTCTAGATGAGGTGTTGTGATGTTCCATACTGGTTTGCTTAAATCGTGGAGATTGAAAGCTTGTATCGAATTATTGTAGGCATTAAATTCCGAGAGAAAAGGCGTTGATACAATCAATAATTCGTCATTGAAAAATCCTAAGACCTCGGCATTTGAATCAAAGGATTCGTCTTCGACAAATGGCTCAACATCAAAATCGAGAACAAACATGTGTGCCAGAGGAACTGTAGTATAGAGTAAAGCAATGGCTAATACGACGAACATTCCATACTTGATCAGCCACGCTTTGTTCTTCTTAGCAAGGTACAATATGATTGCAGTAAAAGCGAAGATGGCGAGTAATTCGATGACCACATTGCTGACCTCGGTTGCACCTGTTTTTCCAAATGCGTATAATTCGCCTACATCGTAATAGGGGCGAATGTAAATGCCAAGAAAAATGGTGACGATGAACATCAAGGCCATGCCAGCCATACCAGTCCATTGTTCCTTGAATAAATGAAGCAACGAATCTTCTTTTTGAAGTTCTTTTTCCACTTCGTCGAACGCTTGACTTTGTGGCCGGTTTTTCCACGAGGTCGCTTCGCTCATGATTTACCCAAAGATTTCCCACATATCAGTTTGATGTCATGAAGAGAGAAGGAATGTAGCAAAGGACATTTGAAATCAATCTTTCTGCATTGAAATCATGGAGTATGGTGAGGCCGACCGACAATGGCTTGAGTCACTCAAGGTTCGTGGTATGAACCTTGGCCTTGAACGAACGAAGTTGTATTGCGACCAACTTGGTGTTTCCTGGCCAAAACATGTGTTTCATGTCGCAGGAAGCAATGGTAAAGGGACGACTTGTGCCCAGTTGATTGGTTTTCTTGAAAATCAAGGATACAACACTCTGTTTTTTTCTTCCCCCCATCTCGTTCGAGTTGAAGAACGAACAAGATACAAAGGAAAACCCGTTTCTTCAAATCTCTATTCTATTGCATTGCGAGAACTTCGAGAAAAACTGCCCCATCTTCAAGAAGACATCACCTATTTTGAAGCAACATTTTTGATAACGTTGGCATGTTTATCCCTATTGGATGTGGATGCACTTGTTCTCGAAACAGGTTTAGGTGGTCGCCTTGATGCAACAAGAGTTGCACCAGCAACATGCAGTATTCTCACAAGTATCAGTTGTGAACACACCGACATTCTTGGTGATACAATCGAAGCCATAGCACGAGAAAAGGCAGCCATTGCACGACCATACCATCCGATTTTTGTGAGAAATCCCGAGCAAGTTTCAGTCCGAACAGTGATTGAGGAAACAGTACTTCATCCACATATTCAGGGCATTGATGTTCAAGTTGGGCCTTCTCGACTTCACTGGGTAGATGTTGAAAGTAATTGTTCATATGTTGATGAAGCGCGTAAAATTGCTCAATATGTCATGGCTTCATACCTCAATATTGATTGTAGCAACATCTCGATTCAACCACATTGGCCTGGGCGTCAACACATGTTGACTGCAAACACCATCGAGTTTTTTCTAGAAGGGGCACACAATCCCAGTGGAATGCGTCGTTCAATACATTCAATGATGTCGAACTGGCCATCCAACTGGTCATTGTTGTTTGGAACATCGCCTCAGCACTCGATGGAGGAAATGATTCAACCTCTGATTGACATGATAAGATTGAATCCACCTTCGGAAATTATCCTCACATGCCCTCAAAAGGGCCGATATCCAGGTGTTGCAACTCAGGTTCTACGACCATTGTTGTCAACGGTTGGGTGCGAGGTCAAAGAATTTGAATATCCGGCAGATGCCGTAGATGTACTACTCGCGTCATCTCCCAAGGGACAGAGAATTCTTGTCATTGGTTCTCTTTATTTGCAAGGAAATGTGATTGAGGCTCTTGGTTTTGATTCCGATGAAGACTTGAGCCTTTTCAAATATTGAAAAAAATCAATCGAAGCGCTCAAACATGAATCCAATTTGTCCCGTGATGACAGAGCATGAAAGATAAGCATCTTGCCATTCGAATTCAACAATGTCTTGCATTGGCTGAAGCATCGAATTGTCCACGTCGGAAATTTGGTGCCCTTCTTGTGGATCCAGAGCGAAATGTTGTCTTGATGGACGGCTATAATGGTGGCCCGAGAGGAGGAGGGGCTTTGTGTGGTGGCGACGTGTGTCTTCGAGATACGATGAATGTCGCTTCAGGTACCCGCGTTGAGATCGGTTGCCACCACGCTGAGATGAATCTCATTTGTAATTCTGCAGCCAATGGTGTGAAGACAAATCAAGCATGGCTTATCGTCACAGGCGAACCTTGCATGATGTGTGCAAAACTCATTCACCACGCTGGTATAGCACGAGTCATCATCGTCGATGGTGGATTTGGTGGCGAAAATGGTATTGGTTATTTGGAACAACACGGCGTTGAAATTCAACGTACGACAGGGCCAAAAGACCCAAGATTTTCCTGAGACTAAGGCCCTTTCCAAGGATAGGCATACGACCAGATGATGAGGTCATTGATAATCACTTGAATAGCGAGCAGAATGGTTCCAGTGAGCATTAACCCTCCGCCTGGAACTTGTTGTTGATATGCAGAGTATGATAACAATATGAGCAAAACATTTCCAAGAGCAACGAGAGCAAGAATGCTAATGACCAAAAAAGGTGTCCATGAATATGCATGTTGTTCGTGGAATCGAGTGCTTTCAAGCCACAACATGGATGGTACAAGAAAGAGCAAATAGGCAACAAACAGCCTTTGAAGTCCGTTTTCATCGTGTGTGCTCCACGGATATTGGAGTGATTTCACTTCTTCGAGTGAGAGCGAATACATTGAGTTCCACCAAAAAACAAGGAAGCCGATAGCCGCCAAGAACATCATTGGCACTGTGATTTTTTGCAACGACTTCGACACTCCACCCCATAATTGGTCAGGGTGGTCCATCTTTGAAACACCCCAGACATATGACGAGAGTACAAGGATGCCTCCCACAATGACTGTGACTCGAACGATATCCCTTGTGATTTCCATGACACTCACTGAAAAGGACTGATTATGAATGTATGTTCTCAACTGGACTTAGTTCCCCCAAAATCTTCGAGTCCTTGCGTAATCTACTTCTGCATGGTGAATGGCTTGAAGCAACCCTTCCTCATCGCCTCTTGTGACCTTGCGAAGAATTCGAATTGCTGTTGCTTCGCCAATGCCTCTTCCCATTAAACACAAGATGGCTTCATATCCACGATGAGCCACGATGTCAGCATTTTTTGTCATACGATCTTGGTCTGATGTATCCTCTGATGCGACCCATTTTTCGAGCATATCAAGCATACCTTCTCGAGCACATGCAAGCATTCGGCCACCGCAACTCAAACAAAATTGTATTTTATCCATCGTGTGATATCTTGCAACTCGAAACCGTCGAGTTGTGTGGCATTTGAGACAACATAGGGCTGCACGCTCATTGCACAGTCTTGATTGAAGTTGGCTTCGAAGTTCTGCATTATCCCAATTTGGTAATGTCATATCTTCGCGAGTTCGACTCGAAATTCCCAACGGTCCTGTAGAGGTAAGATGACAGGCGATGACACCGCGTTGTATCGCTTCTATCAAATCCTGAGCACCTTGAACATCCATGCGTTCGAAGAAAAGTTTTCCAAGCACTTCCTCCATTACCACAGTTCCACGATATGTTTTCAGGAGGGCATTTAGGTTGATTTTACGAGGGTCGACGCCTTCTCGCAAAATTCCAAACAATTTTGCGACTTGAGCAAACCTCCAACGAACTTGGCTTGAATTGGGTAGAGTAACACTCAGAATATTTTCGATAGCCTCTGGAGGTGTTTCCAGAAGCCATTTTTGAAGATCTTCAATTTGAACAGCAGAACCAACATACAGCGATATTCTGGTGGGTTCACATTCGACGCGGCCCCATTGACCCGTAATCGTTGATGCCATCACCAAAAGAAACTGCCCAAGTGCTTCATTAATTTTTGAGCCTTGGCAGCAGTTGATAACCAATGCTTCGCTTCGTTCTTCGATGGTGATACACTCATCAGAAGGTAGAAATTCACAATCTTCGACATGCTTCACGATTTGTTCAATCAACATTCCCTTTCCTTCAGCATTGAGTGGAATGTTCTTCAATTCAAATGAACCGGTATTGAGATGACCAAATTTATCCAAGCCACTTGTCGAGTGGAGTGGGTATTCAAGATGAATGGAGTCGGCTAAAAGCCGACGCAAACGCCCGACTTTTTGTGCGACATCTTGGGGCACGGGTGGAATTTCACCCACCCAAACCGGTGCTTTCCCGTGTGATTTGATGGGAGCTACAAGCAATTCACTTTGTTCCGGGTCCGCATCAACGATGATCCAAGTTCGACCAGCGATGACGAATTGCCGTGTAACGCCATCCTCATCTTCACCAGATTGATTGAGAGAGAGAACGAATGCTTCATCTACTTTTCCGAGGCTTTTTCGTGTGACCGCATCACGAACGGTGTACATTCGTTTGTTAGGAATCATCGATAGGTTGTTGCGAACCCAGTCAAATGTTTTCCCCGCTGTACTGTACCAGCCTTTCGACAAATGTTTTGGTATAGGCAGACTCAATTGCTTGACCATTTGCGGTATGTCTTCATCCGCAGTATTGTATGATGGTAAAAGGTCAAGCATTTCGTTTTCGTCAACATCGGCATGGGAGCATGCGACACGAATGAGTGCTTTTGGCCATCGATACCACGGAAGTGTATTTGGTTCAGGAGCAAATCGAACAATCCAATGTTCGTCAAGAATTCTTAGAATACTTTCAGTGTCATCTCGTGTCCATGACTCGAATTGTGGCGATGATGCGATGATCTTTGTTGCGCCGTCAATTGACATAGCACCATTTGCATGAGCCATCATGACAAGTTGATTCAAGGCCACAGTAATTGGCCTTGGACGGATTTCGACTGGTTCAATTTCTCCATCCATGGCCAGCATGGAAATGATACTTGACTCGGCTAAGTGGTCAACATCCCACGAAAAGACAATGCCGTTTCCTACACCACCAACTTTGTGGTCTGCTCGACCAACTCGTTGCAACATTCGGTCGGAAGATTTTGGTGAATGAAGTTGTAAGACGGTCTTGATTGACCCTACATCGATTCCTAATTCAAGAGAAGAGGTACACACAAGTGCTGACAGGGTTCCATCCCTGAGTTCGTTCTCCATCTGCTCACGAACTTCTCTTGCCAGTGAACCATGGTGAACCCCAATCGAAAAATCAGGAGCAAGTGCAGACAGGTGTCCAGCGAGCGTTTCGGCTTCGTTTCTGCTGTTGACGAACACCAAACAAGGGGGTTCGTTTTCAATGGCATCGAGCAGGTCGGTATAGGTTGACCATTGTCGAGGTTTGAGGGCGTGTCGTACTGCACCTCGTTCAGCCTCATCTGAAATCTTTGAAGCACATACCTCAATATTTGTTTCTCGATTTCCTTTGTGAACAATGGGGTAGCAATCATTTTTTGATAACCAAGCGGCAACATAGTCCGGATTTCCAACGGTTGCTGAGAGTCCAAGTCGCTGAATTGGCCGTTGTACGAACGCATCAAGTCGCTCAAGACCAATTCGAAGCTGCCATCCTCGTTCACTTGCTGCGATATCATGAACTTCGTCAACAACAACAGTTTGAACATCGTTCAGAAGTGTGCGTAATTTTTTACCGCTCAACATCAACTGAAAGGTTTCAGGTGTGGTAATGAGCATGTGGGGGGGGTTTCTGACTTGCTTCTGTCTGTCGCTTTGTGATGTGTCACCATGGCGTGTATCAACGCGTAGACCAACAGCCTCAGCGATTTGGCTCAAACGAAGGTCAACGTCTCTATTCAACGCCCGAAGTGGAGTGATGTAAAGAATGGATAATCCGGTCCATTGTTCAGATAAACAACGGTGGAACAGTGGTAAAATACCTGCTAAGGTCTTTCCAGACCCTGTAGGTGCGATGAGTATTCTGTCCTTTCCCGCAATGATATCTTCCATTGATAGAGATTGTATCGCAGTAGGATTCCAATCTCTTTCATCAAGGACATGTTGTAAGTTTTTATGAAGGCGGGAAAAATCAACAGACATACTCTCCCCACCCCCGTGGAATATTCCAAAGTCTACCCTTCTTGAGGATTTGTGTATGAGGAACGCAGCGATTTAGGTTCAATCTTCGTCGTCTTCATCATCTTCGTCGTCTTCATCATCGACATTGGCTTCAAAGGCTTGTTCGTCCCATTCCACTTCTTCCTCATCAAATGCCCCTCCACCATAATCGATGCTTGTGCGAGAAGCGATTGTAATAACTGCAGCGATTGTGATAATCGAAATGAAGATGAAAATCCAAGCGAGTGGATTTTCACGAGGCGAATCAAACCATCCGAAGTATTGACCATATGCAATTTCAATCGAATGTTCTGCAGAATTGTCATAATCATTCACTTCAGGAATGAGGTTATCGTAATCAACAACAACTCGCACACGTGTGACGCCTTCTTCAGTTGTCCATGTGGTTTGTACATCGATAAGCTGACCCTTCTCAATACCATTGAGTGTCACAGTATCGAACGGTTCGGTGTCATCGCCAGAGTAAAATCCAACCTTGAACAAAGATGTGGTATTTCCTCCGTTGTTTACGATGATGGCTTTGACTTGAATGTCTGAGCCTGGTGAAACGTGGTCATCCGACACCGACATTGAATGAATTCTCAATTCTGGCCCAACTGCACCAAGTTGTACCCATTGTCGTTCAAAGTCATCATCATCTGAAGCTAGTTCTGGAATCGGACTCGCTTCTGAGTTTGAGACGACAGGGAATTGATTTCCAGCAGCATCCCATCCAGTAATGTAGAACCCAACGAAATCGCCTGCACGAGGTGTAATTCGACCACCGTCTGTGAGGTCGACAATTGCCGTCCACGTGACGATTTGGTCATCTTGTTGCATGCCGAGAAGCGTTGAGCCTGCACCAATGGTAATGGTACGGGTAGAATCTCGCATGACCCAATGAACAGTTTGCTTTGACCCTGTGAGGTCAGCATCCTCTGTGCCTTGGAAAACCACTGGTACTTTGGTGAGGTCATTGTTTGCTGAAATGTCGATGACATTCAAAGGAGCGATTCTTCGAGTTACACGGGGTGCAGCATCGTCAACGATGACTTGCAGTGTGGTCGAAACCAAGGTACCAGTCATATCTTCACCTCTTCCAGGGATATTGGTGATGGAAATCAAGCAAGTTCTCGTTGGTGAAGACTGGAGTGTTGTTGCTGAGGATAATGGAACTTCAACATCGTATCCTCCATCATTGGTGAGCGAACCATCGCTCCAAAGTTTCTCTCCATCAAAAACTTCAACAAGAATTCCAACATCTCTCGGGGCGGCAACATCACTACCTTCGTAAACAACTCGACCTGTGAAGGCCAATCGGTCGTCTTTCCGAACTCTGGTACCATCCGCAATTGAACCAGTTCTTGGTTCGCTGACGTCTTCGATTGAGAATTGATCTGGGTCAAGCATGAGGTCATTCTCCACCCTGAATGTATGTTCCAGAAGTAAGATTCTCGATGGATCTCGACTTCCAAGTTCTTTGTAGACAAGAGCGACATCTCCCATTTCTTCATCCGGCCAGTCCCATGAGAATTTGAATTGGAATGTGATGATAATCCACGGCAATCCAGATTCATTTGTTCGCTCAACCATTGTGCTTGTAGGGAGCAAGTCGATGTATGGAGAATCGGACCAAAAGGTGTTGTTTCGTCCAGAGTACGAAATAGCCTGAGCATCTCGTAGCGGATTTGGTCCTTCGAAGTCAAAGATAAGGGAGATGTATTCAAAGTCGATGACGGTGTTCGCATCAATGAATCCTAATTCAATGGTTTGGGTCAATCCAGCGTACACAGAATCATCGTCGCTATGCCCCACCCAGTCAAGACCGGTGAAAATGGCTGCAGAATCTTTTCTCGTTCTGAAGGTTGCATCATCGTGTAAGAAACCGGGTTCAGACTCAAATTTGAGAATATCATCATCATCATTAATGGCCGTCCAGTGGAGCGGATTACCTGCTTGGTCGCCTCCGTCCCAGTAGTACGAAACTCGTCCCATGTTTGGATTGCGAGAGGTGTCAATGGTCGTGAGGAACCATTTGTTCTTTGCAACTGTGTTGTTGTTCACAAGTTTACTCACATATTCATTATCGTCGGCGATACCATTTCTGTTGAGGTCATGGTCTGCTTCAACCCAGTAGAATAGGCGGAGTTGCATTGGATGCCCAACATTATCATTGACAAGAATCTTCACCTCTTGCTCTCGATTTGCTGCTTCATAGGAATCTTCTTTTGGATAGATATCCATACGCTCAGGTGCTGTTGCATCGACTTTGAATGTTCGGCGCCAATCTGCATTTGGTTGCAAAACTTTGTCAGGGTTCTTTTCATTGTAGGTTTGGACCTCGTAGGTCATACCATCTGGAACATTGATGTTTGGCAAGTCAATAGAGATGAAGAATGAACCATTGTTGTTGGTCGTATCTCTGGCAGTTGACTCAACATAGCCGTTTCTTGATACTCGCACATCGAAAGCACTGTCTTTTGGTGCATCTTGGGAATCAACAAACCACATGGCTCCAGTAAATTTGAGTGTCTCTCCTGCAGCAACCCAAGAGCCATCAGGAACATCCATAGATGTGACGTCCCCCTCAGTATCTCGAACCTCAAGCCATCCAAGCCCGAAGGTTTGATTGACTCGTAAACCGACTGTGCTAATGAGAGGAATTGGAGCAAATCCTTGGGAGCCACTGTTATCGAGGCAACCAACTTGGAATTTGACATCCGATTGGTCGGGGAAGTCGGATGTGACATGGAAAATCCAATGAATTTCTAAGATGCCATTGCTTTCCACAGAATATGACGATTGGTCAATGTTGATGTAATCTGCAGGGTCGTTGGGCTCAGGGAAAATATCGCCCGTTTCCCAGAAAAGTGTTGGGTTGTTGGCCATGCTATTGGTTCGAATTTGGAGCGTTGCTTGACTCATTCCAGTCGCATCTTCTCCAATAACATGTCTTGTGACGACTTCGTAAGGTAGTGTTCTTTCGTGTAGAATTGTGCCCTCGGGAATGGTAATGTCAAGATTCACAGTCTGCATCGTGTAAGTGATTGAAAATGAATCAAGAGCCAAGATACCGCTGGATGCTGCTGTGAGGTCGATTTGAATATCTTTAATTCCTGCTCCTTGGTCAGGAATTTCATTGTTCAAGGCATTGATGATACCAGCATGATTGACAACACTGAGGCTTCCGAGCAGAGCTCCGTTTGATGCAGCCCATTTGTATGCGCTTATTTTGTTGATGTTGATGCCAGGTTCCGATGGGGCATTGGAGTGTTGAGCAATCTTGAGGTCTGTTAGTGTTGGAGTATTTGCTGTATTCGAAGTACTCATTTCAAGCCTAAAGCAGGTGTAATAACTTGATCCCATTGGCATATTAAAGGTCTGCCCGGGCTGAGTAAACAAGACTCTCCCATTGTTTGTCGTACACTGTGAATTTGTTGATTTGATGCCGAAGTAGATATTGATGCTTGTACCCGACGGACGAGACTCAGTCCAATTTGCAAATGCAGCGACAACTGAACTTGTTGTACCATATTGATACACATACCCGTACAAGTATCCTGACGACTGATAACTTGTCACATATGAAAGGGCGATGTCACCAAGGACTGGGGACACACTTGAGGTTCCATTCAACGTTGCCCTCCAAACGAGGAATTGGCCTGAGGAGGGGAAGGTCACGGTTTGACCGGGATTTGCTGCAATCCATGAAGAACCACCATCAATTGAAAGGTCAACATCAATTGATGTCCCGTATGGCATATAACCAAAGATACCATCAAGTGTGACCTTGTTTGTTGTCCTCGAAAGGGAAATTGCATTTCCAATGACGATTTGCGATGTTTGAGTTGGCGTTCGAGCATCAAATAAACTGCCATCACCGTATTCGTACAAATAGCGAGAATTCGCTGAGCAGTAGGATAGATAGTGACAACTGAAGAACATCGTGTTATCAGGTCCGTCCACAAGTCCGTGATGTCCACCATCCGTTGAGGTCACAACACCCTGTTCGTAGATGAAGCCGTTGTTTGAATTGTAGGTGTAGTGGTAGTGGTGACTCTTTATGTCGGAGTTTGACGCTGATGGATGGTTGTACATGTTGTAGATAATGTTCGGCATATTCACCACAAGACCTGAACCATACGCGTAGTAATCTGAGTTGTAGGTCATGAGCCAAGATTGATTGATGACAGTAGGCGACGAAGGGTTGACTTCGTTGAGGTAGTGATAGTAACTGTTCCTGTTCCATGTGGCGACATACATTTTACCGGTGGCGTCATCGAAATCAACTCCGGTAAGGTAGTTTGTTGAACCGTAATTGTAACTTGCTTGACATGTCCATGCTGAATTTGAATATGTCCATTTGGTCAGCATGTAGTAGTTTCGAGAGGTTGTGTAGAGGATTGTGTCGTTGTACAGCGTAGCATCAGTGAGATCGTAGTAATTTCCAGTCGTTCCACAACCAGTATACCCCGAGTTGTAGTTGAACGAAGCAGTGCCAATGACCCCTCCTGTTGATGCATTAATACGCTCAATGGTTGGAACTTGAGTGATATACGAGGAGGTGTAACGCAGAACGTGGTATTCATAATCGCTCACAGGAACGACGATGCCGCGATAGTATCCGGAAGTTGATGAGATGAGTGTTTGAGAGACTTTCTTGGTGGGCGAAATGTATCCTTGGTCACCAAGGGCAATAAATTCACCAGAGGTGTTGATGGTTGCACTGTTGAGGTTACTGACATCAGTTGTTTGGTCAAAACCAGCGTACGAGGTGGTTGGTGTGCCTGCGAGGGATATCACTTGATTATCCACATACAGATTTTGTCTGTATGTATACGTAAATGGTGAAGGCAGAAAACCACTGCTTGAAACATAGGCATCACCAGCACCACCGTAGTGGTCATCCGTTGTCCAGTTTGTCCATGAAGTTGTGCTCGCTTCCCCTCGCAGGTTGAAGGTGGCGGCAGTGACTTCGGCTCCGTATGGCATAGAAACCACACCTGCGGTACCGTTGCCAGAACCAGTGAAAGTGTATGAGAACGATGTTGTTCCATTTTTGAATTGTGTTTCAGTCGACGCCCCTGAGGCCAACGGAGACAGCGATGAAAGAGTAAAAATCAACACAAGAATTAGGGCTCGGCGCATGGTAATACCTCAAGGGTGTTCCCAAATTCAATCCATATCATATCAAGTATTCGGATATCGGTCAAGGGTCAAATTCGCACATCCTTAAAAATTCGGACGAGTCAAGGCGTGTATAGGGGGCAACTCGATGGCAGAGAAACAATCTCTTCTTCAGCGTCTTTGGGCGAATCAACATGGGCGTCAGTATCAACTCTCAGCAATCTCAAGTGGAGCATCAACGTTGGTGTTTCTTCTTAGTGGTTATCAACTCCTCTTCATAAACGGCAATCCAAATTATTCTGATTGGCAGGACATGACCGGTCTTGCCATCGGGCTGCTCGTCATCTCGGGCATTTTCATGATGGTCTCAATACCGACTTTTTTTGTATTCAAAGGCTATATTGCAACGCTCAATGAAATCATGGCCATCGAAGGCAGACCCGAACTTAAGCGTAGACTTTCAGAGGCGGAACAAGCAGCCAAAGAGCTGGGTGCTGGTCACTTAGAAAAATGGAATCAATTCGCACATGAAAAGAAATTGTATAGAAAGTAAGAACGGGCGTGAACTCCTGAGTAAGAAACCTGACCCTGTTCTTGTCCTGCTTTCCGAGTTCGTTTTGGCTGGGGGCATGATCGCCTTACTCATCTTTGGGTTGTGGGCCCACACTGGCTCTATGCCACCTCTCGTTGTCGTTGAATCAGAATCGATGATGCACAGCGAGTCAGGGGAAGTTGGAGCTATTGATGCAGGAGATTTGATTTTGGTTCACTCAACTCCATTTGAACAGATTATCACATTCGTAGAAGCAGCGAATACAAGTCATGCATCCTATGGTTACGAGCAACACGGCATGTATGGTGATGTGATTATTTTCAAAAAGAACGGAGGAAATGAAACACCTATTATTCATCGGGCGATTCTTGAAGTTCAACCAACGGATTTTACTTCTTCAATCAAAGGAGGTGAAGACCCATGCCCGAATGGCGGTATCTTTGATGATGAGTGGTTGGATGAGAATGGCGAACCTGGCGTTTGTGTCACAACATGGCAAATTCCTGGAACCTCAATTCAAGGTGTTGAATCAATTACCATTGAATTCGACGGAATACATAACGCATTGTATGATTGTGAACTCAGCGTTTTTGCACACGAGGGACTCTCCCAGCATCTGTCTATACAAGGATGGCAACCAACACATGCAGGCTTCCTTACCCTCGGGGATAACAATCATTGTTCCGTTGACCAACGAAGAGTCATTAGTTCGGGCGGTTCTCTTGATGGGCCTGTACGAGCATCTTGGATGATAGGAACAGCAGGAGGGGAAATACCATGGCTTGGAACTGTCAAACTCATGGTGAGTGGACCACCATCACCTGGAACGTTTTATGTTCCATCATCTTCTTTCACATTTCTATTTTTGATTGTAGGTGTTGTCTTCATTTCACCTGTGGTCTACGAAAAAGTTGCCAAGCGATTACTATCGAATTCTCCTGAATTTCAAACACTGAAATATTATCCCGAAGAAGAGTGATTTTGTTTCATCATCGCTTCGTCCATCGATATTGTCCCAATTGCAACGAGTTCAGCTAATTCAAACGAAATGGTTGATTTACCATTTGATAATTCACGACTTTCACGCTGAATATTACGAACATCACCCTTGCTCGGCTGTAGTATCCGTTCTTCGAAGATTGATTTTCCAGATTTCATCGAAATACGAATTGCTGCTTTTGTATGGTCATGTCGATTTCTTCCCTTGCTTGTCGATTTTTCATCAACCTCTTCGACGATATAACCTCGGTGGAAACTGCGATTGATAATTCGGTCCCGGTGAAGGGGAGAGCCATTTCCAATTTTGACTCGAATCGTGTGTGCCTTATACCGGTGTCCTAATTTTGTCAGGAAATCAAACAATTCATCAAAGGATTCAGTTTGCATGACACCAACGACGGTCTGATCGGTTCGCCAAGCACATGCAGGACGTGGTCCGGGGTCGATACCGATGGTCAAGAGTGAATGTTCATCGATTTGATGCACGAGTTTGTAAAATTCTTCAATGGCTCCGTCGATGTCATCGGCAAGCACTCGAATCGTATTTGGATGCATATGATTCAATTCATGGGTAAACAATATACCAAATTCGGGAACTTTTTGGTCAATCTCCAAAACCTCAAAACGAATATGTTCTTTTTGCAACCGTTGCATGAGTCGAAAAGACATGACGAAATCATCCGTTTGAATGTACGCCCTGTGCACAAACTATCCTTGCACTGAATCTCTTCTAAACTATCGGTGTCATGAGTTGGTTGATTTTTTAGGCTCTTATCTATGAATTTTCCGAAGTGCCTAAGAACGATTGACATTGTTGGTGGTGCATGGGTCAAAATTACGAGCGTGAACTTAGGCTCGTATTGTCCGGCAAAAAGAAAAACATCGAGGGTGTTCTTCGTTCCTGTACTATCGAGGAAAAAAATCGAATGCGAATGGTCCTTAGAAAGCCATTTTTTGTCATTCGGGTCGCTGGTTCTGGTATTGAGGGAAGTGGTGATGTTTTTGCAGCAAGAGGCGATTATGGCTTTCCTATCGAAGTTAAGTCATCTCATTCAGAAAAACTCTACTTTGATGAACGTCTTCGCGCTCAATACGACGCAATTTTACGCGATTGTCAAAAAAGTGAGTTGCTACCGCTGTACGCTTTTCGACTCAAAGGGGTACGAGGAGACTCTTGGAGAATTTTTCGAGTTGAAACCGGTGCAATAACGGCAAGACAATGGCAAATCGCTCAACGAATTCCTCCACTGCCAACCACAAAAACAGGCTCGGTGTATCTCAATTGGAACGATGGTTTACCGCTCAACAAATTCATTTCTATGATTTGTTATGATGACTCGGAAACGACATCACAAGATGAAATCCGAGACCCAATATTTGATGAAGCGATGAAGCGAAGCCAAATTTTTGCTGAACTTGAACGCCGCAGAAGTGAATCAAAGGTGTTCAAAAGTAGGGTATGAGAATCGTCACGATAAGAATCACGAACAAGAACAATGAGGAAAAACTCGTCGCTTTTTGTGCGATGTGTTCAACCCATAGTGGATGGGTGTCACCTAGGCGAAGTTTTTGTCGTAGTCGCTTGAACCGATCGAGCCAACCGTGGGCGAAATCACGGAACATGTGACCGCCATCAAATGGAACGATGGGGATGAGGTTGGTAAATCCAAGCAAGATGTTGACCCAGATGAGCCAGAAAAAGAGATGAACGAAGAAGAGTAATCCACCGAGTCCAAGGATGCTTGCAAGGATTCCATCTCCTGCAGCAAGACGAGATTCTTCAAATGGATGAATAGCGACCCCCTGCATTTCAAAGGGAACGATGAGGAGATTGATGAAGTGGAAAGGAATTGAAATGAGCCTTGAGAAGAAACCGCCTTGCCACTCTTTTGAAAGCGGACCTGCTAAGCGGTCTACTCCTTGTGTTGCATCTGCTAAACCGACCACGCCAAGAAATGGGTCTTGTTTTTCGATTCCAAGAAGTTCTAGATTATCTTCGCTCCAACCAAGATTTTTGTAGTGTTCAAATTTATCACCTAAGATGAGTGTCAAATTATCGTGGGTGCCATCGGCATGTTCAACATGGATGAGAATGGTGTCATTAGCACGATATTGATCGATGACCTCATGGAATTGTTCCAAATCAACAACTTCGGTTTCGTTGACAGAGATGATGATGTCCCAAGGTTCCATTCCAGCGACATCGGCACTTTCGTCGACAACCAGTCCTTGGATGTGGACATGTTCGTTTGCGCCGGTGAATTGAGTGGATATGAGTCCGAGCAAGATTAGGAAAAAAACTGCAGCAAAAATGTTGGTTGCAGGACCAGCAGCAAACATACGCAACCTTTCTCTTCGAGGTGCTTGACTCAATTCTTCATATTGTGGTTCGGCAAACGCACCTAATGGTAGTGGTCCAAGTTGCAACAGCCCAAATGATCGAACCCTCATACCATGAGCACGTGCTTGTAATCCATGACCGAGTTCGTGGATGATGAGAGAAACTACGAATGCAATGATACCCCATCCAAGCGGTATGACTGGATTAAGTCCAGGAATAGCAATTAACTCAGATGCTGCAGGTGGCTCAGATGTTTGTGGTGCCAAAAGGGAGGAAATGAATGCAAGAACAACAAGAAGTGCTACTGCGACCAATGAAACACTACAAATCCAAACAGATACCTCACCATATGCCCTCCAAAATTTTCTTGGTTTTGCTAATGTTTCAAGTGCTTTTTGGCCACGATGTGTGCGAACCATCAGGACGAAGCCTAAGGCCCTCGATGCATTCCATTTGTCTAAGGTTCCATTTCTCTCCAGGATTCGTAAGAAGATGTACCACGACACAAATAGGATGAAGATGAGACCGAAATTGAATGAAGGTTGCCACAAGGTGGATTCAACGCTTGATTGAACCTCCGTCGTCATCATACATCGCACAACGCAGACCTCTTTGAATCTTCACCGCATCAACAACAGATTGGAAACCTTCAAATCGTGTCGTCGGAAGGCAACATCATGAACCAAAGGCGCTCTCTTATCGAAAATTGGTGCATGGAGTCTTGGGGAGAATTGCCCACAAATTCAACAATATGGTCCGAAACCGCAGTGCGAACAGAGATGTTCTTCTGCTTGTCCAGTGGCGTTCTTATCGCCGTGTTTTCGTTTCCATCGGATGACGAAATACAACTTGAACAGCACCTTCAAATCCCTATTTCCCGATGGAATGTTGGTTCAATTCAAGCGGACAGAGCAAAGGATGGGAAGGTTCGGTTTCGTCATTTGAGTCAAAGCATCATGTTGTCTGCAGAATTCCGAGCACCTGAGTGGGGTAGGGCATTGCTCGAAGAATGGCTGATGACAATGCGTAGTGAATCGACTCGCCCCAAAGACCGAAGTCAGCGACTTGCCACGGTTGAAAGGCTGCGTTCATCAGTAGAACGCAATCTTAAGGCAGCATCCCTTGAAAACGCCCAAAATGAACTTGAGGATCTCAAAATTAAATTGCAGAATGCTGAAAACCATCTTGCAGGAAGTTCATCATCCTAAATTTCGTTGGTCGTGTCGATACCTGGGAATTGGTCTTCACCTTCCCTGTACACAGTTCGCATATTGTTGATGAAATTTCGTTCTTTGACGACGATGGAATATTCCCGAATGCCATAGTCCTCTTCACCATCGAGAATGCCAAGCAGTACGCTGAGTGTAATTCGTGCACCTTCGCGGTGTGGAAAGCCAAAAACACCCATCGATAGGGGAGGTGCAATGACTGTTTCAGCCTTGAGTTCGCGTAATGTGTCAAAGAGATTGTAGTATGTTTCAGGCAATAATTCTCTTCTCGTATCGTCTTGATTTGGTCTCCGACAATCAGGACCAACAGCGTGGATGATATGTTTGAATCGGTCCCCCAATTTGTATGGTTGAGTGACGACATTGCTTGTCACTGCACATGGAGGGGCATTGATCTTCCTCATTTCCAAACAAATGTTACGGGTGACCTCTGACAGTTCCTTTCCAGCTTTTTGATGAATCATGGCATCAAGACCCTCTCGACCTGATAATCTGTTGTTGGCAGGAGTTACAAGCACATCTGCTGAATGTTCCCAAACATCACCTCCAATGACTTTGAGTACACCCCATTTACAGGTTCGAGCCATGTAAAGTTCGACCATCATGTCAAGGAGGGAAGGCCGTCCTACATAGATGGTTCGCATTCATTTGATGAAAGATGGGGAGCATAGGCACATTTTTTTGTGAGATAGAAGGAACACGGCTATAACTTAGAAGTGAATGGTCGGAATGAGCAAGATGCATAGGGCATTGGCAATTCTGACCTTGTTTTTGCTCTCGAGTTTGTCTCCAATTTTTGTTCAACCACAACCTTCTGTTGACGTGAGGTTGGCTCAGCCTCATGTTGAACCAAGGAAATCCACTGAAGAAATCTCAACCTCTGTGTGGGACGAGTTACCTTTTCGAACCATTGCCATGCCGAATGGATTTGCCTACCTCGATGTCATCAATTATTCAGATGTCGCAGTGCTTGTCAACAACAAGTCCGATGTGAGTCGAGAAATAGCATGGGCGTTCATTGAGGCCCGAAACATTAGCGAAGAACGAATCTTCATCTTCGACATGCCAAATACACCCACCGGAGAAACAATCAACAGAGATCAATTTGAAACATATTTCCTTGAACCCATGTATGAAATGTTGATGAATCGTTCAAACAGTTCGAAAATCAACTATCTCGTGACGACGAAGGGTATCCCGTTACGAGTGTCTGGTGGGCAAAACACTGCAGCAAGTTTTGACCAGGAAATTTCTTTGCTCGGTGGTCGATACAATGAATCGATTGGCAGCAGTTGGTGGATCACGCATGATTACGGTCCAATCGCTGGCAATTCGATGGAGGCTTTCACGCGTCAAGAATACGGATTTTTCCTTGTGACACGTCTCACTGGATACACCACTGAAACAGCGATAGGGCTCATTGAAAAAGCAAACAATAGCCTTGGAAATCGTGGAAATTTTGTTCTTGACCTCGCTACAAATCGAAATGGGTCAGGATACAAATATTGGAACGATAACCTCTACACAGCGAACTCAACCCTTAACGGCACATACAATTTACCCGTGTTTTTCGACCAAGAAACAGAGTTTGTCACCAACGTTTCGAATGTAATTGGGTATGCCTCATGGGGTAGTAATGATGGAAATTGGGATGTCAATCACTTACCGAATTCAGGTTTTGATACTGCTGATTCTTCATGGTCAACCCAAGCGAGATACTGGAGTCACGCCCTCCCGTCGACAAGTGGAAACGAATCGATTGACATCGACGTACAGAGTTCCAAAAAACAAGGCGGAGCAAACGCTCTTTCAGTCACACTCACCCCCGATTGCAGTGGACAAGAAGCCGAAGCAATGAATGGCCTGCTTGCAGAATATTATGATAATCGCGCAGTTACATTCAATACCAATGCTATGCCAAATTTAGAAGGTAGGTTTCCAAACGCAGTGACGATACAATCGAGCATTAATTTCGCCTCTTCATCCAACCCACATCCCGGTCTTGATTCAAGATTCAAAGACACTTTTAGCGTGAGGTTCACTTCATCTATCAACATCCCAGAAGATGGAAATTGGACCTTTTATCTCAACAGCGATGATGGTTCGGAAATGTGGCTTGATGGTGTTTCGTTGATTCAGAATCATGGTACGCACGGAATGAGGGAATATTCAGGCTACAGAAATATTACATCTGGATACCATGAACTTCGTGTTGAAATGTTTGAAGGTGGCGGACCTCATGGAGTCATCCTTTCTTGGGAGGGCCCAAATCAAACTAAAGCTGTCGTCCCCGCTTCCGCTTACAAGGTGTTTACAGATCGCCCTCAACCCAATTCAATTCTTCATTCATGGGATTTTGAAACAGGTTCGGGTTCAACCGCATTTGATGGACAACAAAATGCGAACTTAACACTGTACGATATGAATTCAACCAATTGGGTCAATTGCCCAGGCGGAACGTGTCTGTTTTTCGATGGTATCGATGATTATGCCCAGGTAGACGTTCAAGATTGGTCGGGCGATTTAACAGTCAGTCAATTTGTGTTGGTTGAGGATGATAATCAATCAACGTACGCCTCGACATTTGCAATTGGCGATGTTGCAGGTTCGGCTCAAACATTTCAACATATGATTCAAAATGGTGAGTGGCGACAACACAGTAACTCATCGAATGCTTTTGGAGCGTTAAAATTACACCAATGGAATCATCTCTCCACGGTCTACGATAACGGGACAGTTCATCGATATCTAAACGGTGTTTTAGTTGGTTCATTCCAACCAAACAGTTCAGACTTCAACAATGTCGATTTATACAGAATAGGTGTGAATAGGGCTGGCTCTTCGTTTTTCAAAGGATTTGTTGACCGAGTCGTCGTCTACGATAGCGCTCTGTCGCATGATGAAGTGCAACAAATATCAAGAGAAGTGTACAAGAATTGTGGTTCATTTTCTGGCTCTGGGACATCAACCATTGAGGTTTGGCAAAATATGACCTTACCGAACGGACACGCAGGCCATGCTTGGATTCTCTATGGGTACGGAAGCAGCAGTGGTGAAGTAAGCGGTACGTTTGACATACTCATCGAAGGTTACGATAGTAACGGTGTGCTTCGTTCACAAAACCGAACTGGTTCCCAAATCCTCGCTGAAAATTGGAACAGCAAAACATTGCGATTCCGACCACATGAAAATGTGACCAACTTCAAAATCGTGATTGATATTCAACCGAGTGGGGCAAACTCTGATGGTACATTTTACTTGGATACCCTCAATCTTCGCTCAATTCGACCACACAATGGTTGGGTTGATGGTTCAATCGCAGAAACTGCTGTATCAACCGGTGGTCGTTCATTTGCTTGGGGAACAGGCTATGGTCAATCTCTTGTTGCAGATTTACTTGAAGATGGTGTTTCGGGTGTGAAAGGCTACGTCTACGAGCCTTACCTCACAGCAGTAGGATACCCTTCTGTACTCATGGAATCGTATGTTCAAGGTTATAATTTGGCAGAAAGTCACGCTGCGGCCAATCTCATCACCGGATGGATGGGTGTTGTTGTTGGTGACCCAAAAATGGCTCCATTTGCTGACCAATTTCACGATGTGAATGTTATTGACGCAAGGCTTGTTGGTGCTGCCAATCAAAACGATCAATCCACTATCGAGGTAGCCATTGAGAACATAGGCATGTCCGAAGCGGTAGGCTCACTTGTTCTTTTCAATCTTCAGGGGAATATTTTACTGAATCAAACAAATCTAACCATTCCAGCAGGGGACCAGAACGGTTCAAGATTGAAACTTGAACTCGACTTTCCAGTTTCCTCAACGGATTGGATGAATATTCGCGTACGATGGCTCAATGCGACTCCTGAAAGGAGATTCCAACACAACATTTTCGACCTTGGCTTCCCAGTCAACGCAAAACCTGTGATTTCAAATGGTTACTGCAGTGCTTCAGAATTAGCAAGAGGGGGCTACACCATTTGCAATATTTTGGCAAGTGATGATGAAAATGTAACCTCAGTTATTGTTGAATGGAAAGTAGGAGAGGGAGAAACTTGGACTTCACAAAACGCAACATATCTCTTCGGTGATCGATGGGAAATCATCGTAACGATTCCAACCACTTCGGTGCTTGGTAATCTTTCACTTCAAGCGACAGCGTACGATGCATATGGGCTCACGGATTTCAAGCAATTTTTGGATGTAACTCGAATATTAAACGCATCTCAAAGTTGGTATGGCCCGTATATTGAAGGTCTTGACCAATCGAATTGGGATAGAGCCTCAACGTTGCCTTCTTCACCACCTAATGATTTGCAACGGGCCCAACCCTATTTGCTCATCGTTTGTGCCAAGGATGCTGATTTTGAGCCAGAATATGAATACCCAACCCTTGAGGTCAATCGTGGAAATATCTCGGAACCTGTCGAGATAGAATCACCAGAGTTTGGCGTGTTTTGTTATCAAGCATCCTACGAATTGGCTCGTTCTTCTTCGCTTGAAGAAGTTGAGTTTAGCGTATATAATTCAAATTTAGAACGAGTCTCATATCGAACTGCTTCTGTTGGAGATATTGCACCGTCAATACAGATGACCATCGAATCAGAAGATGGAGTTTTGCTCGATAGGGTACTCAACAATGGACGCGAATATCTTCGAATACAAATTACCGATATCGATGACGAAGAATCATCGTTTATTGGAGACTTGAGGATTTTATGGCCCGGTGGAGAGATACTCCAATTCCCAATTGATATTGAATCAAATGAATTTGAAATTTTGTTTGAACTTGAACGGGTACAGCACTCACTTGAAACTGGTAATTTTTGGGCTCAGGTCATGGGTATTGGCCTCCATGGTTCTCTTGCGACCCAAGAGATTGAGTACCCTGTGATCATGACGCCACCGAGAATTCAATTCACTGCCTTATGCGATACTCATGGTAACCTCACATCGATGAATTTTGGACAAATTGCAACTTGGGCGGTCGTCTTTGAAAGCGATAGGCCAATTGGTGCCTCGACGGTATCTTTGATTCAAGAGGGTTGGTCAGTTCAATTACCAGTCCAAGAAGTACCGGTTTGGAATAAAGATGACAATCTATCGGACAATTGTTCACTTTCGACATTGATGTTGGACCAATCTCAAACATTTTACAGAGTTCGTCTCGATAGTACCTTTGTAGAGGGAGAAGGTCAATTGCTTGCCTATGTAAAAGATATCGATGGTCTTGTACACACCGTTCAGCAATCAATTCAATTCACCCGAGCGCCTACTGTGCTTCAGCCAGATGTGCCAATGAATATATCCACAGGACAAGATTTGGTCACGCGTTTGCAGATTTCTGATGAGGATGGACTTTCAGGTATCATTTGTTCACTCCAAATACTCGATGAACAAATGAACGTGTTGACTCAATTCGTTGAACTGGCGGGCGACCCTTCATTATCATCCAATGAATTATCATGGGTATATCCTGTACCTCGAAATGTAGAAAATCAAACCATCACACTATTTTTCGAATGTATTAATGAGCAATTCGAGGCATTTTCTGAACAAAGAGCATTATCGATTAACCCGTATATCGATCCATGTATTAACAATACATTACCCGAGTGTAATACTGAGTTGGCCTTGCAGACATCAAAAACAAATAAAGGCACTCAATTTGCAATCGTGGCGTTTGGCATCATTTTATTTGCAATCTTTACGGCCTTACTTCTTTCAAGGAAGAGAGCCACCGAGGAATTGTGGTCTACGCAGGCAGAACAAAAAACTGATTCTGTTACGATTATGGAACTTGATACATTATTTGATGATATTTCGGTGGAGCTTCCATCAAACGCAAAACCAGTCTTTGATTTTATTCCCGAGGGTTGGACAATTGAGCAATACACCTCTTGGCTCGATGGACCGGTTCCGGAAGACTGGACGGAAGAACAATGGGTGCAATATGTTGCAGAACACAAAGAAAAAATCAACCTTCATCAAATTTAACTTGAGAAGAATTGATGATAAGTGATGGCTTGGGAATGCCATGGCCGTCGGATACGTATTGATCAATGTTGAACCAGGATTAGAAAGGGAGGTATTGGAGCATATTCGAGATGTTGAGTATGTGGAAGATGCAACATTATTGTTCGGCGACCATGATATTATTGCAAAACTCATTGCACCTGAATTGGGCCTCATTGCATCAACAGTTGTTTCAAAAATCCGCCAAATCAATGGCGTGATTCACACAAAAACACTTGCTGGGGCTGAAATTTAACGCTTTTTCAGTCGAAAAATGTGGGATTTTTGTTGTTCCGACAGGGGTACTGCGAGCATTATATGACGCAGTATCACGCTTTTTCTTAGAAATGACTAAATACTCTATGACGTGGTCGCTTTTCGGAGGTAATCCAAATGGCAGACGGAAAAAAATACTTCGTCCTGATGAAGGGCGGAAAAGATACAAGCCAGGTCTTTGCAAGCAAACAACCACGTGGTGCAGCCCTTAAGGCTGCAACTAGAGGGCATACGGACATCCGCCTACGAGAACGAGGAACCAAAAAGGTTCACGTTTTCAGCGGGTCCATTGCTATGGTGCCAAAGCCAGCAAATGGCCCAGCATGGCTTCCTGACAAGATCAAGAAGGCCAACGTCCAGAAAAAGGGCGTTGAGCATCTCTGAGAGTTTTTCACTAACTCTTGAGATTCTTGATAACCTGAATTTCAGGTTTCCCGAAAGGGTTGTTGCCCCCTTCCCCTCTTCGGACGGGGAGGTGGCCCAAAATTTTTTATTTCTATTGAGTGTTCAAAGGCCACCCTATCAGTGGAGATCTGTCTACGAAACTTTGTAAATGGTGGTGTGGAAAATTGAAGAGCCCTATGGTTTTGCTTTGATGCATGAATCCTATTGTCAAGTCCTTGCTTGAATTCAACAAAGCCTTCGAAATCCCGACGCTTCATGACCCGGGTCTTGGCCCTGACGAGCGAATTGAATTACGCATCAAACTACTTGAAGAAGAGGTACAAGAATACGCCGAAGCTGCTCGAAATGGAGATTTGATTGAAATTCTGGATGCACTTGCCGATATCGGCTACATTCTTGCTGGTACCATCATCAACCACGGTATGCAACACATTTACGATGATGCATTCAATGAAGTCCACAGGTCAAACATGGCCAAACTCGTTGATGGGAAAGTGCTTCGAAGAGAAGATGGAAAAGTCATGAAACCTGAAGGGTGGCAACCACCAAATTTGGCACAATTCCTTTCAGATGAATAGAACACATGTATTGATGATTAATGAGCATCTGGCCATACCATGAGCCGGCCAGTTGCCTTGGTCACAGGAGGAGGAAGAGGCATAGGCAGTGCAATTTGTACTCGGCTTGCAAGGGATGGTTACGATATTCTTCTAACCTACAATACTTCCTCAAAACCCGCAGAGATGCTCGTTGATGAGATTCGAGGAACTGAGGCTGACGCCCTTGCTGTGAAGGTCGATTGTTCAAATCAAGGCGAAGTGGACCTACTCGGCATACACCCTTGGATGATGAGGAAAGTCGATGTTGTCGTGCTCAATCACGGTGTGTACGAGCGACTGGATGCAAATGAACTCACCATGGAGCGATTGCAATTAACGATGAACACGAATTTCAATGGTGCCGTACAAGTGTGGTCAACGATCCAACCTCATTTGACCCCAAATGCACGAATGGTTGTGATTGGATCTCAACTTGGAACAAAAGGCTCGCCCCACGGAGCGGATTATGCAGCATCAAAAGCAGCCCTTGCAGTGTGGGCGCGTTCCCTTGCCTTATCGATTGCAAAAGAAGGAAAAAGGGTCAATGTCGTTGCCCCAGGATATGTAAATACTGACATTTTGTCGGGCGATAGTGATGAAAAAAGAGCACAACGGGAACATGAAGTTCCTCTTCAAAGAATAGGAACCCCAGAAGACATTGCAAGCACGGTCTCTTTTCTGTTGGGCCCAGATTCTGGTTATATTACAGGGGCCATACTCCATGTGAATGGTGGACTTTACCTTCCCTGAACATTGGTGATTGTTGTGACACAGTGGGATGACGAGGGATTGTTTGAATCCCTTTCGAATGCTGATTCGGGCATTTCTGACCTCGATCTTCGTCATCCATTTGACTTGTCGAAAGCGCTTGAAGGAGCTGCTCTTGAGGACTTGCACCCCGATGTAAAACGGTTTCAACTCGTTTCAGACTTTAAACCCTCAGGTGACCAGCCAAAAGCAATTGAAAAATTAATTTCTCAATTGGAAAATGGCCAAGAACGTTGTGTTTTACTTGGTGTAACGGGCAGTGGTAAGACCTACACCATGGCCCACATTATTCAGAAACTGAATATTCCAACCCTGATCATGAGCCATAACAAGACTCTTGCGAGGCAATTGTACCACGAAATGGCTGGATACTTTCCCCACAATGCTGTTGAATACTTTGTCTCCCATTACGACTATTATCAACCCGAGGCGTATTTAGCACAACGCGATTTATACATCGAAAAAGAGATGGGTATTAACGAAAGGATTGAGCAGGAACGGTTTGCTACCGTTGCATCGTTGGTTACACGTCCAGATTGCGTCGTTGTTTCTTCAGTTTCGTGCATTTACGGTCTTAATCCTCCCGAGACATTTCTTGAACACCATGCACGATGTTATGTGGGGCAGAATATCGACCCAACAGATGTTCTACGTGAATTCATTGATTTACAATACAAACGTACACCAAACGATTTGGCTCGAGGCGAAGTACGTCTTCGAGGTGAAGTACTTGATATTTGGATGCCAAGCCGAGATGACCCTATCCGTATCACCTTCGATTTTGATGGTATCACGGGCATCAGTGTTTGCGACCCTGTCACTTGGGAAGTGCTTGAACCACTTGACGAAGCATGGATTCATCCTAAGGAATTCTTCATGACCAGTAATGAGCGATTTGAAAAGGCACTTGAATCAATTGAGCTTGAACTAAAAAATCGCTTAGGATATTTTGCGAAGCAAGACCAGCATGTTGAACACATGAGGCTACAACAAAGAACTGAATATGACTTAGAAATGTTAAAAGAAATAGGTCATTGTCAATCGATTGAAAATTACTCGCGTCATTTTGACGGCAGGAAGCCCGGTGAACGCCCCTATTGTCTTCTCGATTTTTTTGCTGCGTGTGCTAAACAATTTCACGGCGATGCAGACAAATTTCTTGTGATCATGGACGAATCCCACGTGAGCCTTCCCCAAATAGGAGGAATGTTCTTTGGTGATAAATCTCGAAAGGACTCTCTTATTACCCACGGATTTCGATTACCATCGGCTGCTGATAATCGACCACTAAAATTGCTTGAATTTCAATCTCTAGTTCCTCAGATGGTCTATGTCTCAGCAACGCCTGGTGAACGTGAGTTGCGTCATCTCTGTGAGGTAACAAAACAAAATGTGCCGAACGCATTGTTGCATGTTGGTTCAGGCGGTGGTGCTAAAAAGCCAGAACTTGACAAGCGCCATCCTGAGGCTGAATCGATGTACGATATGCTTCAATCAATACAGCACATCGCAAAAATGGAAATTCGCCCGACTGGGCTCCTCGACCCAGAAATCGAGGTGAGGTCAACGAGTGGACAAGTCAATGACTTGTTGTCTGAAATCAATAATCGGGTCGAGAAAGGACAACGTACGCTTGTCACGGTCATGACCATTAAATTTGCAGAGGAAGTT